>JAKANS010000196.1 GCA_021823625.1 bacterium | reverse complement strand
TCGGCTGGGTGCGAGCCGCACGGGCCACTGGCTGCGCGATGCTCTGCTACGTCACGCCCAAGGAACACCTCGGCCTGCCGAACAAGAAGGACGTGAAAGACGGCGTCATCGCCTACAAGATCGCCGCCCACGCCGCCGACCTGGCGAAGGGCCATCCCGGCGCGCAATACCGCGACAATGCCTTGAGCAAGGCGCGCTTTGATTCGATCCGCTTGGGAAGCGGCGAGAAGGATTTCGCGGAGCGAAAGGCCGACAGGCCGAGGCTGCGGGCGCAGCCGAGCCCATTCCGGTGGGAAGATCAATTCAACCTCAGCCTCGACCCCGTCACCGCGCGCGAATTCCACGACGAAACGCTCCCACAGGAAGGCGCCAAGACCGCGTACTTCTGCTCCATGTGCGGCCCGCACTTTTGCAGCATGAAGATAACGGAGGACGTGCGGAAATATGCGGCCGAGCAAGGCATCGCCGAAGAAGAAGCGTTGAAAAAGGGAATGGAAGAAAAGTCCAAAGAGTTTGCCGAAAAGGGAAACGAGATTTACGCGAAGGCCTGAACCAAGCATTATCCTGCTATGCCGAAGCCGCTCACAGTTCAATTGCTGCAAAACGAGGCGTCCAGCTTTGCGAAGGCGCAGTCGAAGCACGCCGAACCGAGCCTGTTCGGTGTCACGGATGGCAAGGCTGTCGGCACATATCTGGAACACAAGTTTCAAACGCATCTCCAGAGCCGCTACACTTACGGACGCGGCAATTCCGCCAAGGGAATTGATTTCCCGGAACTGGGCGTGGACATCAAGGTCACGAGTATTCGGCAGCCTCAGTCGTCGTGTCCGTTCAAGAGCGCCCGCCAGAAAATCTACGGCCTGGGCTACTCGCTACTCGTGTTCGTCTATGACAAACGTGACGACGAAAAGACGCGAACCGGGCGGCTGGACATGCGGCACACGGTGTTCGTTGAAAAGGAACAAACGGCCGACTTTCAGACAACTTCAGGGCTGCGCCGTCTGGTTGAGAACAAGGCGAACCGAGACGACATCCTCGCCTTCTTCCAAGAGCGGATGCTGCCCGTGGACGAGATTGAGGCCGAGTCGCTCGCTGACGAAGTTCTCCGCAACCCACCGGAACTCGGTTATCTGACCGTCTCCAACGCGCTCCAGTGGCGGCTGCAATATGGCCGTGTCATCGAACAGGCCGGCAAGGTCGGCGGCATCCTCCGGCTCGTATGAAGCCGAACGCCAAAATCGAGTTCGGGGATTTTCAGACGCCGCTGGCACTGGCTCAGGGAGTTTGTTCGCTATTGCTTCAGCAAGGAGTCGAAGCGGATACGGTTCTTGAACCAACTTGTGGGGTTGGTGCGTTTCTCAACGCGGCTGCAAAGGTGTTTCCGAAGGCCCGGCTTCTCGGTTGGGACATCAACCGCGACTACGTCGAGCAAACCAAGCTGGCATTGAAGCATTCAGGCGCAGGCAAACGGGCATCAATCGGTGTGCAGGATTTCTTCGCCCATGATTGGGAAACGGAACTAGCGGTCATTCACGGCTCGATTCTTGTCCTGGGAAACCTGCCGTGGGTTACCAACGCAACGGTGTCGGGCATGAACGGCTCAAACCTGCCTACGAAGGAGAATTTTCAAGGCCTTAGAGGTATTGAAGCGCGGACGGGCAAGTCCAACTTCGACATTTCTGAATGGATGCTCATCCGGTTGGTCAAGGCTCTGCGCGGGCGTTCAGCCACCATTGCCATCCTCTGCAAGACAGGCACTGCCCGGAAGCTGTTGCGCTTCGCTTGGCAGAATGACGGACGAATCGCCGCCGCGTCACTCTACCGCATTGATGCCAAGAAGCACTTCGGCGCGTCGGTGGATGCGTGCTTGCTGCTGGCGACAACCGGTGAAGCAGGGCTTGCGGAGGCCAAGGTGTTCGATCGCCTTTCCGCGAAGCGAGCGTCAACAACTCTCGGCTTGGCCGGGCAGGACTTGGTTTTCGACATCCGCACATATCGGCGACTCAAGCATCTTGAAGGACTCTGTCCGTATCAATGGCGTTCCGGCGTGAAACACGACTGCGCCTCGGTCATGGAACTGCGCCGAACCAACGGACGGGCGCTGGAGAACAAGCTTGGCGAACAAGTCAGCATCGAGCCTGATTACCTGTTTCCATTGCTGAAATGCTCCGACCTGGCGAATGGGCGCCTTGAACCGGAGCGATTCGTCGTCGTGACCCAACGGCGAGTCGGCGATGACACCAGCGGTATCGCGAAGGCGGCCCCGCGCACCTGGCGCTACCTTCAATCTCACAGCAAGCTCTTCGACGCCCGCAAGAGTTCCATTTACAGCAGCCGAATGCCGTTCGCGCTCTTCGGCATCGGGGATTATTCATTCGTGCCGTGGAAAGTCGCGGTGTCAGGTTTGCACCGCACCCCTCGCTTTGCGTTAATCGGGCCAGTGGACGAAAAGCCGGTCCTGTTTGACGACACCTGCTACTTTGTGCCATTTCAGGATGAGCATGAGGCGCGAGTCGTATCGGAAATATTGAACTCGGAAGAATGCAAAGAGTTTTTGACATCGCTTACTTTCACGGACTCCAAGCGCCCAATCACAGTTGAGTTGCTTCAGCGGCTGAACATTCGCGCGCTTGCCGAGGATGCTGGTCTGGCCGACGAGTGGGCCGCTTCCCGAAATCGCGGTGTTCATTATTCAGAGCAGCCTGTCTCGATGCAGGCTGAATTGGTGATGGAACGACCATTGAAGCATTGAAAACCGCTATGGCACTGAGCGAAACATCCCGCGCCATCCTGCAAGCCATCGCAAAAGGCCACACCTACGAGCAAATCCTCGTTCAAGACTTGGCATGGACTTATCACGACATCTTCAAAGCCGCAGCCGAGGCGCTCGAAGCTCCACTGGCGACAGGTGAAGGCAAGAGCTACGATGTGGAGGAAATCCGCCAAGATCATCCCCGCGCTTACGAGAAATGGAGCACTGAGGAAGACGGACAACTTTCCGAACTTTGCCGAGCCGGGAAGAACGTGAGCGAAATCGCGAAGATTCTGCACAGACAGGAAGGGGCGATTCGCAGCCGGATGTCAAAATTGAACCTTGTCGCGTCGCCTTGAAATATTTGACTGAGTTGGCAGAGAATTTTTGCGGAGTTGAATTTGAAAAGTTTTGCCCAAGTTGAACCGAGTTGTCGCCAGTTCCCCATGCACATGATCGAGGAAAACATGGCCAAGCAACTCGAGTGGTGCGGCGAAGCGCCGTTCTACACGCTCGGGCCGCTCACCACCGCTGAGGCAGCCGGGCAGGATGCCGTTCCAAAATCTGTGCGCCCGGCGTCGTTGCGGCGGAGCTTGCGGAGTCGCAACCACGACCACATCACCAGCGGCATCGGCGTGGCGATGATCGGCTGGGTGCGAGCCGCACGGGCCACTGGCTGCGCGATGCTCTGCTACGTCACGCCCAAGGAACACCTCGGCCTGCCGAACAAGAAGGACGTGAAAGACGGCGTCATCGCCTACAAGATCGCCGCGCACGCCGCGGACCTCGCCAAAGGCCATCCCGGCGCGCAATACCGCGACAACGCGTTGAGCAAGGCGCGCTTTGATTCGATCCGCTTGGGAAGCGGCGAGAAGGATTTCGCGGAGCGAAAGGCCGACAGGCCGAGGCTGCGGGCGCAGCCGAGCCCATTCCGCTGGGAAGATCAATTCAACCTCAGCCTCGACTCCGTCACCGCGCGCGAACTCCACGACGAAACCCTCCCGCAGGAAGGTGCAAAGACCGCGCACTTCTGCTGCATGTGCGGCCCGCACTTCTGCTCGATGAAGATCACCGAGGACGTCCGCAAATACGCCGCCGAACAAGGCATCGCCGAGGAAGAGGCACTCAAGAAAGGGATGGAAGAAAAGTCCCGCGAGTTCACGGAGAAGGGCAGCGAGCTTTACGCGAAGGCGTAAAATGTTGACCCGTAGTTAAACTGCTGGCACATTCTTGTGCAATGAAGCTTCGCGACAACCAGACTTTCATGTCGCTCTACTACGAGCCGAACGCTGTGGAGGTTGCCACAGGCGAAGGCGACTTGATTGCATCGGTGAAGTCATGGCAGCGGGAAACCAAGCAGCTTGGGCAGGTTGCCACGCCTGAACCAATTGCGAAGTTGATGGCGGAGTGGGTGATGTCAGCCAAGCCTAAAACGGTGCTCGATCCGGCGGCGGGTTTGGGAGGATTGCTCGCGGCGTGTCGGCAGTTCAACCAGCGTGTCGAGTTGGTCGGCGCGGAGCGCGACATGGAAACTTTGCGGCGGGCGAAAACATCAGCACCACGCGGCACGAAGCTGATTCTGGCAGACTACCTCAAGTCCGACGCCGGGCTGTTTGACGGCATCATCGCAAACCCGCCTTACGTGAAGGCGCATCGGCTCGAATACTCGGAAAAGGACTGGCGGTATTTCGAGGAGCGCCTTGGCACGCCGCTGGACCGGCTCACAAACCTTTACGCGTTGTTCCTGCTCAAGATTTGGGAAGACCTTGCGCCGCTCGGACGCGCAGCCGTCATCCTCCCGGCGGAGTTTCTGAACGCGAACTTCGGGGAGGAAATCAAAGAACGGTTATTGCGTGCGATTCGGCCTGCTGGCATCGCCATCTTTGCGCCATCGCTCAATGTGTTTGCCGATGCTCTGACCACCAGCGCCATCGTGTTGCTCGAAAAGGGCCGAGAACTCCAAGCGCCAATCTGGGCGAGGCTGGCTGAAACCGTAGAAGATGCGGAGGCGTTTGTTGAAGGATTGCTCGCGGGCAGAATTTCCGCCGCCGGCAATGGCCTAATTGACTTGGCTGCGCTCAATCACCGGGTCAAATGGCTCAACTTGCTGTTGAACGGAGCGACCGAAAGAGTTCCGATGCGGTTTGCAAGACGCGTCGGCGATTACTTCAACTGCCGTCGTGGCATCGCTACTGGAGCGAATGATTTCTTTTGTCTGAGCCGTGCGGAGATGCGCGAGCATCACCTCACGGAGACGCACGTTGAACCGTGCATCACCAAGGCGACGGATGCCGACGGCCTGGTGTTCACGCGCGAAAAGTTCGATGCGTTGGTCAATCGCGACCGCAGGTGCTTCCTTCTCAATCCCTCGCGCAACGGGCAAAGCCTCACCCGCTACCTTGAACTAGGAGAGCAACAGGGCATTCCGAAGCGGCATCTGCCCAGCCATCGGCCTGTTTGGTATCTGCCGGAGAATCGTGCCGTTGCGGAAATCTGGGCGGCGGTGTTCTCGCGCGAATCGGTAAAGTTCATCCTGAATGCTTCCGGCGCGAAGAACCTGACTTGTTTCCACGGCCTTTACGCGAAGCCGGGAAATGAGGCGCTTGCGCCCCTGATGACGCTTTTCCTCAACAGCAGCCTTGGGCGAGAAGCGTTCTCGCAAGTGAACCGGTTCTATGGCGACGGCCTGAACAAGCTCGAACCGAAGGACGTGGAAGACATGCCTTGCCCGGTGATGCCGAAACTGAACCGGCCAGAGGCAAACGAACTCACCTGCAAGCTTGCGGAATTGGAGGCGCTGGCTCTGAACGAGCGGACGGCGCGGATTGACGAACTCGTGAAGCACTACTTCGACTTCGCAGAAGGAGTCAATCAGCAGGCAGAAGAACCTTCTTCATCGCGGCAGCATCAAGTTCAAAACCGCCGCCCTGCGGGACGACATACGCATCGTGCCGTCCCAGTTCCGTGACGCGATGTTCGGCGGCAAAAGTCGGCAGACTCGTCGCCTTCCCTACCTGCGCACCACGCGTTATCGGAATCATGATGGTGGATTTCTCCTGACTCTTGGCTGGCGTTTCAATCGAGTAGCCATCACCGCTGGCGATGGTGGCGAAGATGTCGAGAAAATTGATGGCGAACACGGAGTCGAAGAATACCTGGCAGTAGGTCTGCGGAACGCGATGCCGTTCCAGCCAGCGATAAACGATGACAAGATCTTCAACCTTCACGGTGAAACTCGGCGTCTCGCGCCCGCTCTTGTTCCCGTCGTCCCGTTGTTTTTGACGCACGGCCATGTATCGCAATGCTTCAAACTTGCTCGACCGAACTTCGATGGCTGCCACAGCACTTTTCACCAGTGCCTCGGTATCCGAGTGGGTGCGTTCCGACAAGTCCGTCTCCACGGCTGTGGTCGCTGGAAACAAGAGCAGGTCAGGTCGCTTTCCGAAAACCCGCGTTTCTTCCATGCCCGCAAGATAACGGGTCTTGAATTCCGGATGCCCCGCCGCGATACGGTCGGTATTTCCATACTGCGTGACTTTGAACTCCGGCAACGCGGCGAGGATTGCAGCAGTTAACATGCGTTCTGCCCAATCGCCCATCGCGCGGTTGGCGAGGAATTCGGAGCGCGCGTCTGTTGGCACTCTGGCTTTCTGCGTCGGCTTCGGCCCTTCTCCGCCAAACGTGAGATGACGCGGCTCAATTCCTCTCTCGGTCAGTGTGGCAACAACGCCGTCCAAGGTAGCCTTCAACTGTGGAAAATACTGGCTGCTCATCGCTTCTTCTCCTCGAAAGTGAACAGTTCCTTGACCTCGACTTTGAGCACCTTGGCAAACTTCTCCAGGCCGGCAACCGAGGGTGCATTGACGCCTCGCTCCACCAAGCTGATGAACTCAACCGAACAGCCAAGCGCTTCCGCCATCTGCTCTTGCGTGAGCTTTCGAGCTTTGCGGAGGCTGGCGATTTGTTGACCGAGTTTCTTTTGAAGCACGGAGTTTAACTACCAGATTGACGCCGCATTCACCACGCAGCTAAACTACGGCCTGTGAAGAAACCACGCCCATGCCGCAACAAAGCCCAGCCTGAGCAATTTTTTTTGGGACACGGGAAGCGCCTGGGCACAGCTACGGAGACGAGGCGAATCAAGCCTTGGCCAATAGATGGAAGAAGATTCAAGAACATCTACCTCTGTGCAAACTGTGCCATGAGATTTGACGACTGGCGGTCCGAAATGTGGGGAGAGGCACTTGGTTCTTGATTAAGCAAGTCGGCGAAGATTTCTTACGCGAGTTGAATTTGAAAAGTTTTGCCCAAGTTGAATTGAATCATAGCCATCAGCGCGACGGCCTGCGCCCCGGCTCGATTGCCGATGCCAACGACCAGGCGCAATTCGGCGAACTCCAGGTGCAGGGCGAACTCACCCAACGCGCGTGGGCCAAAGGCGTGCAAGTGATGAACGAAGGCCCGGGCCACGTGCCCATGCACATGATCGAGGAAAACATGGCCAAGCAACTCGAGTGGTGCGGCGAAGCGCCGTTCTACACGCTCGGACCGCTCACCACCGACATCGCGCCCGGCTACGACCACATCACCAGCGGCATCGGCGCGGCGATGATCGGCTGGTATGGCTGCGCGATGCTTTGTTACGTCACGCCCAAGGAACACCTGGGCCTGCCGAACAAGAAGGACGTGAAAGACGGCGTGATTGCTTACAAAATCGCGGCGCACGCGGCGGACTTAGCGAAGGGCCATCCCGGCGCGCAATACCGAGACAACGCGCTATCGAAAGCCCGATTCGAGTTCCGGTGGGAAGACCAGTTCAATCTGTCACTTGACCCGGTGACAGCCAGAGAATTCCACGACGAAACCTTGCCGCAAGAAGGAGCGAAGACGGCCCACTTCTGTTCCATGTGCGGCCCGCACTTTTGCAGCATGAAGATAACGGAGGACGTGCGGAAATATGCGGCCGAGCAAGGCATCGCCGAAGAAGAAGCGTTGAAAAAGGGAATGGAAGAAAAGTCCCGCGAATTCGTCAAACACGGCGCGGAGATTTACGCGAAAGGGATAGGGGTAGGGACAAGGGATTGAACCTTGCCCCTCCCTCCGAACCGGACGGGCGGATCTCCCGCATCCGGCTCTCCAGTCAGTGGGTTCGTAGTCCTACGATTGTCCGCGTCCACGCGTGTTCCGCGGCCAAGGACCGCAGCCCACGGCGGGCAAACCACTCGTTCGGCCAGCGTTGCTGCGCCGCCCCCAGCCCCTGCCGGGTGTGGCCACGCCGCTTTTCCAGCAGACTCCTCAACCGTCGCCGCACGTAGCCATCCACGCTCGCAAACACGTTGGCCCTGCTGTGCTGGAAATACCCATACCAGCCCCGCAAGGTGCGGTTCACGTCGGCCACGATGGCCCGCAGGCTCCGCCCGTCCAGCCGCGGAGTCTGCGCGCGCACCCGTTCCTTCAATTTCATCAGGCTCTTCTTGCGCGGCCATCTCTGGCCCCGCTCGAAGTGATACCCGAGGAAGTCAAAGCCTCCGGGCGCACTCGCGTCCACCCCGCGCGTCTTTTCAGGATGCAAGGTCAGCCCCGCTTCGCTCACCCACGCGCTCACCGCCGCCAGGGCCGCCTGGGCCTCGGCTGGGGTGCGGCACAGGATGACGAAGTCGTCGGCGTAGCGCACCATCTCCCAACCCGCCTTTTCCATTTGATGGTCGAGCGGGTTGAGATACAGGTTGGCCAGCAGTGGACTGATGACGCCGCCTTGGGGCGTGCCCCATTCGGTGGGTTTCCAACCTTTGAACTCCTCCAACACGCCGGCCCGCAGGAAACTTTCCACCCGCGCCAGCACCCGCCCGTCGGCCACGCGCGTCTTGACCAACGCGAGCAGCCGTTCGTGCGGAATCGTGTCGAAGTAGCTTTTGAGGTCGGCATCCACCCCCCAGACGTGGCCTGCCTTGAGCAGCGTGTCCCCGCGCCGCAGCGCGTCCCTGGCCCCCCGCCCCGGTCGGAAGCCGTAGCTGTGCCCGGCAAAGTCCGTCTCGAAGATGGGTTCCAGAACGTGCCGCAACGCGCCTTGCACGATGCGGTCGCGCACCGCCGGAATGCCCAGCGGTCGCTTCTCTGTGCTGCCGGGCTTGGCTATCCAGGCCCGCCGAACCGGTTGCGGACGATAGGTGCCTGCACGCAGTTGTTCGTGCCGCCGCTGAAGCTCTTCCGTCTTGTCCCCCAGTCGGAACCAGACCCGGTCTGCTGACTCACCCGAGGTGAGCCGCGTCAACATGCGTTCTGTCCAGACTGAACGTTCCACCCACCCCCACGGGTCACGCCGCGCGGGTGTGGCTTCTCCGGCTTGTTGAGGCGGCGTGGTCACCGCCCCTGGCGCCGGGGTCGTTTTGATTTGTTCGTCGTTCCGGTTCATCACGCATCCCCTTTCCTGCGTCCCTTGGCTCCGCGGTCGTTACCCGTTTCGCCGCTACTACGGACGCTCTGACTCCCGCCGGGCGGCGCTTTCGGGCGCTCTCGCCCTCGGCCCCGCTTGACCCCGGCGGGTCTCCCTGATTCTCGCGGGAGGACTTCCGGCCCTTCCGTCTCCCACCATCGGCACGACGACCGGGGACCGCCCGGCGGTCCGGCGTTTCGGCTCTTCGCCTCTCGCCCGCGCTACAGGCTTCGTCTTTCGCCAGCAGACTCGCCCATCCACGCCGACCGAATCGAGTTCACGGCGGCTCGCCCCACGGCAAGCCTGCGTTACGGACTGGCCGTTCTCGTTCCGGTGCTCCCCACCCCGCCTTGCGGCGACGCAGTTCCGGTTCGATACCGCACGACTCTTCGCCGCACGGAGGCGAACTGGCACCGCCCCATCCCCTCGCCTTCTCAGGCGCACTAGCACAGGCGACTCGCCTGTCGTGTCCGGCGACCCGCCGGACACACGCCCTCGCCCATCGGATGGGAGAGGGTGGCCGAAGGCCGGGTGAGGGTTTGCCAACGACGTGACGAAAAGACAAAATCGAGCACATGCGCATCTACTGATCAGTCCTTAGCATAGGCTACACTTGGGGCGCCAAAAAAGGAGCGCACCAGCTTGGCATTGGCCTTGATGGCTGATAGATCGCCCGCGACCCGTTC
>JAKANS010000195.1 GCA_021823625.1 bacterium | reverse complement strand
TGATTCTCTCACTGACGCTCGCCCCGATGCTCTGCACATTCTTTCTCAAGCAAGTGCCGCACGAGCGCGATCCATTTCACATCCGTTGGCTGAAACACGCCTATCTCGTGTTGCTCAAGCCTTGCGTGCGACGGCCGTGGCTGGTGATTGTTCCAGCGGTCCTCGCCCTGGCCGGTGCCTTCGCGCTTGTGCCACGCATCGGCTCGGAATTTCTGCCGACGCTGGACGAAGGCTGCGTCGGCCTGCAAACCTTCCGCATCCCCAGCATCTCGTTGCCGCAATCACTCGAACTTCAGGGCCGCGCCGAGCGTATCCTGAAGCGTTTCCCCGAAGTCATTGACGTGGTCTCCAAAACGGGCCGCGCCGACATCGCTTCCGACCCGATGGGTGTGGAAATCAGCGACGTGATTGTCACGCTCAAGCCGCGTGAAGAATGGACAACGGCGAAGACCAAAGACGAACTCGTGGACAAGATGCGCGAGGCGATGGCGGAACTGCCCGGCGTGGCGTCGAGCTTTTCGCAACCCATCGCACTCCGCGTGGACGAACTCGTCAGCGGTGTGAAGTCAGCCATCGGCATCAAGATTTTCGGAGACGATCTCGCGGTGTTGAAGGACAAGGCGGAAGCCGTCGCCCGCGTACTGGCGAAAGTGGCCGGCGCGGCGGACATCAACATGGAGAAAGTCAGCGGACTCGCCTACCTGCAAATCGAAATTGACCGCGACAAACTCGCGCGCTACGGCATCAACGTCGCCGATGTTCAGCAAGTCGTCGAAACCGCCATCGGCGGCAAGGAGGCCACGAAAGTTTATGAGGGCCAGAAAGTTTTCGGCCTCGCGGTGCGCTTCCCGGAGTCGGCGCGGAGTGATGTTTCGCCCATCCGCCAAATCCTCATCGCCACCCCTCAAGGTGCGCTCATTCCGCTCGGCCAACTGGCGCACGTTTATGTGACGGAAGGTCCGGCGCAAATCAGCCGCGAACAGGCACAACGCCGCATCGTCGTCGAGTGTAACGTGACTGACCGCGACATCGGTAGCTTCGTGAAGGAGGCACAGCAGAAGATTGATGCCGCCGTAAAACTGCCGCCGGGCTATTTCCTCACATGGGGCGGCCAATTCGAGAACCAGCAACGCGCGATGAAACGATTTTCGATTGTCGTGCCCATCACCATCGGCGCGATCTTCCTGCTCCTGTTCGGTTCGTTCAACTCGGTCAAGCAGGCGTTACTCATCATCCTGAACATTCCCTTCGCGCTGATTGGCGGCATCCTGGCGCTGATCATCGGCCACTTCAACATGAGCGTCAGCGCCAGCGTCGGTTTCATCGCACTCTTCGGCGTCGCGGTACTTAACGGCGTGGTGATGGTCAGCTATTTCAACGAATTGCGCCGGGACGGAATGAATGTCGAGCTTGCCGTGGTGAAGGGAGCGATTCTGCGGCTGCGTCCGGTGCTCATCACCGCCAGCGTCGCCGCGCTGGGGCTAGTGCCGATGCTGTTTGCCACCGGGCCGGGGAGCGAGATTCAGAAACCGCTCGCGGCTGTCGTCATTGGCGGACTCATCAGTTCCACGCTCCTGACCTTGTTCATGCTGCCCACGCTCTACAAGGTTTTCGAGCGGGACGTTGCTCGCGGCAAGACAATGTCCTTGCCCGAACCTCCGGCGACGACAGAGTTATAGCGAGGAATGAACGACTCTAGCGACAGCAGCCAGCCTGAATTTGGGGATATCCGGTTTGCCTGCGGCAAAACGCCGTGGGATTTTCATGGCGTGCCTGCGACGCTCAAGCGCTTCCTCAAAACGTCTTCGCCGGGGAAAGCTTTGATTCCCGGATGCGGCACAGGTTACGAAGTTCGAGCTTTTCATCAGGCCAGTTGGGATGCGACGGCAATAGATTTTTCCCCGGTGGCGGTGGAGCAAGCGCGGGTTCATCTCGGGGAGCTTGGCCGCTGCGTGATATTGGGTGTCTTTTTCAAGCACGGCCTGGGCGAACAGTGCTTTGACCTGATTTACGAACGGACGTTTCTCTGCGCCCTCCCGCCGCAGCTCTGGCGGGCCTACACGGATCGCATGGCGCAACTCCTTCGCCCCGGCGGACGAGTGTGGCATCTGCAAACCGCAACTAGCGGCGACGCTGGAACCGGGCGAGTCAGCCAAGGTGCGTCTGGCCGCCAAGGATTCGGCCGACATCGCAGGGGTGCAAACCGCTGCTCCGACCGTCGGCACGATTACCGACGCGGTGGAGTGTTATGCCGAACTGGCTTTTAATCAGAACAAGCTCGCCCAGACTGCCGCGCCGGTAGGCGGCATCATTCAGGCAGTGCCGGTGGATTTGGGCAGCAAGGTCGAGGAAAAGCAAACGGTCGCGAAGGTATGGTCGGCCTCGATTGCGGAAGCGGTCGCCAAGGCGGTGTTGTCGCACCAGACCCTGGACCGGGAACGGAAGCCACGCACCGGGCGGCGTGCCAGCAACTGCGCACGCTGGGCTTCACGGAGGAGCAGATTGATGAGCTGGGGAAGAAGCCGCAGGAGCAAGTGTTGATGGGGGTTCGCGCGCCGTTTGCCGGCGAAATCGTCGAGCGCAGGGCGGTGCGCGGCGCGCTGGTGGAAGCGGGCAGGTCTCTATTCACACTGGCCGACCGTTCGGTGATGTGGGCCATGCTCAATATTTCTGAGGCCGCTCTGTTCCGTGTGAAAGTGGGACAGACGGTGGAACTGCGGGTGGAATCGCTGCCCGGCCAGACCTTCACCGGCACACTCACATGGATTGCCGCGGAAGTGGATGAGCAGAGCCGCATGGTTCGCGCACGCGCCGAGGTGGTGAATCCGGAAGGGCTGCTCAAGGCCAGGATGTTCGCCCAAGCTCGCATCCTGACGCACAACGCGGAAGGAGCGCTGTTGCTGCCGTTCTCGGCCATTCAGCGCATCGAAGGAAAGAGCTTTGTCTTCGTGCAAGTGGCGGACGACTTGTTTGACGCCCGCGCGGTCCGTCTCGGGGCCAAGTTCGATGGAAAGGTGGAAATTATCGAGGGCCTAAAGCCGCAAGAGGCGGTGGGGTGAGCCATGCCTTCCCCCTCAAGTCCGCGTTCCTGATTTCGCGCCTCGGCGCGGGGTGCGCGGATGATTAAGCGCGACGACTCAACTTTGGGATAAGCTCAAACGCGCCACTTGCTCATGAATCTGGAAGCCACGAAGGGATTGACAGTGTCGCCGGCGCACGGTAGTCCATTGTCGCATAGTTTACTAATTTAGAACTATCGCAACTAGTATGAATGAGACTGACGACCGGATTTTTCAACTTCACGCCGAAGTCTGCAAGTGCATGGCCAACCCGACGCGGCTGAAGGTGCTCGCGGCCCTGCAAGCGGGGGAGAAGTCCGTGAACGAACTGGCCGACGCGCTCGGGCTGGCCAAGAGCAACCTCTCGCAACATCTGGCCGTGCTGCGGCACCGGCGCATTGTGGCGACGCGGCGCGAGGGGCTGAACGTGTTTTACCGCTGCGCCAATCCGAAAATGCTCAAAGCCTGCGAACTGTTGCGGCAGGTGTTGATGGAGCAGCTCGTCGAGGGGCACGAGTTGATGAAGGCGGCGAAGAAGTAGCGGCCAAAGGCATTCCGATGCGCGAGCGTTTGGTCAACTGGTCGGTGCGTTTTCCGAAAACGGTTCTGGCGGCGGCGCTGCTGGTGACGGCGCTCTTTGCCGCGCAGTTCCCCAAGGCGCGGATTGACACCGACCCGAAGCACATGCTGCCGGAATCGTCGGCGGTGCGCGTCTATAACGACCAGGTCGAGCGGCAGTTCAGCTTGCATCCCGATGTGATTGTGGTCGGTGTCGTCAACGAGCAGGGGCTGTTGAATCCGGAGTCGTTGCGCCGCGTGGCGGAGATCACCGACAAAATCCTGACGCTGCCGGGCGTGATCGCGCGCGATGTGCTGGGGTTGCGCACGGTGGACGACGTGATAGTGAATGGCGACCAACTCGGCGTGCGCCCGCTGCTGGCGGACGTGCCAACGAACGCAACCGAAGTTGCGGCGTTGCGCAAGGCGTTGTTTGAAAATCCGCTGCTGGCGGAGCGGTTCATTTCGGCGGACGCGACGACGACCGCCATTTATGTGCCGATTGAACCGACCGCCAACGGCAAGGAGATCGCGGACAGACTTCGGCGGATTGTGGCGGATTACGGCGGCGGGCCGGAACGGTTTTACGTGGCGGGCGATCCCGTCGCGCGGGACACGTTCGGGGCGCAGATGTTCCGTCAAATGGGCGTGTTCTCGCCCGTGGCCGGGATGGTGATGTGCGTGGTGCTGTGGCTGATGTTCCGCAGCGGGGCGCTGGTGGCGGCGAACATGGGCGTGGCCATGTTGAGCGTCGTGTGGGCGATGGGGGCGTTGATTGCGTGCGGCTACCCGGTGCATATCATGAGTTCGATGATTCCCGTGTTCCTGATGGCCATCAGCACGGACACGGTTCACATCTTCAACGAATTCTATTTCCGTTTCGGTGAACTGCGGGACAAACGCGCGGCGGTGCTGGAGACGATGCGCGTGGTCGGGTCGCCCGTGGTGCTGTCGGACCTGACCACGGCGGCGGCGTTCGCCTCGCTGGCGACCGGGCCAATCGTGCCGGTGAAGGTGTTCGGCATCTTCGTGGCGGTGGGCACGCTGGGGATTTTGTTGATGAGTTTCACCGTCGTGCCCGCGGTGCTGATGCTCATGAGCGAACGGCGGCTGCAGGCGATTTCAAATTTCAAATTTCAGATTTCAGATTCCAAGGAACAGGGCGCGTCGGGCTGGCTGGCCGCGCTGGGCCGGTTGGGGGTGAAGCGCAGCCGCGCGGTGTTGCTGGTGGGACTGGGGTTGTTGGCGCTCGCGGCCCTCGGCATGAGCCAGATTCGCGTCAACAACAACATGGTCTCGTGGTTTCGCGCTCGCAGCGAGATTCGCCAAGCCGACCGCGTGCTGAACGAAAAGCTGGGCGGCACGGCGACGGGCTACCTGATCGTGCGCGGGTCGGCCAACGATTTCATCAAGCGGCCCGAGACGCTGCGCTGGATCGAATCGCTGCAACGCGAACTGGAAAAAGACCCGCTGGTGGGCAAGACCGTTTCCGTGGCCGACGTGGTCAAGCGAATCAACCGCGTGTTGCACGGCGACGAGGCGCGGTTCGAGACGATTCCCGACTCGACCGAGGTGATCGCGCAGCAGTTGTTTGTCTTCACGATGGCGGTGAAGCCGCGCGACTTGGACAACCTGGTGGATTATCCCTTCCAGTCGGCCAACGTTATTCTGCAACTCAAGAGTTGGGATGCCGACGTGATGCGGCGCGCGATGGCGCGCGCCGAAGCGTTCGAGCGGGAGCATCCGCTGGCGGGTCTGCCTGCCGCGACCGCCGGGGCAAGCGCGGGAATCAAGCCGGCGGGCATCGCCTACTTCAACCTGGTTTGGAATCACGACGTGCTTTGGGGAATGTTGACCGGATTCATCTCCTCGCTCGTGCTGGTGCTGGTGTTGCTGGTGATCGAATACCGCTCGCTGCGCTGGGGCGTGATCAGTTTTGTGCCGCTGTTGTTCACCGTGGCGCTCATCTACGGCGCAGTCGGGCTGATCGGCAAGGATTTCGACATGCCGATCTCGGTGCTCAGCACGCTCTCGCTCGGCATGGCGATTGATTTCGCGATTCACTTCGTCAGCCGCTTCCGCCAACGGTTGGCCGAGACGGGTTTCGACGCGACGGCGGGCGGCGCGAATCCGCCAGCGCTGGCAGAAACGCTTTTGTGGACCGTGGCCCGGCCTGGCCGGGGCGTCATCCGCAACGCGGTCCTGTTCGCCTCGGGCTTTTTTGTGATGCTGTTCGCCAGCCTGACGCCCTACATCACCGTGGGCGCGTTCATGGCGGCGATGATGCTGCTCAGCGCGGTGGCGACGCTGCTGTATTTGCCCGCGCTGATTGTGGTGTTTGGCCGCTGGCTGCCGCTTGCGCCCAAACCAAAGCATGCAGTCGCAGTGGCCCCAGCCTCCCCCAAAAGCAAAACCGCAGAAAGCGAACTATTATGAACACCCTCAACTCTCGACTTCCGATGAAAAGCAACACCCCCGTCCTGGGCCTCACGCGCCGTTCATTTATGCGCCGAAGCGCGCTGGCATCTGCGGCAGTGGCTGGCGCCTGGCCTTTCGCGTTTGCGCCGAGGCTGCGTGCCCAGGCCGCGCGCCCCGGCTACCCGCTGCGCCTGCCCCCCGAACTCTCGGGCGACACCCTGACCGTGGCACCCGCCAACCTCGCCATCTGGCCCGGTTACTCCACGGCCGTCCAGGCCATCAACGGCTCGGTGCCCGGCCCGACGATTCGCGTGCGGCGCGGCACAGAATTCGCAGCCCGCGTCGTGAACCAACTCGCCGAACCGCTGGTGCTGCACTGGCACGGCCTCCTCGCGCCGGAGCGGATGGACGGTCATCCGCGCGATGCCGTCGCGGCGGGCCAAAGTTATCAAGTCAGATTCCCCGTCAATCAGCGCGCGGCCACTTGTTGGTATCACGCGCATACCGACCAACTCACGGCCGAGCAAGCGTATCGCGGCGTGGCCGGCCTGTTCGTTATCGAAGACCCCAACGAAGCGGCGCTGGGCTTGCCGTCCGGCGACCACGACCTGCCGCTGGTGCTGACGGACAAGCGCAGCAACGCGCAGCGACAACTGACCTACGCGCCGACAATGATGGATGTCATGACGGGCTACCTGGGCGACATTGTGCTGGTGAACGGCACGCCCGAGGCCTGGCTCTCAGTGGACCAAGGGCTTTACCGGTTCCGGCTGCTCAACGGTTCGAACGCCCGCATCTTCAAAGTCGGCTTCGCCGACGGTCACCCGTTCCACCTCATCGCCACCGATGGCGGACTGCTGCCCGCGCCGGTGCAAGTCACCCGCGCGATGCTCGCCCCCGGCCAGCGGCTGGAAATCCTGGTGGACTTCAGCAGCTACGCCGTCGGCGGCTCGGTCCTGCTCCAGAGCCTTTCGTTCCCTGCCAGCGGCATGGGTGGAATGGGCGGCCCGCAACAGGGGACCGAGATGGACCTGCTCCGCTTCTACGTGGACCGCGCAGCCAGTGGCGCGGCCACACCGCCGACAACGTTGGTGCCCTTCACCCCCTACGACCGCGCGCGGGCGCAACGGACCCGCGTGTTCACGCTCGCCATGTCGGGGATGGTTCACACCATCAACGGCCAGTTGTTCAACTTGCAGCGCGTGGATTTCGCCGTGCCCTTCGGCGACTTGGAGTTGTGGGAGTATCGCAACACGGGCACGGAGCCGCATCCGATGCACCTGCACGCCGCGCACTGCCAGGTCGTCGAGCGCAGTGGCCAGGCGCAACTGCCACCGGAGGACGCGGGCTGGAAAGACACCGTCCTCGTCGAGGCGGGGGAAACCGTGCGGGTGCTTGTCCGGTTCGATGCGCATCCCGGCGTGTTCGTGCATCACTGCCACAACCTGGAACACGAAGACAGCGGCATGATGCAGAACTTCGAGGTGCTGCCGCCTCCGCCGCTGGCGATTCAGCAGACGCCCGGTCGGGTGAAGATTTCGTGGCCCGACTCCACCCAAGGTTTCCAGCTTGAAGCCACGCCTTCGCTGGGCGCTGACGCGGCCTGGCAGCCCGTCACCGCGATTCCCGTGAGTGCGGGCGGGCGGTGGAAAGTCACCCTTACCAATGTGGCGGGGCACCATTTCTACCGGCTGATGAAGCCAGCGTTTTGAGCGGCCGGTTCGCCTGAAAGCCGAAAGAGAGCGCCCAACACCCAAACAGGAGAAACAACCGACGAGTTGAAAGGAGCAAGATCATGGAAAACATCCTCTACACCATCAACCTGGTCCTGCATATCCTGGCGGCGGTCGCGTGTGCGGCTGCGCCGTTTTACCAACTGCGCATGGTCAACGAGCGCGGCAGGCACGGACGCGCGATCATTTACAGCTACGACCAGTCCATCGAGCGCATCCTGAGCCTTCAGCCGCGACTGTGCTTCGCGTTCATCGTGGTGCTGATCGCCACGGGGTTTGCGTTTCCCGTGATCTATTACGCCTTTCACGGCCACTGGCGGGAAGTCAGCCAACTCGCGCTCGCGGCGTTCACGGTGAAAAGCCTGCTGGTGTTTGGCGGCTTCGGCATCGTGCTCTATGGGCTTTACGCGATTGACCCGAAAATCCAGGCGTTGTTCGCGCAAATCAAACCCGACGCGCCGCCGCCGCCGGAACTGCTCGACGAGTTCTGGGCCTGGCGTATCAAACGGAAGAAGTTCTGCAAGGTCTGCTTCGCCCTCGCGGTGGCCATTCTGGTCATCACGCCGATTCTCCGCTTTTACTGAAACCAACCGACGAAAGAACAACATGAAAACGAGATCACTTGTCAGTCAACGAACTGGAATCAAAGAGCAAATGGATCAACGACAGACCGCTTCGACAGAAAGTTGGCGTGCAACGAAGCACCTCTTCTGCCTGCTGGCCGCTTCCGTTGTGGCCCTTGCCGGCTGCACAAAGTCCGCGTCTAAGGAAGAGGGCGCGGCAGAGCCAACGCCAAGCCTCTCCGCCCCGGCCCAAGCCGCTCCAGCGTGGGAATTACGGAGCGTCGAGGGCCGCCTCGTTAAATCCACCGAGTTTCAAGGCAAGGTCGTGATCCTCGACTTCTGGGCCACGTGGTGTCCGCCCTGCCGAAAGGAAATTCCCGGTTTCGTGGAACTACAGAAAGAATACAGGGACAAGGGCCTGGTCGTGGTAGGAGTTTCTCTGGACGAGGGAAGCCCCGAGGCGGTCAAAGCTTTTATCGGACAATTCGGCATTAATTATCCGATTGTCATGGGGACTCCGGAGGTCGTGGCCGCCTTCGGTGGAGTGGAAGGCATTCCCACCACCTTCATCCTTGACCGCCAAGGCAACATTGCGGGCAAGCACGTCGGCTACGCGCCCAAATCAGACTTCGAGAACACCATCAAGAAGCTGCTGTAAGCAGGAACAAACCAAACCCCGCTGGACTGGCGCGATGAGCAGGCAGACACTTTGCCGGGAAATGACTTGGGGCGAACAGGCCAGGTCTTTCTCGGCGGCAAATGAACAAAAACCATCAACCAAAGGAATTGAACGTGAACAATCCATCCAGAACCGTATTCGGAGAGTCGAACCACAGGCTGTTGGCCATGGCCGTGGCGGCGATGCTTCCATATTGTGGGAGCGCAATCCTGACCTGGGCCGGCGAACTGCCGCAAGCGCATCCCGTCGCCGCTTCCATGAACGAGCTGGGCCAACCAGAGCCTTGGACGGAAAAGCAACTCAGGGACCCTGCTGCCCTCGCGAAGAGCTTACGTGATCCCACAAGCAAAAAGCCCGTCATCCTGGACATTGGCCCGGCGAGCTGGATCAGGGGAGGCCGAATCAAGGATTCGATCGTGGTCGGTCCAGCAAGAGAAGCGCAAAACCTCGAGAAATTACGCGCCGCCGTGAGCGCGTATCCCAAGAATGCCGATCTCCTGATCTACTGCGGGTGCTGTCCGTTCAAAGATTGCCCCAATATCCGGCCCGCTTTCAAACTGCTCAACGAAATGAAATTCACCCAGCACAAACTGCTGAATCTGCCGCACAACTTGAAAACCGACTGGATCAATCGAGGGTTCCCGACGGAAAAATAGTCTGCATGACCCCTTGAGCCGACCGATTTGCCGATGGACGCCCCGGCCAAAATGAGCCGGGCCTTGTCGGCGATAAACCAACAAAACCGTTAACCCCATGAAAAATGGTTCTTCCGGGATTTTCGGGTGAAAAATGATTGGCCCAAAGCGACCTGCCGTGGCGGGGTTCATCGCCGGAGTTGCCTCCTAAAGTCAGAAATTACTATAATGCTGACACTTATGAGTCAGAGCTTGTTGTATCATGCATTTGGAGTCCGGGAAGGCTACC
>JAKANS010000027.1 GCA_021823625.1 bacterium | reverse complement strand
TTATTCGTATTACATCGACGTGGATTCGTTCGTGGACAACCACTGGATCGTCGAGTTCGCCAAGCAGATCGACGGCTACCGCCTGAGCAACTACATGCACAAGGATCGCGGCGGGAAACTGGCGATGGACCCGATCTGGGATTGGAACCTCAGCTTCGGCAACGCCGATTACCTCGACGGCGCCAACCCGAGCGGCTGGTACTATCCGCTCCTCGGGGAGAACGAACACATCTGGCTGCGGCGGTTGATCAACGGGACTGCGTACGGCAGCGGCACCACCGGCGACCCGGACTTCAACCAGCGCATTGCCGACCGCTGGAGCGAACTGCGGACGAACGTCCTCAACGCCTCGAACCTCCTGGCCCGCGTGGACGAAATGGCGGCGTACCTCGACGAAGCGCAGGTGCGCGACTTCAAGCGCTGGCCGCGCCTGGGCACGTACATCTGGCCGAATCCGCCGATCTACTCCCAGCCGCGGACTTACGCCGAGATCATCGCCAACTTGAAGAACTGGATCGGCCAGCGCTACGCCTGGATCGACCGCCAGTTTGTGCGCGCCCCGGACTTCGCCCGCGCGGGCGGCGGCATCTCGCCGGGTTTGCCGCTGACCCTCAGCGCGGCGACCGGCACCGTTTATTACACGCTCGACGGCGCGGACCCGCGCGCTCCCGGCGGCGGCATCGCCGCGCCGGCCAAGGCTTACGCCGGGCCGATTACGCTGCCCGGCAACTGCCGCGTGGTGGCGCGCGTGCGGAGCGGCACAAAATGGAGCGGCCCGACGGCGGCGACGTTCGTGGCCGAAACGCCGGCGCTGATCGTGACCGAACTGATGTACCGTCCCGCCCGGCCGGCGGTCACCGACACAAATGAGGCGAGCGATTTCGAGTTCATCGAACTCAAGAACCGCGGGACCGCGCCGCTCGACTTGCGCGGGTTTCAATTTGTCGAGGGCTTCCAGTTCGCCTTTGCCACCGGCCGGGTGGCCACGCTTGCTCCCGGCGCGCGGGTGGTGCTGGTCAGGAACGCGGCCGCTTTTGCCCGCCGTTACGGCCAGGTGCCGGGCGTCGCTGGCGAGTACACCGGGAGTCTGGACAACGATGGCGAACGTTTGCGCCTGGTCGGGCCGATGCGGGAAACCGTGCTTGATTTCAAGTACGACCCGGCGTGGTGCCCGGCGACGGACGGCCTCGGCTTCGCGCTGGTGGCGGCCGATGTGATGCAGGCTGCAGCGCTGTGGAGCACGGCCAGCGGTTGGCGCACCGGCACTGTGCCGGGCGGCACGCCGGGCGAGCCCGAGCCGCCGGTGCCGCCGATCCCGCGCGTGCTCGTCAACGAAGTGCTGGCGCACACCGACCCGCCATTGCTGGGCTCGATCGAGCTGTTCAACCCGACTGCGACGCCGGCGGACATCAGCGGTTGGTACCTCACCGACGATCGGCGCACGCCCAAGTTTCGCATCCCAGCCGGCACGGTGCTCCCGGCCGGTGGCTTCGCGGTCTTCACCGAGCAAGATTTCAACCCTACGCCCGGCGTGCCGCCCAGCTTCGCCCTGCGCGCTTCCGGCGACGAGGCGTACTTGCTGTCGGCCGACGCGGCGGGGCAATTGACGGGGTACGTCCACGGCTTCCCGTTCGGCGCGACGCTGAACGGCGAAAGCCTTGGCCGGTACGTGACCAGCACTGGCGAGGAACAATTCGTGCGGCAGGCGGCACGCAGCCTCGGCGCCAGCAACGTCGGCCCGAAAGTCGGCCCGGTGGTGATCGGCGAAGTCATGTACCACCCGCCGGACGTGTTCACGAACGCCGCTTACTGGGACAACACTGAGCATGAATTCATCGAACTTCACAATCTGAGCGGCGCCGCGGTTCCGCTGTTCGATCCGAACGCGCCGACCAACACGTGGCGTCTCCGCGACGCGGTCCGGTTCGCGTTCCCGACGAGCACGTTCCTCGCGGCTGGCGAGCGCGTGCTGGTGGTGAGCTTCGATCCGGCAACGCAACCGGATTTCGCCGCCGGCTTCCGCGCGGCATACGGTTTGGACCCAGGCACCCGGCTCTTCGGACCGTTCGCGGGCAAACTCGCGAACGATCACAACCGCGTGGAACTGACCCAGCCCGATGTGGTTCGCAATTACGGCGTCGGGTACGTCGAGACGGACGTGCTGATCGACCGGGTCGCCTACCGCGACGAAGCGCCCTGGCCGGGGGCGGCGGATGGACTGGGCTTCTCGCTTCAGCGGTTGGACGAGTCCGCTTACAGCAACGACCCGACGAATTGGACCGCCGCTCCGCCCACGCCGGGCCGCGCGTTGGTGAGCGCGCCCCCGCCGGTGATTGTCCGGCAACCGCTGGCCCAGACCACGCTGCCCGGCGCGGACGTGACGTTGTCCGTGACCGCCACCGGCACGGGCACGCTGCGTTACCAATGGCGACGTGACGGCGAGCGCTTGCCGGATGCGACCGCGGCCACGCTTACGATGAACAGCGTGCTGCCGGCGCAGTCGGGCGAGTATCAGGTGGTGGTCTGGAACGAACAGGCTGCCATCGACAGCGTACGCGCGCGGGTGCTGATCGCCACCCCGCCGAGCATTGTGCAGCCACCCGCGTCGGTGGACGCCAACGCCAGCGACGCGGTGAATTTTTCCGTGGCCGCTGCCGGCGCCGCACCGCTTTCGTACCAATGGCGCCGCGATGGCGTGCCGTTGTCCGGAGCAACCCAAGCGACTTTCACCGTGGCTGCCGCGCAAGCCACCGACGCCGGCGAGTACGACGTGCTGGTCAGCGATGGCACCCTGACCGCCGTGAGCCTGGCCGCGCATCTGCGGGTCGTGGTGGACCCGGTAATCGTGCAACAGCCGGTGGCACTCACCGGTGCCCGCGGCGGGCCGGTCACGTTCAGTGTGGCGGTGACGAACGCGGCCGAATTGCCCATCGGTTACCAATGGCAAAAGAATGGCACCGTGCTGGTCCGCCACACCGCGGCGGCTCACGTGGACTTTCTCACACTGGGTAACCTCCAGCCCGGCGACACCGGCGATTACAACGTCGCGATCGTCAATCGCGTCCGGCCGTTGCCGGGCATTGCCAGCCAGACGGTCCACCTCGCCGTCGTGGATGTGGCGGACACCGATGGCGACGGTCTGCCGGACGATTACGAAACTGCGCACGGCTTCGATTCCAAGAACCCAAACGACGCGTCGGCCGATGCGGACAACGACGGGGCAACCAACCGGGAGGAGTTCCTCGCCGGGACCGATCCGCGCGAGGCGACCAGCCGGCTCGAAGTCGAGCGCATCGAAAGCGCCGGCGGCGCGGTGTTGCGCTTTCGCGCCGTGGCCAACCGGACTTACTCGGTGCTCTACCGCGACGCGGTGGACACCGGCGAGTGGCATCGGCTCGCGGGGGTGCCGGCCATCTCCGCGGACTCGCAGGCGACGCGGGTGGTCGAGGTCGCGGACCCGACCGCGCGGCCGCCCGGCCAGCGGTTTTACCGGCTGGTCGTGCCCGGCCAGGCCGCGAAGTGACCTTCTCGCGGCTTGTCACGGCCGCGCGCCGCGGTCGATCTTGCCTGAACCTTGAAATGTCGGACACACTGCATCCTTTGTAACTCTGGATGGGCGTGGGCGGTCATCAATGCCTGACATGGCCACGCCGGACTTCCTATGGATGAACCGAGTTGGGACGCCCGGGCCTGCGTCGAACGGGTGCGGCAAGGCGATGAAGCCGCCGCCCGCGATTTGGTCCGGCACCTTTACCCGGTTATTCTGCGGATCGTGCGCTCGCATCTGCCGCGCCGGACCGCCGAAGAAGACTTGGTGCAAAACGTGTTCATGAAGGTGTTCGCCAAACTGCACCAGTTTTCGAGCGCGGTGCCGCTGGAGCATTGGATCTCGCGCATTGCGGTGAACACCTGCATCAACGAGTTGCAGCGCGAGCGGGTGCGCCCGGAGTTGCGCTGGGCTGACTTGAGCGAGGAGCAGGAAGAAGTCGTGCGCAGCCTGGCGGCGAATGAAGCGGACTTGACGGCGGCCCAGAGCCTGGCGTCGCGCGAGTTGGTCGAGAAACTGCTGGATCGTCTGGGGCCGCAAGACCGCCTGGTCGTCACGCTGCTACACTTGGAAGGGCGCACGCTGGAGGAAATCCGCGGCCTGACCGGGTGGAGCACCACGCTGGTGCGGGTGCGGGCCTTCCGCGCGCGGCAGAAGCTCCGCAAACACCTCCGCGCCTTGATGGAGACCAAGCTAAAATGAAAAACACAGATCCTTTGGAGCGGCTCCTGCGAGCGGCGGCCGCAGCCTGGCCGGCGGCGGAGGAACCGCGCCTGTCGCTCACCACCGAAGCCCGCATTTTGCGTGTCTGGCGGCGCGGGCCGGTCGAGCGTGACGACGTGGATTGGCTGCGGATGTTCCGGCGGGGGCTGGCGTTCGCCGGGATCATCGCGCTGGCCGTCGTGGCCTTGAGCGTCAACCGCATGCCCGGTCGCTCGGCCGATGTGTACACCACAGCCAACGCCATTGCCAATCTCGCCGTCCTGCCGTGAATCCCGCGTCCAAAGCCAAGGCGGCGGCCTACGTGGTGGCGGTCTTTCTGGTCGGCGCGCTCGCGGGCGGATTCGTCGGCTTCGATTTGGGACGGCGCGCGTTCTTCCGCCCGCCGGACCCGCGCGCGATGGCGGACCGCATCATGGAATGGCTGACGTCCGATCTGGCGTTGACGGAACAACAGGTTGGACAAATTCGCCCCATCGTCGAAGCGGGCACCGCGGAAGCGGAGAAGATTCACCATGAAACCTTCGAACGCATCCGCGCCCTCATGGAACGGGATTATCGCCGGATCGAGCCGTTCTTAACGCCGGACCAGCAGAAGCGCTTGCGCGAGCACGAGCACCGCGGCAAGGCCGGGGCGCCGAAAATATTGGGCACGAACGCTACCCTGCCCCCGCCGCCAGCGCCTTGAACGGCGCGGCTGACCGGATTCTGCGGGCTGGCCCGGACGTTTCACACGCCGACAGACGGAGCGCCGACTTGCGGTCGGCCTTCCGCGTCCGAATCCCCGAGGCCGGTTGGACACCGGCGCTCCGACGGGGCGCGGTTTTGTGCAGCGCGTGAAATAGCCAGGCCGCCGCTCAAGCTGCCGTTGCCGGTGCCGCGCGGCGTTCCCAACCGAGCCACCCGACGAGCGCGAGGGTGACTGCCAGCCCCACCAGGCTCACCCAAAGCGGCAGCAAGGACACGTGAAAGGCGAACTCGACCGTGTGGGCGCCGGCCGGGAGTGCGACGCCTTGCATGAGGAAATTCGCGCGCAAAATCGATTGCGGCTGGCCGTCCACGGTGGCGGTCCAGTTTGGATCGAACTTGTCGTTGAGGAGCAGGATCGCCGGCGCTTCCGACTGCGTTTTGAGCGTGAGGCGTTTGGGCGCGTAGCGGGCAAACGTCACGGTGCCGGCGTAGGCGTTGGTGTTGCCGGCAGGCGTTGGCAAGCCGTCGGCCGGCGCGATCAGCACGGTTTGGTTCGGATCGAACGCGGGATCCGCCAGCCGTTGGAGGGTGTCGGTGCCGTTGGTGACGATTTGCCAGTGCGAATACAGTTTCGCGCGCGGCAAGGCACCCGTGAATTCAATCACCGCGAACGGCCCTGGCGTGTTCGTGACCACCTGGATGGCGCCGCCGGCCTTGTCTTGGATCAGGCCAAACGGCAGCGCCTCGCGGAAGCGCTTTTGGACCGGATCGAGTTGCGGATTCAACAAGGCGTCCGCCAGGCCGCTCAGGCCGAGGAGATACCGCGTGTTCGTGAGTTGCCAGAGCCGCGGGTACAAGCCCACGTTTTCACCCTGGAAGACTCCGCGATAGACTTTGTTGTCGATGCTTTGTCGTGGGTCTTGGACGATGTCGAGCGATTGGATGTTGAAATACCGGAAGGCATTCTGGAGCCATTCCACCTGATAGAGCTGTTGGAGCAACGCCAGCTCCTTGTTGATTTGGAGTGGCAGCACGGCCATGCGGTGCTCATAGGCGTCCTTCCGGAGCGCCTCAAAAACCGGGTTGGCCGCGTACTTGTCGTCGAAGTTCCAATAGACGATCCACGGCCGGTTGGCGCGGGCGAGGTCCACCACCAGCAGCAGGCCCAGGCAGATGCCGGCCCAGCGCGCGCGCCGACCCGCCAGCACGCCGCTAAACACGAGCGCTAGCACGGCCACCGTCAACGCCAGGAACAGGACGAACCAGCCGGTTTCGATCAGGCTGAAGCTCGCGATGGCCGGAGCCTGGTCGGGCGAAACCGCTCTCGCCAAGTAAGCTTCGAGTTCGCGGCGCGAAGAGGCGTAAAGCAGCCAACCCAAGAGGCTCGCACCCACGGCGAGGATCAATCCAGTCAGCCAGCGGCGATCAAAGGCGGAGGCGGTCGCCCAGGCAGTCTTGAAGCGGACTTTGAGGGACTGAACGGAGTCGGCGGCTTTCGCGACTTGCGCGCGCCAGAGTGCCTCCGCGCCGTACGCGAACAGCACAATCAGCGAGAGGCTGAATGGGTGCAGGAACTTGATCGGGTTTCGGATGGTCGAGAAGAACGGCAGCGCGTAAACGAGTTGGTAAAACGGCGCGTGCCGGCCCCAGGCGAGCAGGAGCGAAATCAGCGCTGCCCCCGCCCAAAACCACACGAACCGTCGCTCGGTGTCGGTGAAGGCGCTGCCTTTGCGCCGCAGCGATTGAAAGAAGGCCCAAAACGCGAGCACCACGACCGGCACTCCGGCGTAGTGTCCGGCCCCGGAATGGCGCGGCTGGAGGTCTGAGTGGCTGGGCATTTCGCCGACCCGGCCCCAGTAGTTGCCGCCGTTGGGGGTTTCCATCCGATAGCCGTAAAGGCCGGCGATCAGCGTCCGCAGGGTTTCGATCTTTGGCAGGCTCCAAGTGGTGGCTTCGTCCCAGCGCTGGGCCTTGGTTTTTTGGTCCTGCTGCATGCCGGCAACGCCCTGGATTTGGGTGCCGATGAGCACCGTCAAGGCCTGGGCCGCGACCACGCCGGCGGCCACCGCGACTAACGCCGTGCGGCTCACGCCCGCCAGAACGCGCCGGGCGGCAGCGCCCGGCCGATGCCACGCTTGGAACAACGCAAAGGCGGCGACGTACAAGCTGAGAATCGCCCCGCTGTCGAACCCTTCCATGACCGCCATGCCGACCGCCGCGCCGGCCAGCACGCCTTTGAGCCACTCGCGTTTCGTGGCCGGCGTGGCCAGCGCCGCCAGCGCGAGGAACGTACTGGCCACAGCGAGCGCGTGCGTGCCCAAACCCCAGCAGGCGTAAGAAAAAAAGTCGGAGTTCAACGCGGCGGCCAGGCCGGCGAGCAGGCACACGACCGGACGAAATCCGAGTTGGCGGCAGAAGAGCCACGCCGAAAACCCGAGCACGAACAGCGACACCGGCGCGTACAGCTTCGCGAACCACAGCGGGCCCAAGGCCCACAAAAGGAAATAGGTCAGGCTCGGAAATGCGCTGCCCACGTAGCCGCCGACCCAGTTGAGGTCCTGCCACATGCCGGCGAAGGCGCCGGGCAGGGCGGCGTAGGCGGCGGCATTGGCGCCCAGCGGGCCGTCGCTCGAGAACAGGATTTGCCCCGCCTCGAAACTGCGGGCGAACAAGGCCAGGAGCACGGCGGCCAGGGCCAGGACGATGCCCGGCAGGGCGCGGCCGGCTGAGGGCGTGGGGACCGAAGGTTCGGTGGGTTTCATCGCGGGATCAGGCACCGGGTTTGGCGGGCGCCGGCAGTTTTTCGAGTTCGAAAGACACGCCGTCGTACAGGTTGTACAGGAAGTAGCGGAGGACGGACCGGAAGGGGATGAGGTTGCGCAGGCGTTGGCGGAAATTCAGGGCGTCGGAATAAAGACGCGCTTCGAGCAGTTTGAACCGGAAAGGCACATAGTAACTGTACGGCCAACCTTCGCAAAAGTAGTTCATCGTCTGCTCGGTGAAGAAATGTTTGTGAGTGGGGTCTTGGAGCGCCCAGTCGCTTTTCGCGTACGGCACCAGGATGCGCAACCGCCCTCCGGGGCGCAGGAGGCGATGCAGCTCGCCCATCACGGCCACCACGTCCTCGAGGTGTTCGAGCACATTGTCCATGAACACCTCGTCCACGGAGTCGTCGGCAAACGGGTACGGCGGGCGGTCGAGGTCGAAGTACCGGTCCGCCCGGACATGGGGCAGCACGTCGCAGTTGACGTAGCCGGGCAGGTACTTCTGCCCGCAACCGAGGTTCAATTTGAGGCTCATGGCGGCGCAGCCGGTTCAGCGGCGCGGGGCGGAGCTTACGCTTTCCCGGCGGGCGGTTTCAAAGAAATCGGCGTAACGCTGGGCAAGGTCGTCCCAGTCGAACGCATGCGCATACGCCTTGGCGGCCTGGCCCATCGTGTGGCGCAGAACTGGATCGCGCGCCAAAGTCAGGAGGGCCTGGCCCAAAACTGGAACGTCGAAGGGCGGGACTTTCAGACAGCACGTGTCCGGGACTTCGATCAGCTCGGGAATCCCGAACAATACCGCCGGCAGGCGATAGCAGAACGCCTCGATCATCACCAGCGGCGAGGCCTCGAAGCGCGACGGCATCACTAGAAAAGCAGCGTCGCGGAGCAACTGATCTTTGGCCGTTCCCTGGACCCGGCCTGTCATGCGGACCTTTTCGGCGAGATCGAGTGCGCGAATGCGGCGGGCCACAAACGCCTCCTGGGCCGGGTCGCCCCCGCCGGCGAGCACCACGGGCAGCGGCAGCGCAGCCGCGACGGAGGCGAGCGCTTCGAGCAGTAAATCGAGCCCCTTTTGCTCCACGTCGATTCGGCCCAGGAAAAGAATGTGACGCCCCCCCGGGCTCGAATCCAGGCGGACCAAATCGCTGCTGACGCCGTTGGGAATGACGGCCACGCGAAGGCGTGGATTGGCAGCGTGCAACTGGGTGCTGAGGTACTGGGAAGTCGCGATCGCCCATCGGTAAGTCCGCAGGCCGGCCCGTTCCACGCGGTCGAAAGGCAGGCGGTACTTGCGGCGCATGGCCTGGCCGCCCAGGATTTGCGTGAGCGCCACCACGGGCTGTCGGGCAAAGTGTTGCAGACAGGCCGTGGAAAAAGGCGGGGTCAGGCTCTCGCACCAGACGTCGAATGGTTTTTGGCGCAGGCACACGGGCAGGCTGAACTGAAAGAGCAATTGGCCGAGCTTGGGACCCGCCCAAGCGGGGCCGAGAGGGTGGTAACGGACGCCGTCCTGCTCGGTCCAATGGCAGCCACGGTAGCGGCCGATCACGACCTCGACGGTGTGTTGCCGCGCGAGTCGGCGGGCGACCTCGTGGATGGCGGCGCTGCCGCCCCCTCCGTAAAAGGGGTTGCGGGGCGAATCGTAGTTGGAGAAAACGAGCCGCACGGGTTTTGCGGCGGAATTATCCGGGTCGGGTGGCGATTGGCGACTGAATTCACCGGTGCGGCAGCCCAAAGGGTTGACGGGGTATTCGTTGGCGAAAACGGGGCCTGAGGGCGCATTGAAAAATTCTCCGAGATTTCTGTTTGACAGGCGGTTGTGCCTCGCGTACAACCTTCGCATCTTGTGACAGTAAATGGACACGGGGATTGCGTGCCGCAAATAACTGAGAAATTTATGAAAAGACTGATCACGTGTGCGGGTCTTGCTGCCGTTGGGGTTGCCACCATGGACGCCCAGCCGGTAGGTGAGCCTTCCGTCAGCAAGCCGTGGAGCGTCTCCGCCAAGGTGCGAGGCTTCTACGACGACAACTACAACACGGCGCCCAGCAACCCTACGCCGGGATATCCTTACCAGAAGGCGGAAAGTTGGGGGTTTTCGGTCGCGCCGTCGATTGGTGCCAATCTGCTCCGGGACCAGACGACCTTGGGCGTGCGGTACGATTTCGATCTCCGGTGGTACGAAGCCCGGAAGAACGACAATCTGGACATGTACCACTCCGCGAGCCTGAAACTGGCGCACCAGTTTTCGGAGCGGTACCGCATTGAGTTGCACGACAATTTCGTCTATTCCGACGAACCGTCGGTGGCGTTCGGCTCTGCGGCAGCGCCGGCTGTCTTCGTTCGGACCGAAGGCAACAACCTGCGCAACTACGGTGGCATCGGGTTCAATGGCAGTTTTACCGAGCACTGGGGCTATCGGCTTGGGTACGAGAACACCTATTACAACTACAGTCAGGATGGTGACGGCAGCCGCTCGGCGCTACTGGACCGCATCGAGAACAAGGTGACGGTCGATTTCCGCCGCCTGATTCAGCCGACCACCACCGCGCTGGTGGGGTACTCCTTCGAAGACGTGGATCACACCGCGGACTCGTACCTGATCGTGCCGGCCTATGCTCCGGGGGTGCCGCTTAGCAACATTCCGATGTCGGATTTCCGCAACTCGCGGAACCACTTCGGTTTCTTGGGCCTCGACCACGACTTCACGACGCAGTTGAACGCCCAGTTGCGCGCGGGTGTGGAGTATGGGGATTTTTACAACGCGGGCGAGAACTACACCGTGCCCTACGCCGACGCGACCTTGGGGTACAAGTACGCGGAAGGGTCCCAAATTCAGTTGGGCATCAAGCACGGGTTGTCCGCCACGGACATCGCGGTGGACTACAACCTTTCCGGGGTGACGCTGGCCGCGGAATCGACCACCCTGTACGCAGGTCTCAGCCACCGGATCACGTCCAAGTTGACGGCTACCGTCCGGGGTCAGTGGAGCATGATGGATTACCGCAGCACCGGCGTGGGCTATGGTGGCCAGACGGACAATTACTACTCGGCTGACGTCAGCTTGATCTACACGCTTAACCAGTACCTTGCCTTCGATGCCGGCTATCTGTTCGACCGTTTGGACTCGGACGTTCCGAACCGCACGTTCGACCGCAACCGCGCTTACTTGGGCATCCGCGCCACCTATTAAATTCAGAATTGGTTCTTGCATAACCACTGGAGGCTAGATAAGGATCTAGCCTCTTTTTTTTGACACATGGACAGCTCGAAAACTTCTCCCGGCCAGGAAGCGCCCGCCCATTTCCTCGATTACTGGCGGATCATCCGGATTCGCAAGACGGTCATCCTGGCGGTGTTTCTGCTGGTGCTGTTGACCACTGCCGGCGTAACCATGCTGCTGAAGCCGACATACGCCAGCACGGCGCGCATCGCCGTGGACAAGGAAACCAAGGCGGTGGACCCGCTGGGGCGCCCGCAGGTGCAGGGCGCCTACGATCCGTACTTTGTCACCACCGAATTCGAGAAGATCCAGTCCACCTCGGTGCTGTATCCCGTCATCGAAGAACTGCGGCTGTGGAGCAACTGGGCCAAGTATTACAACCCGGAAAACGAGCGCATCTCCCACGACGAGGCCATGACGCTCACTTACGAGATGCTGCGGCGCAACTTGGATGTCCGGCAGTCGCGCAACACCAGTTTGATCGAAATCCGCGTGTTCAGTCGCGAACCCAGGGAGGCGGCCGACATTGCCAACGCGATCTCCAAGGCCTATGAGGTCTCGCGGCTTACGAACCAGATGCGTCAAACCTTCAAGGGGATTCGGGTGCTGGAAGAGAACCTCACCAATCAGACCGCCAAGGTAAAAGAACTCCAGGAAACGGTGGACAACGAGCGGACGCGCCTTGGCATTGCGGAATCGGCGGGGGACGGCCCCAGCTATCAAGCCTCGCTGGAGCGTGAGATGGTCAGCAGTCTGGTCCAGCAGCTCACCTATGCCAGGTCCGAGTACATCCTGTACAACACCAAACTCGAGGAGCTTCGCAACTTGGACGAAAAGACGCTTCGCCGGGCCATTTTGACGGCCCTCTCGGGCGAAGAGATCCTGCCAGGCTTGCTGAAAGACCTCGCGACCGTCGAACAAACACTGGCCAAGTTGCGGGAGGATTACAGCGATGAGGTCCCCGAGGTGAAGCGAACCCTGGCTTTGCAGAAAGAGGTTGAAAGCCAGATTCACGACCGGATTCAAGGAATGCTGACCGGCTTGGAGAAACACGTCGTCGCGTTGAAGGCGCGGTACGACGAGATTCAGAAAGCGATCGCCGCCGGCAAGAATCAGGTGGCCGAGGAGGCCAAGGACCAGCGTGGCTTTTACGCGGCCAAGCGCGACTTGGAGAATGAGCAGCGGATTCGCGACGCGCTGTACCTGCGTACCTTGCAGGAGAACGTGGACGCCAGCATTCCGGCCGGAACCATTGTGGAAGTGGTTGACGAGGCCCGCCCCAACTCCAAGCCCGTGCGTCCGCAGGTTGCGCTGAACCTCATTCTGGGCGCGGTGTTTGGCTTGGTCATGGGGCTGGGGTTGGCCTTCTTCATCGAGTATCTCGACACCAGCGTCAAGACGATCGACGACGTGGAGCGTGCGCTGCAGGCCCCGGTCTTGGGCGTCATTCCACAAAACGTCGGTTTTCTCCTGGACGAAGGTCCGGACAGCCCGCACGCGGAAGCCTACCGCGTGCTGCGCACCAACGTGCTCTTCTCCCGCAAACGGCCGGATGCCAACACCCTGACAGTGGTCAGCGGCGGTGCGGGCGAAGGCAAGTCCACGACCATCTTCAACCTGGCCACGGTCTTTGCCCAGCAGGGGCAACGCGTGCTGGTGATCGACTCCGACCTGCGGCGACCGAGCCTGCACAAGTTCCTCAAGATTTCGAACAGCGTCGGCTTGACGAACTACCTGCTCAAGCAAAACACCCTCGAGGAAGTGATCCAGACGACCAAGAATCCCATGCTGGATTTCCTGCCCAGCGGCAAGCTGCCGAGCAGTTCTTTGGGCATTCTCAACTCGCAGCGGATGAAGGATTTCATCAAGGAAGTCAAAACCCGCTACGATTTCGCCTTCTTCGACTCGCCGCCGATCATGGGCGTCAGCGACGCCTCGGTCCTGGCCAGCGAAGTGGACCTCGCCATCCTGGTCGTTCAATACCGCAAGTACCCGCAGGCCATGACCCTGCGTGCCAAACAGATGGTGGACAAGGTCGGTGGCACGCTGCTCGGCATTGTCCTGAACAACATCAACATTTCCCAAGACTCGTACTACTACTACTACAGCGGGTACTACTACGATTACTACTCGAAGAACGCCGACTCCGAACCCGAGGGCAAGTCCAAGAAGAAGCGAGAGATCGCGAAGGAGGCGTCCGCGAAGGACGAGCCTGCCGGGACCGCGAAGTCCTGAACGTGCGAATTTCGGCCTTAACCTTGCTGTCTTTCCAACTCGATTTGTCAACCATGGCCCCCAAATCCATCGCTTGCACTTTGGCGTGCGCGTTCGCCGCCTGGCTCATCGCGGGTTGCTCCTCGCCCCCTCCCGACAACGGCCCTGGCCGGTCGGGGTCGTCAGGCTCGGCTGCGACCTCGTCCACCAACCACGCCGCCGCCATCACGATGGATACCATCCAGGTGGGCGACAAATTGACGATCAAGCTGACGGACATTCCGCAGCCTTACGCCATAGACCAGCAGGTTCGTGACGATGGGACCATCAGCCTGCCATTGAACGTCGAAGTGGTTGCCGCCGGCAAACGAAAAGCCGAGTTGCAAGATCTCATCCACAACCAGTACGTTGACAAGTACTTCAAGCGGCTCTCCGTATCAGTGGACACGGAGGAGCGCGTCATTTATGTGGGCGGCCAGGTGCGCACCCCGAGCCGCTACATATACTCGGGGGAAATGACCGTCCTCAAGGCCATCAAGGTCGCCGGCGATTTCACCGAATTCGCCAACCGCACCAAGGTCCTCGTGACCCGCCCCGATGGCACCAGCTTCTTCGTCAACTGCAAAAAGGCCGAGCGAGATGCCACGCATGACAAGCCGGTCTTCCCCGGCTATAAGATCGAGGTCAGAAGGAAGTGGTTGTAATGGTCCTTCTGCGGCTGCTCTCCGGATCGCTGGCGGGCCAGGAAACTGTCGCCCGCCGTTTTCCCTTCCGGGTGGGCCGTGGCGCGCAGGAACAACTCCGGATCGAGCAACCCGGCGTCTGGGAAAGTCATTTCGCGATCGAGCGCACGCCCGGTCAAACAATTGCCCTCCGGGCACTTGCGGGCGCCATTACGCTCGTCAATGGCGAGCGCGTGGAGACGGTGGCATTGCGAAACGGCGACGTCATCGAAGCCGGCGCGGCGCGACTTCGATTCTGGCTCAGTCCGGTCAACCAGGCCGGGTTGGGGTTGCGCGAGAGCCTCACCTGGCTTGGTCTGGTGGCGATCACCGCCTTCGAGATTATCGTGGCGGTTTCGCTCACGCGTTGAACTGTCTCGCCTCGCGGTGTCTCTCGTCTTCCTCCGGAGCGGTGCGAATTTGTTACCCGCGGCGCGCTGAAGGCGCTTCCGGCTTGCGGCTTTGAGCGGTTCAACCTCTGACAATGACCCGGGGGCGCACTGACCGGGTGATGGTGCCCACCAGAGCCGCACAGAGAACTTTCCGCTTTGCGAGCGTTGCCTGGACGCGCACCAGCTTGCGAGCCGGAACGCAGAGCAGCAGGCCGCCGCTGGTCTGCGCATCGGCGAGGATCAGGCGCTGGTTGGGCGTCACTGTCGCCGCGAAATCGGTGAACGCCGCCGCCGCCTCGAAGTTTTGCCGGGTGCCGCCGGGAACACAATCGCGGTCGATCAGATCCCAGACCCCGCGGCCGAGCACCGGCATGGCAGCGGCGCGAATCTCCGCCCCGACCCCGCTCGCGCGACAGAGCGATCCGAGGTGCCCCAGCAGACCGAACCCGGTGATGTCGGTGCCGGCCTGCACCCAGCCGTGTTCCGCCAGCTCGGCCCCGACGGCGTTGAGCCGCCGCATCGAATCGATCGCCAGGCGGGCCAAGGCCGGCGGACAAATGCCGCGTTTGATGCCGGTGGCGACAATGCCGGTGCCCAGTGGTTTGGTCAGCACGAGCAGGTCCCCGGGACGCGCGGCGGCGTTGGTGATCGTGCGGCGCGGGTGGACCAAGCCGGTCACCGCCAGGCCGTAAATCGGTTCGGGGTTCTTGATCGTGTGCCCGCCGATGATGGCACAGCCCGCTTCTCTGGCTTTGGCTGCCCCGCCCCGGAGAATGGCGTTGATCGCGCGGGGCGGCACTTGTTCCACCGGCACCCCCAGAATGTTCAAGGCCGTAATCGGCCGTCCCCCCATCGCATAGACATCGGAGAGCGCGTTCGCCGCCGCGATCTGGCCGTAGAGGTACGGATCGTCCACAATCGGGGTGAAGAAATCCACCGTCTGAACGAGCGCTCGGCTGGCGCTGAGACGGTAAATACCAGCGTCGTCGGCCGTGGCGGAACCGACGAGGATCCTCGGATCGTCGAGTTGGGGAATTCGTCGCAGAACCTGCGACAGCGCTCTTTGGCTGAGCTTGGAGGCTCAACCGGCGCAGGAGGACAGCGAAGTCAGTTTCAAAATCTGCTCACGCGACACGCGGCTCACCCCCTTTCGGCAAATCGCAAGCGGCTTGGCGGAGAGGGAGCGGATCGAACACTCCTCCCGACACGCAGTGCCGGGACGACGGTTTTGAAGACCGCGGGGGCCACCAGGCACCCATCACTCTCCTTGCCGGGCGAACCCGGTTCGTCCTCGCTCGTCCGCGGGCGACCCGCGCTCCGGACTTGTTCCGAGGGCGAACTTCCGCCCGGATGCCGCCCGCACGGCTTGGAGCGGGTGCCGAACGAAGGCCCACACGCACTTGTCGAGACCGGCACGCTGACGCCCCTGGAACGCTACTCGGACTGAAAGCTGAAGCGGTGAAAACGGTGAGCGGGTCAGGTCGAGAGCAGCGGTTTGATCTGTTTGACCAGAGCGTCGTCGTCGGGGAATTGCCCCGTGGCTTTCTTGCTGAAAACGCTCTTGCCATTGACGCTGACCTCGAACACGCCTCCCGTGGACGGCACAAGTTTCAACGAACCCAGGTTCAGTTTGAACCGAAGAAGTTTATCCGCCAGACCGGCGGCTTTGGGCTCGTAGTTTCAGACCGCGCAGTACTCGATGACGATCTCGGGTTTCATAAAGCGAAGGCAGGTTAGGTGCGGTGAGCGCAAGCGTCAAGGCGAGCGACGGGTACGAAAGGCCAGAGGCGCTCTAAACAAAGTGGCAAGTTGTTGATGCGGCTGAAATCCGAAATCCGAAGACCAGACCGCTTGGCGAGCGGCCGTTGCGTTTTGGGGTTCGGATTTCGGATTTCTTTCGGGTTTCGGCCTTCGAGCTTCGGGCTTTGTCCCCAAAACTTGAGGAGAAGGTCAGGGCAGCACAGTACGAAAGGCTCACTTCTTCGGCTGGTACGGCGTCAAACGGGTCGATCTCGACCGGGCAGAGGCCGGGCGGCGGCACCTTTTCGGCGAAGACGATTATCGCCCGCTTCCGATGCGCACTTCAGCAGCGTGGTTCGAGGCTCGCGGCCGCGTGATAGCCACGCGATCGTTGAAGAACCTCGTCCTGGGCGGTTTCTCGGGGGCCGCTTCGCGGTTCAATCGCGCCTTGCTGCGGTGGTCCGCGCCCGCTCGCCGAGGATACGGGCAGACCGGCTCAACACCGCCGCCGGCACGCCGAGCGTTTGCTTCAATTCCACGTCGCGGTCCCAAGGGTTGGCGAGGCGGGCGAGGCGTCGCATCGCGCCGAACTTGAGGTTGAGCGGGAAATACCACGGCGAGACGAGCGGCATCGCGATCAGCGGGAAGTCGGTGCCATAGACGAGGCGGCCCGCGAACTCCGGTCGCCGCAGAACCTCGCCGAAGTAGCCGAGCTTGTTGAGCTGGGTCAGCGACGAAATGTCGGCGAAGAGATTCGTGTGCCCGGCCATCAGGCGCGCGAGCCGGTCGATGTCGCGCTCGCCGGCGTGCCGGCCGGTCGTGGCGACGTGCGCGGCAATGACCGTGACGCCCAGCCGCAACGGCAATTCCAGCCGCGCGGGATCGGCCAGCTTGTCGTCGCTCCGCGTAAATGATTTTTCCGCGCCGGTGTGCGTGAGCAGCGGCAGCTTGAGTTCTGCCAGCCGCCGGTAGAATGGCTCGAGTTTCGGGTCCGCGGGGTCGATGTGCTGGATCGATGGCAGCCATTTGACCAGCACTGCGCCGTTGGTGGCAGCCCAATCGAGCCGGGCCAGCGCGTCGCGCCGATACGGGTTGATGCTGGCGCCGAACAGCAGGTTGGTGTGCCGGCGACAGGCTGCAGCGACGAATTCGTTCGGCACGTAAAACTCGGTGCGGTTCGTGTCCAAGTCGCCGGCTGCGTTCACGACGCCGTCCAGCGCCAGCACCACCGCCTGGCGGACATGGCGACTTTGCGCCAGCAAGGCAGACAAGCGGTCCGCCATCACGGTGTCGCCTTCGCGTTCGACTTCTGCGCGGGTGACGCCAAAGGCGCGGAGGTAGAACCCGAACCGCCAGTTGTCGCGCAGCGCCGGCGACACGAAGCACCCGCTGCCGCCGGCGCCCAGCCCCGCCACGTGGCAATGCAGATCCACGATCGGCTCGGAAGGCAGCGCTTGAACCGGCCGATAGGATCCCGCGAAGAGCAACGCGCGCAAAGCCACCACGAGCAGGAAGACCCCACCGAGAAGCAGCATTCCCCAGCGGACCGCCAAACGCCACACGCGCGATAGCCGTGGAGTTCGTCGTGCTGGGTTCGGTTGGTTCATTCCGCCTTCGCGAGTTGTGCCGCCAGTTCGCGATGGTTCACCTTGCCGGTGCCCAGCTTGGGGATTTCCTTCACGAACTTCACTTCGCGCGGCACGCAGAGGTTCGTCAGCCCCCTGCCCTTGATGGCAGTGCGGACTTCGTCCAGCCGCAGCTTCGGCTCGTTCGTGACGGCAAGCAGCACTTCGCCCTTGTCTTCGTCCGGCCGGGCGAGGACCGCGACTTCGCAGCGCTGGCCGTAGTGCGGGAACGCGCCGGCCAGCGCGTCTTCGACCGCGGTCAGGCTGACCATTTCGCCGCTCACCTTCGCAAAGCGCTTCATCCGTCCGCGAATGGTGATGAAGCCGTCGGCCTCGACGCTCACGATGTCGCCGGTGTCGTACCAGCCGCCCAGGGCCTGAAACTTCGCGTCGGCGTCGGCGTTCAAGTAGCCGCGCATGACGTTCGGCCCGCGCACGAACAGGCGCCCGGCGTCGGCCACGCCCTCCACCGCCTCGAGCCGCAGTTCCATGCCCGGCATGAGCCGGCCCGCGGTGCCATGCTTCGGCGCCATCGGCAGGTTCACGCTGATCGCCGGGCTGCATTCCGTCGCGCCGTAGCCTTCCAGAATCCGCACGCCGAAGCGCTGCGCCCACACACGCGCCGTTTCGTCCTGGACCTTCTCCGCGCCGGCGAACAGATAGCGCAGGCAGCGGAAATCATACGGGTGCGCCCGGCGGGCGTAACCGTTCAGGAAGGTGTTCGTGCCCAGAAACACCGTGCAGTTGCGGTCGTAAACCACGTTCGGGATCAGCCGGTAGTGCAGCGGCGACGGGTAGAGGAACACGTACAAGCCGCGGATCAACCCGAGCAGCGTGCCGACCGTGAGCCCGAAGCTGTGGAAGGTGGGCAGCGCGTTGAAAATGCGGTCGGCGTCGGTCACGTCGATCACGGCGAGCATCTGGCGGATGTTGGCCAGCAGGTTGCGATGGGTGAGTTCCACGCCTTTGGGCACGCCTTCGGAGCCGCTGGTGAAAAGAATGACGGCGGGAGAACTGGCGCGAGGTGCGAGGCTGGAGGCTCGGGGATCCGAGCCCGGACCGGAATAAGGCGCATGGCGCAACAGCGAGCGCGGTGCAAATCGCATCCGCAGCGCCGCCGCGAGTTTCGCCCCACCGCCGATCCGGTTCCGCAAGTCTTCGAGGTAAAGCAACTCGATGCCGGCTTCGGTAAGCGCGTCGAGCTTCAGCCGCGCCCGCTCGAGGAACGCGCGCGAGGTCACGATTTGCTGCAGCCCCGCCAGTTGGGCGCAGGTGAGCATCGTGGGCGTGCCGGTCGAGAAGTTCAGGACGGCGGGCACTTTGCCGTGTGCCCACAGCCCCAGCAGCACCACCGGCATGGCGTTCACGTTCGGCAGCAGCAAGCCGACCCGCCCCACGCCCGGCGCGAGGTGCTCGGCCAGTTCGTTGCCCAGCAATTCCGCGCCGATCAGCAGCCGGCGGTACGGCATCCCGGTCATCGTCGCGTCCTCGAGGACGACGCGGTCGGGTTGCTGGCGCGCCGACTCGACGATGGCTTCCGGCACGGTCGCCGGGCCGAATTCCATTTCAGTGGCGAACTGCTGTTCCACCATCTGGTCGCGCAACCAGGTGGTGAGTTGGGTCCGCGCCTGGGCCGTGCTGAGGCCCTCGCAGGCGGGGGCGGTGAGCACCGGGCTGAAATGCGCCGTGACTTCGGGCCGCCAACGCCGCCAGCCGGGTTGACGCGACCAGCGCAGGCGGTTCGCGCCGCGCAGGTAACAGGTGACCACTTGGGCGTGCGTCTTGTGGAGCAGGAAGCCGGTGCCGTCGAAGAGCTTCATCAACGTGCCGGTGCGGGTGATCTGGCCCTCGGCGAAAAGCACGAGCCGCCCGCGCTTTTGCAGGTGCTCGGCCATGTGCCGCACCGCGTAAGGCGACGCCGGATCGATCGGGAACGTGCGCCGGTTGAGCATGATTTTCCGGTGCAACCACGAGTACCGCGCCGCGATGCTCGAAACGACGAAGCGCCAGTCGAGGTCGAGCACGACCCACAGGAACAGGAAATCGATCCACGAAACATGGTTCGGCACCAGTAGCACCGGACCGGGTGTCTTTAACGACTCGATGCCGTACGCGCGAAAGCGGAAGCAGGTCCGGAGCAAGAGGTGGAAGAGGTGGCGGAGCATGGAAGGGAGTAGTTAGGAGCCAGAAGCTAGGAGTTAGAAGGGGCCTTGCGGCGCGAGCGCCATTCCAGCCAAACCAACGCCATGGTGATTCCGAGGGTGGCGGCGACGGCCACGAAACCGAACACGCGATCGGCAGGAATGCGATTTCGCCAATAGTGGCCATTGATCTCTGTGCTCAGTATCTCGCCTTGCCCCGGGTAGGAGGTTTCCGCGACGACATGGCCGCTCGGTGATACACACTGAGAAATGCCGGAAGTCGCGACGCGGAAGATCCAGAGACGATACTCCGCCGCTCGAATGGCGGTCATCCGCGCGTCTAGCCGATGCTGGTATTCGCCCCAGTCTTGAACGTCCATTGCAGGCACTAGAAGTAAAGGCACACTCCCGTCCCGCCGCTCGACGATCCGCTGGACGACCAATGCGTAACTCAAGTCGTAGCAGATGCAAATCCCAACCCGGATGGGAAATGTGGCAAGGCGTTTCTTCCATTCGGATTTTATGTAGGACAGAGCACGATGGATCTTACCATCTGGTTCTTCTTCTCGATTCCAAAGCCAAGTCTTCTGGCCGTGGGCCGGCGTGCCGTCGTTGAAGAACTGGATGGGGACCGACTTGGCTTGTTTAAACGCTATTTCTCCTTCCGGGGATACAACGAAGGCCGTATTATAGAAACCTCCACTTGCAGTCGGCTCTTTTCCGCCCGCTACCAGCCATCGTTCCTGCTTGCGACACCAATCGAGCACCGGCTGGGGCACCGCACCGTCGAAGGTGTATTCCCCGAGCATCACGAGGTCAGTGTCTGGGTACTCGCGAAGCGCCCGATCTAGTTGGGCCAGCGCCTCGGGAACTGGCGGAAACTCAAGTTGAATGCCGGTCAGGCGGATGTGAAACGTGGTCCCGGAGTAGGCCAGAGCCTTCCGAAAGAAGGGCGCGAGGATTCCAGCCGCCAAAACGGCAACGATCGACCAGGCAACGACCTTCACCTGCCACCAGCGCCTGAGTAGAAGCCCTTCGATTCCGACGCAAAGCAGGGCGGCGGCAAACGTCAGAGCGGCGCCGATGCCATAGACTCCAATGCTGCTGAAAGTGCGCCACCAGTCACCTGGCGCGAGGAAACTCCCCGCCGTCAGCCACGAAAACCGGAGGTAGTAGAGTTCGCTCCGGAAAAACTCGATCCCCAGCCATAGCACGGGTGCGAGCCCGATCGCCCAGAGGACGCCCCAGTGTCGTTCCACGCCGTGAAGCAAGAGCAGGAATAGCGCAAGCCAGAACGCCAGCACCAGCCACAGCGCGATCGCCGCCGGGCCAAAAATGTTCCAGAAGAAATAAAGTTGCGGGCCGTAGATGCCCAGGCCGATCGTCAGGCCGGTGTAGAACGCCCAGCGACCGCTGGGGACCCGACGCAAAGCAAACAGGCAGCCCAGCCACACCAGCACCAGCCAGCACACGGGTGCGAAAAGGAAACCAAGATGAAACGCCGCCACCGCCAGCACCGCCAACAGCATGATCCAGCGCGGCTTCAACCATTCTGTCCCGGTGGGGCGAGACTCCGTCGAGCCCTGGCTGGCCTTCAGTGGGTTTGCCGTCGTTGGGCTGGGAGTCTCGGACGGGTTCATACCGCACCTCCGGATTGGGTTAAATGTCCGGCTCGAAGGCTTCGGCGGTGACCTCGGGCGTTCGCTTGCCTGGCACTTTCAGGCAGGTGACCACCAGCGCCACGAGCACCGCGAGGTACAAGAACACCCCGGAAGCGCTCACTTTGGCGCGGCTGGCAATCAGAATCAGGCTGCCGGCCGCCACCATGCTGAGGTTGTCGGTGAAGTTCTGCGCCGCCACCGTCTTGCCCAGCCGGGCGGGGTTGCACTCGTTTTGCAGGGCGGCGTTCAATGGGATGAGGAACAGGCCCGCCAGCCCGCCCGTCAGAATCAACATAACGATCACCGGGTAGCGGGACGCGAGGAAGCCGGCGCCCATCATCGCTTCCACCGTGCCCAGCACCGCCACCAGCGCCGCCATCGCCCAGCCGTAAGGCCGCACGCCGCGCAGGTCGCCCACGCGGTGGAACTGCCCCGCCAGCATGCTGCCGCCCATGATGCCGAGGCTCAGCCACAGGCCGAGCAGTGCAATCTGGGTGTTGTTCTCGAGCTTCAACACGCTGAGGCCCCAGGGTTGGAAATTGATTTTGATCGCCGCGCCGCACAGCCAGAACAGGCCGCAGCCGGCCAGCACGCGGAACAGGCGCGGGTTTTCCAGGAGCTCGCCGAAGTTCTTGAAAAACTCCTCCACGCTGCCCTGCAGACGCACGCCGACATGCGCGGGCGTGGCGGCCATGAGCAGGTTCAAGCCGAGCGAGGCCCCGTAGATCGCCATCAGGACGAAGTAACACGTCAATACCGACAGCCGGTCAACGATGGCCGCGCCACCGATGTAGCCGGTGAGAATCGCGGCGATGGTCAGGAATTCGAGCGTGCCGTTTGCCTTCACCAAGCGCTCGCGGTCCACGATCTCCGGCAGAATCCCGTACTTGGCCGGCGAATAGACGCACCCGCCAATGCCGACGACGAAATAGCCCAGCCCCTGCCAGAACGCCCCGTGCCAGACACTGATCGCCGCCACCAGCGTGCCGGTCAGCTTGATGAAATTGCCGCCGGAGAGCCAACGGGTCTTGGCGTACCGGTCGTTCAGGTACCCCGCCAGGGGCGCCAACAGCACGTACGGCACGAACAACAGGCTGGTGTAAATGGCGTTCGCCGCGCTGAGCTGGCTCTCCGTGATCTGCCCGGCCTGCTGCTGAAAGGTCAACTGGCCGAGGATGACGGCGAGGATGGCGTTGTCGCCGAAGGCGCCAAGAAACTGGCTGACCAGCAGCAGCGGATAGTTGCGTCGGGCGATCATGATTGGGACTCTGCGAATCGGGCGGCGAGAGCTTCTGCGTTCTTCGCCAGCGCGTCCAGTTCGGTCGTCAATGCCCGCGCGCGCGCAGCCGGGACGCGTCCCCAAACCCGCTCCGCCGCGGCGTAGTAGTGGGGCAGAATTTCGCCGATCAGCCGCTGCCCGGCCGGGGTGAGTTGCACGCGCCAGGCGCGGCGGTCGCCGGCGGTGTCGTGCCGCGCCAACAGGCCGCGCCCCTCCAGGCGGTCCACCAGGCCGGTGACGTTCGAGCGATGCATGATCAGCGCGCGGCTGAGCTCGGTTTGCGTCAGGCCGGCTGGCTGGTCGGCCAGCAGGTTCAGCACGTTGAACTGGCTGGGGCTGAGGTCCCAGCGGGCGAAGAGCGCGTGGCTCGCGTTCCAGACCACGTCCGCCGCGCGCAGCAGCGCGAGCAAGGCCCGATAGCGGGGGCCGGGACCGTTGGTTTGCACGGCGGAATGTATGCACCACGATTGTTGATATGTCAACAATCGAATTATGGCGACCCGCGGCGGTTGAGGGACGGGATCGATTCGGGACGCGCGGCGCCCGGTGAATTGCACGCCAACCGTTCCCAGCGCGCCGGTCGCTGCGCGAACCTCAACGTTTCGCCTTCTGCGCTTGTGACACGGCGGCGTTCATGGCCTTGCGCCATTGCCACATCGCCTCCCACTGCGCCGGGCTGGCGTGCGCCGGGTCGAAGCGGCTGGCGTCCACGTCCACATACAACGCGCGGTACTTCGCCGGATCGAAGTCCGGATTGGGCCGGTTTTCCTGAGCCTTCACGTCCGCCCGCCAGGCGGACAGTGCGGCGCGCATCCGCTTGATCCGCTCCGGCTGTTGCGGCGCGAGATCGCGGGCTTCGCTGGGATCGGAGGCGAGATCGTAAAGCTCCACCTTCGCCTCATCGTAATACTCCACGAACATCCAGCGCCCCTCGCGCATCGCGCCGCTGGGGCGGCTGCCTTGGTTCGTGTAGTGCGGGAAATGCCAGAACAGCGGCCGCGCGGGCGGCTCAGCTTTCCCGGTCAACAGGCCGGCGAAGCTGCGGCCATCCAGACCGGGCGGCACGGGTTGGCCGCAGAGTTCGAGCAGCGTCGGCACCCAGTCGGTGTTGAGGACCGGCGTCTCCACCACACGACCGGCCGGCACGTGGCCGGGCCAGCGCACGATCAAAGGAATGCGCAAACCGCCTTCATAGACGAAGCCCTTACCGGCGCGATACGGCGTGTTGTGGGTGACTCGCGGGTGCGGGCCTTCGGGAACGTGCAAACCGCCGTTGTCCGAGGTGAACACCACGATGGTGTGGTCGGCGAGGTTGAGCGCGTCCAGCCTGGCCAGCAGGCGGCCCACCGTGTCGTCGAGGGTTTCGATCACGCCGGCATAAACCGGTTCGAAGGCGCCCGCGTTGTTCGCGATCCGGGCCGGTTGGGCATCATAGGGGATGTGCGGCGCGTTGTGCGCGAGATACACCAGGAAGGGCCGCTCGCGGTTCGCCTCGATGAATTTCTCCGCCGCCGCGGTCAGGTCGTACTCGCCTTTGCCGCCTTCCGTGGCCGAGGGTTTGGTGTTCGCCTGGCCGGGATGATAAAAGTCAAAGCCCTGCTCACGCGGTCCGAAGCCGCGGCCGCCAACGTGCCACTTGCCGATGGCGGCGGAGGTGTAGCCGGCGCCTTTGAAATAACGGGCGATCGTTTTCTCGCTGAGGGGCACCTGCATTTCGATTTCCGGGTGCAGCACCTTTTGCGAAACACAGTCGGGCCGCCCTGGCAGGTACGTCGTCAAGTGCAGGCGTGCCGGCGCCTTGCCGGTGAGAATGGCGGCGCGCGAGGGCGAACAAATCGGCTGCGCGCAATAGGCCGAAGTGAAGCGCAGGCCTTGTTGGGCGAGGCGGTCCAGGTTCGGCGTGTGCTGGTCCGCCCGGCCGTAGCAATGGAGATCGTTGATGCCGAGATCGTCGGCGAGAATGAACACGATGTTGGGCGGGCGCGCGGCGGTGGCGACCAAGGCAAAGAGTGCCGCAAGAAGCGCGAGGGTGAAGCGTCGTAAGTTCATTTCGGATACTCGTTCAGGTTGTCGCTAACGCGAACACAGCCCGCGGCCGAGCGAAGTCGCGTCAGCAGGGTGGCAGCAACTCGTTCTCAGGGCTGCGGCCAGTTTGCCACGACCGACGCGGGGTTGGCAAAGGTGTTTTCCCGCCCATGACAGCGGCGGTGGCTGTGCTGGTGAGGATCGCGAGCGAAAAACTCCACGGTCAAATTACCCTGGCAAATAGCATAGGCTGCAAAACGCGTTGGCAGCATGAACGCAGAACGGATAGATTCGGGCCATGAACGGCGTTGTAGAAATCGAGACGGCGCTGCGTCAGTTGTCCCGGCAGGACAAGTGGCAGATCGCCCGCTGGCTCCTCAAAGACCTGGAAGAAAACGGCCACGGCCCAGCCGCTGAGCGCGCTCCTGTCACGGCCGTGCCGCTGCCGGACTCCGCGACGCGCCGACGTCGCATCTTTGGCGAAAAGGTCCTGCCCAACATGGTCCTGGCTGCCCGGGAAGAGGAGCGGTGGTGAACACCTACGCCGACACCAGTTTCTTCTTTTCTCTCTACGCCAGCGATGCCCATTCGCCCAAGGCGGATGCATGGCGGCAGGCCAACCCACTGCCACTGTCCTTCACCGCGTTTCACCGGCTCGAACTCCGCAATGCCTTCAGTCTGGCAGTCTTTCAGAAACACCTCACGCCGCAAGAAGTCCAGGCAGCTTGGCAGGAAGTGGAGAATGACCTCGCCGCCAGTTCCTCGGCGGGGGAGAGTTCGGGGTCCAGCAAGGAGGTCACCAGCGTGATCCGGCGGTGGCGAAAGCCCCGGATGGTGGTGGTAAAGCGGACGATGCGCACGGTGATTTGGGCCGGCAGCAAATCCCCTTCGTTGGCTGAAAGAATCTCCGATTGCTGGCAGCCCTTGGTCCAGACAAAGAGGCCGTCGTTTTTGCCCAAGCGCCGGGCCTTGCGGAAATCCCCTTGGCGGCGTTGAGGCCGGCGGGCCACTCCATCGACGCCGCGTTGAGGCCGGCCGGCCAGGGGGGTGTCCTCGCCCTAGGCGCGGTCGCCCAGGAGAATGTCGCCCGGGTTGAGTTGTTCCCACAACCCGCGCAGCAGGCGCAAGTCCTGGTGAGGGAGGCTGCCCAGGAGGACGTGGAGGACCGCTCCGCTGGCCAGCGAGAAGAGCCCCGCCAGCTTCATCGAGGGGCAGCCGCAACCCGGCTTTTGCGAACGGGGCTGCGGGTCTGGGGGCTGGTTGGCGGGCGTAGCGGCCAATGGCGTCGAAGAACCGTCCACCACCTCTTGACGGGACGGCCTGGGAGTTGGGGGCTGGGGCCGACCCGGCGGTCGGCGGTTGGGGCGGTGGCCGCCAGGGCTTTTCCCAGCCGCTCCCTGGGCTAACGGCGGCGGGCCTGGATAGAGGCCGAATCGTCTTCCGAGATCGGCGGCCGGCCGGCCGGGGTTTGAGCATTGGCCACAGAAAGCATTCGCGCGTCAGGCGCAGCGGGAAGTGGCGCTCGCGGCTGTTGGGGCCCTCGTCTTCGCGGGACAGGAGCGGGGCGGGCAACAGGCCGCGGAGCTGGTCTTGGCGCTGGCCCAGGGGGGCCTGGCGCAGAGCGGGGACGGTGCGCCGGCCCCGGGCGGCGAGGCGGGCGCGGAAGGCGGGGAGGAAGGGCGTGCGCATAGGGCGGTAGAGGTAGATCTACCGCCCTATTGACAGGCCTGCTCCCCTTAGCGGCATGCCAGCGGACCTTTCGGAAATCAAAACGGAATACGGGCAACTCCGCGCCCGTCTGGCCAAGGCGGGGGGGATCAGTCAGGGCTACGCTCAGGATCGCGGTCCCGGCGCGGGCGGTCCGTGCTACCAGTGGACGCGCAAGGTCAAAGGCAAGACGCTGTCGGTGGCCTTGTCCGAAGAGCAATGCGAGGCCCTCCAGCGGGCGATTGAAAACTGGCGCGCGTTACAGGAAATCCTGCGCCGCATGCCGGCGCTTTCCAGACAGGTCATCTTTGAAACACGCCCCAACCCTCCACGCCGCAACCGCCCCGGCAAGAAACTTTTGGGCCTTATCTAACCGCCATTCGTGACAGATCCATTTCGATGGCTTGGCTCATGTTCATTCACACCCGTTTTACCGGTGTCTTTTTTCCCTGAGTCAACGACGCTTTTCCCGCCGCCCCGCCCGCTCCCTTCGGTGTCATTTAATTTGAGTCAACGCGAGTGCGCTGGGGGGACGACCCCGACAGCCGGGTGCGCCTGCTCTGGACGATCGGCCAGGATCTCCGCGGCGTCTGGCGGCTGCGGCATTGCAGTGTGCGACCTCGGGCGTCCGGTCACGGCCGGCTGCCCCGACCAGCCAGGGTGCAGCAAGGGAGCCGGCTTCGGAAACCCGGTAGCCAGGGCAGGGGAACTGGTGGTAAGTTCGCCGACATGAACTGGCGCCATCGCCCCCTTTTTCTGATCGGTGTGGGACTTGCGCTGCTGTGGTTGCTGGCGGGCGGCGGTTACTGGTACGCGCACAATTCCCGGATGACGGCCGAGAAGGTCCGCGCCTACCTGCGTTCGGTGGATCTGCGCCAGCTCAAAGGCGAGGCGCGCGCCAAGGCCATCCGCGAGCTGGTCCGCCGGCTCAACGCGCTTTCCTGGGAGGAACGGCGCGAGGCGCGGCTGGCGGGCGACTGGGCGCCGTGGCTCGAAGCGATGACCGAGGAGGAGCAAGGCCAGTTCATCGAAGCCACGTTGCCGACCGGCTTCAAACAGGTGCTGAACGCCTTCGAGGAAATGCCCGAAGCGCAACGGCGCCGCGCGATCGACGACGCGGTCAAGCACCTGCGCGAGGCCCGGCAGGAACTGGCCAGCGCCGACCTGCCGCCCGACTGGGAAACGAACGGTCCGCCGATGATCAGCGAGGAGGTCCGCCAGAAGGCCATCAGGACCGGCTTGAAGACCTTTTACGGCGAAAGCTCCGCGCAGATGAAAGCGGAGCTGGCGCCGGTGCTCGAAGAAATGCAGCGGATGATGGAGAACGGCGTCTTCCTGCGCCGCCGATGGGAGAACTCACATTGAGCGTCCCGACCGTTTCAATCAATTCACGGTGCGGCGGACAGAGAGAGCCGCGGCCGCGGGGCTTTACGTTGATCGAGCTGTTGGTCGTGTTGGCCATCATCGGAATGCTCGCGAGCCTGCTGTTGCCGGCGGTGAGCCGGGCCACCGAGGCCGGACGCTCCACTGCCTGCCTGAGCAACCTGCGCCAGATCGGGCTCTCTGTTCAGATGTATGTTCAAGACAACCATAACCGGCTGCCTTTCATCCGCGACCGGCTCTTCGACACCAACGCGCCGCCGGACACCAACGCCGTCGCCTCGATCGACGTCGTGCTCACAAACTACCTGGGCACGCCGAAAGTGCTGCGCTGTCCTTCGGATCGGAAGCGGTTCTTCGAGCAGACGGGCAGCAGCTATTCCTGGAACAGCCTCCTGAACGGCCAGGACGCCGACCACCTGCGCGTGTTCGGCATCGACTTCGACCCGCACCAGATTCCGGTGGTGTTCGACAAGGAGGCGTTTCACGCGGCGCGCGGGCCGAAGAAAGGCGTGAACTACCTTTACGCCGACGGCCACATCAAGAACCTCCTGGCCATCGAAGGCACGAAGTGAACATGGCAAACGAAGCAGTCAACAATTCACGCCCCCGCCGGATGCGGCGCCGGCTTCTGCTCGCGTTGTTGGTTGTCTCGCTCGGTGGGCTGACCTGGCTGCTGCTGCCTGCACCTGACCCGCTCTTTCACGGACGACCGGAAAGCGAGTGGATCAAGACGATTCGCTTCTTCGGAGCGGACTCAAGCATTGCCGCGCGACAAGAACAAATCGAGCGATGGCGCAATTGGGGGCCGGATGGCCTGCGCGTCTTGGCCCATGCCTTGGACAAGGCCGATCACCCGATTCAAAGGCATTATCGGAGACTCTATCGCTTCCTGTCGGCGGGACTCCCAGGTTTTCTGGTTCGCCGGCTCCCGTCGCCGGGTGTTATAGTCATTGGCGGGCAGCCTGTGGACGTGATTCTTCTGCTGTCGCTTCTGGGAAAAGATGCACTGCCCGCTGCAGGCGCCGTTGCTCGTGCGATGAATTCAGACGACTCCGCGGTCCGCCAGAGCGCCATCAACTTCTTCACCAGGGGTGCGGATAAGAACAGGCTGTTGAATCACCTAGAGCCAAAGGCAAAGCGGCAACTGCTACCCGCATTCCTAAGTGCGACGCAGGATTCGCATTGGGGCGTACGAAACAATGCCGCCGTCGCTCTCCGATACTACCCTGAGCAACGTGAAGCCGTCGTTCCCGCTCTTACGAGCCTATTGCGAGATTCGGAAGTGCGGGTTCAGATGACTGCCGCGGATTCCTTTCAAAAGGTGGCTCCTGAGCTAGTTGCCACTTCGGGGGTGGTTTCGGTCGTGGTCAGACTACTAAAGAACCCCAATGACCAGATCGATTTGTGGGCTGCCGACTGGTTGGGAACGGTACGGTGCGAGCCGAATTTGGCCGTACCCGCGCTCATTGAGAGTCTTCAGAACCCAAATTCCTTGGTAGCCTCCACGGCCGCGCAGTCCTTGACGAGGTACAAGGAACAAGCCGACATCATCGTGCCCGCACTGAAGCAGGCAGCCCTGCGCGAGGACACGGCCAGTTTTGCCCTGCCCGCGCTAAGGCAGTTCTCCGGCGGAGCGTCAAACCAAGGAGCGCAAAAGTGATTTGCCTTTCTGGCGTGACCAAACGTTTCGGGACGCGCGTGGCGGTGGACGAGCTGACGCTGGCCGTTCCGCGCGGCGAAATTTTCGGTCTGCTTGGCCACAACGGCGCGGGCAAGAGCACGGCCATCGGCATGATGCTGGGCCAGGTCTGGCCAACGGCAGGGACGGTTTGCGTGTGCGGCCATGACGTGCAACGGCAGCGGCGACTGGCGTTGGCGAAAGTGGGGGCGATCTTCGAAACCCCTGCGTGCTACGATTACCTGAGCGGCGGGCGCAACCTGGAGATTTTTTGCCAGTACACTGCGCCGGTTTCCCGCGAGCGCTTGCGCGAAGTGGTGGACTGGGTGGGGCTGGGCACCCGCATCGACTCCCGCGTGCAGACGTACTCGCACGGAATGCGCGCTCGGCTGGCGCTCGCCCAGGCGCTCCTGCCCCGGCCCGAATTGCTCATCCTGGACGAACCGGCGGACGGCCTGGACCCGGAAGGCATGCACGAACTGCGGCAAACGATCCTGCGCCTGCACGCCGAGCTCGGCCTGACCCTGTTGCTGTCCTCGCATCTGCTCGGCGAGGTCGAACAAATCTGCACCCGCATTGCCGTGCTGCGCCAGGGCCGGATGGTCTTTGAAGGGCCGCTCGCGGCGGCAAAACAATCGCGGAACTGGGTGCGGCTGGTGACGGACGATTTTGTCGCCGCCACGCAGGACCTCGAGGCGGCCGGGCTGATCGGTGGCGCGCGCGACGGCCGGTACGTGGCGTTGACGCCGGGCGTTGCCACCTGCGCAATCGCGCGCCGTCTGGTTGAAAGCGGCCGGCCCGTCCACGAACTCGCCCGCGAGGAGCAGACGCTGGAGAGCTTTTACCTGGAGCTGATGCGAGCCGGCGGAGAGGAAGCGGCAGGTCGGGGGGACCAGCATCCATCGCCGTTGAAATCCGAAAACCGATGTCCGAAATCCGAATGAAATCCGAGGTTCGAAGTCCGAGCGGAAGGATGCGCGCGAACGTTCGAGGTCGTGGCCGAGAGGGTTGGGGCAGTCGCCTCGCAGCCTGCCCTCCTCTCGCGCTTTTGATCCCGACTAGCTTTTCGGATTTCGGATTTCGGCCTTCGGATTTCTGACCATGTTCTTCCTCCAACTCCGCAACGAACTCTGGAAGCTGTTCGGCAAGAAACGGACCTACATCGGCTTCGTGATGTTCCTGCTGGCGCAGAACATTATCGCCCTGGTGTTCAAGTTCACGCACGCCTCCAGTCCGATGAAACGGATGTTGGAGAGCGCCGGCCACGCGGCGGACCCGTTCATCTCGGGGCTCACGATCGCCACGATCATGCTGGTGCCAGTGGCGGTGTTTTTGCTGCCGCTTTACGTCTCGCTCGTTGGGGGCGATCTGGTGGCCAAGGAGGCCGAGGATGGCACGCTGCGGATGATCCTGTCGCGTCCCATTTCGCGGGGCCGGCTGCTGGCGGTGAAGTGGCTCGCCGGGGCGATTTTCGGCGTGGTGCTGTGCGTGGCGTTGGGGGTATTCGGGCTGGCGTTCGCCGGGCTCTATTTTCCTTGGGGTGGCTTGTTCGTGTGGATGCCCGAGCAAAACATCTTCGGCGTGTTTGGCGCCAATTCCGGGCTGTGGCGTTACCTCGCGGCGCACGTCATGTTGACGACGGAGGCGGTGTCGATCATGGCGCTCGCGTTCATGTTCTCGTGCTTCAACGTGAAACCTGCGGCCGCCACGATCCTCGGGCTGTCGCTCGTGTTCGTGAGTTTCATCCTCGAACACATTCCGTATTTCGCCGACTATCGGGACTGGTTCTTCACCTACCACCTCCACCTCTGGCAACTGGTGTTCGCGGACCGCGCGCCCTGGTGGCGCGTGGGCCAGTCCCTGAGCTTGCTGGCCGGTTTCAATGCCACCTTCTTCGCCATCGGGCTGGCGGTGTTCCACACGCGCGACATCAAATCCTGAACCGCAGACCTCCGCCCAACGAAGTTCGACCACCTCATCGAACGACCTTCCAGCGCCAGCCTGTTTTGACTCGCCGCCAGCAAGCGCGCGCGGCAGCCTCATCCAGACCGATGATGGAATCCGACTCGCAAACGCCCGGTTCAAATGCGGAACCGGCCCGCCCGCCCGCCCGCACCGCCCAGCCCGCGCCCCGCCAAACGCCCTGGGTCCAATTGAAATACTTCAGCTTCGCCCCGCAGCTTTACCCGGCAATGATCCGCGAGGCTTCACCGGACGCCCGCCCCGGCGACCTGGTCACGGTGTATGACAAGGATGGCGAGCGCTTCGGCGCCGGCCTCTACAATCCGCGGGCGCGGGTGCCGCTGCGGATGTTCCACCACGGCGACGCGCCGTTCACCGAGGCGGACTTCGGCCCGCTGCTGGACCGCGCTCTTGACCTCCGCCTCGATACGTTCCGCCTCGCGGAACTCGCCGATGCTTTCCGCGCCGTGCATTCGGACGGCGACGGCTTGAGCGGCCTGATCGTGGACAAGTACGCGGACGTGCTCAGTGTGGAGGTGCACAGCTTGGGCGTCTGGCAGCGCCTCCCGCAATGGCTGCCGCAGTTGCACGCCCGCCTTGGCACCCGGCGCGAGGTCGTCGAGGTCAGCGACTTTGTCGCGCGCGTGGAACGCATCTCCACGCGCGGCGCGGCCCAACCCGCGGTCCCGCCGGTGAAGATTCGCGAGCACGGCGTCCGCTACGAAGTCGATTTTGCCCAGGGCCACAAGACCGGTTTTTTTTGCGACCAACGCGACAACCGCCGGCGACTGGCCAGCCTGGTCACCCCCGCCTCGCGCGTGCTGGACCTTTGTTGCTACACCGGCGGATTCGCCCTGGCCGCGGCGGTGATTGGCGGGGCGAAGGACGTGACCGGTGTGGACCTGGACGAGACGGCCATCGTGCAAGCCCGGCGGAACGCAAACCTGAACCAGTCGCGCGTCAACTGGGTGCATTGCGACGCGTTCAGCTACGCCCGGCAAATGCAACGCAACGCCGGGAAGTTCGACGTGATCGTGGCTGATCCGCCGAAACTGGTGCTCAGCCGGGACGATTTCGGCGACGGCCAGCGCAAGTACGAAGATTTGAACGGTCTGGCGCTGATGTTGCTGAAGCCCGGCGGTCTGCTGGTGACCTGCTCCTGTTCGGGCCTGGTGTCAGACGAAGACTTCACTCAATTCGTGTCGCGCGCTGCTCACCGCCAGGCCCGGCGGCTGCAAATCTTCGACCGCACCGGCGCGGGGCCGGACCATCCGGTGATGTCCAACTGCCCCGAAGGCCGCTACCTCAAAGTGCTCTGGACGCGGGCAATGTGATGGCGCACCGCATTGCCTGCCCGGATTCATCCGGGTGAGTGCGGCCGCGCTGTGGCCTCACGGCTTGGTGGCCAGAATCAGCGGTGAAAGCGCGGGCACTTCCAGCAGCCGAGGATTGACGAAACCTGCCTCGCCCAGCCATTGGCTGATTTCTGGGAAGGTGAAGGTGTCGCCCTCCTCGGTGTGGACCAGCATGTTGACCGCGAAAAACAAGGCCGGCGGCGGCCCGGTGCGGTCGTCGTTGCAGAGGAATTCCATGATGGCCACGGTGCCGCCCGGCGCCAGCGCATCGAAGGTTTTGCGGAGCAATTGCCGGCTGCGCTCGATGCCTTCGCTGTGCAGGATGTGGCCGATGGTTGCGACGCGGTGGCCGGTGCCGAAGTCCGCTTTCAGCAGATCGCCCGGCACCGTGCTCAGGCGGTCCGCCACGCCCTGGCGGGCGGCGACGCGCTGCGTGACTTCGAGAACCTGCGGCCAGTCCACGGCGCGCACCTGCACGTGCGGGGACTGCTCCGCCAACCCGATGCCCCAGACGCCCGAGCCGGCGCCAAGGTCGAGGACGCTGACCGGGCCGCAGGCCAGGGCCAGACCCAGGTGAGTGCCCAAGACCTGCGCCGCGGGGTAGCTCAGCGGGAACAGCGATTCGACGAATTCGCTGAAGAACTCCGCGCCGCCGCCGTTTTGGTTTACCGCCTTCGCCGGCCGGCCCGTCCGCACCACGTCCGGCAGTTGCGTCCAGTTCGGCAGCAGTTGCCGGCTGGCGTGGCGGACCAGTGCGCCGTGGTAAGCCGGTTTGGTGGAAACCAAAAACACGGCGCTTTCGTCGGTCAACGCGTAACGGTCGTTCGTGCGGGTGACCAATTGGAGGCCCAGCAGCGCATTGAGCAACGCCCGCAGCCCGCGCGGCGAGGCGCCGGTAAGTTCAGCAAGCTCGGCGACCGTGCGCGGTGCAGGGTCCAGCAGGTCGAATACCCGATTCTCCAGGGCGGCCTCCACGATGAGCGTGGCGGTGTAGCCCCAGGTGTACTGCATAATCCGCTCCGGAGTGGGAGCGCCGTTGGTTTTTGTAGCCATGCGGCGCTCAACTAATCATGGACTTCAGCGCTGTCAAAACGCTTCCCGTGCCTGGGACCTGGTCAGGGTTGAAGGTCATAAAGGCTCTTCGGCCGGCCCATGCACGCTGCCGCGCAGACGGTCACTTCGCCGCCGCCGGGTTTTGCGTCGCCACCGTCGCACGCTACTGTCGATTCGATTCGCAAACCGACGATTCGCCATGCGTTACCGGCTATTTGGAAACAGCGGGCTGAGGGTCTCCGAGTTGTGTCTCGGCACGATGACCTTCGGCGAGGTTTGGCAGGACTGGGGACTCGCCGCGCCCAAGGCGGAATGCCGCCAGATCTTCGACGCGTTCGCCGCAGCGGGCGGCAACTTCATCGACACGGCGAACAAGTACAACGAGGGCCAGAGCGAAAGCCTCGTGGGCGAATTCTTTGCCTCCGACCGCGACCGCTTCGTCGTCGCCACCAAGTACACGCTCGCGACGCGCGAGGGTGACCCGAACGCCGGCGGCAACCAGCGCAAGAACATGGTGCGGGCCGTCGAGGCCAGCCTCAAACGCCTTGGCACCGATTACCTCGACCTGTACTGGGTTCATGCCTGGGATCCGCTCACGCCCCTCGAGGAAGTGATGCGTGGCCTGGACGATCTGGTGCGCGCCGGCAAGGTGCTCTACGTCGGCATTTCGGACGCGCCGGCCTGGGTGGTGGCACAGGCGAACACCCTCGCCCGCTGCCGCGGTTGGAGCCCGTTCGTGGGGTTGCAGGTCGAGTACAGCCTCGCGCTGCGCGACGTCGAACGCGAACTGGTGCCGATGGCGCGCGCCTTCGATCTCGCAGTGACGGCCTGGTCGCCACTGGCCGGCGGCATTCTCACGGGCAAATACGGCGGGGCAGGGGGCGCCAGGGCGGAATCGGCCCGGTTCGGCGGCGAGGCCAACCCGCCGGACCCGCGCAAGCTGGGCATCGGCCAAAGCGTGGCGAAACTGGCGGCCGGGATCGGGCGCCCGCCTTCGCAGGTGGCGTTGAACTGGCTGCGCCAGCGCCGGGCGAACGTCATCCCGATCCTGGGCGCGCGCCGATTGTCGCAGCTTCAGGAGAACCTCGGCTGTCTGGACTGGCAACTGACGGCCGGGCAACTCGCCCGGCTCGAGGAAGTGAGCCGGATCGAACTGGGCTTTCCGCACGATTTCCTCGGCCAGGACTTCGTCCGGCAAATTGTCTATGGCGGCACCTATGCGGCCATCGACAATCATCGCGCGTGAAGCGCGTCTGGTGGGTGCGATCAAGAAACCGGTCGTGGGGTCGGCCGACGTTCACCGAGGCGCCATCGTTCGGCCCCGCTTCGCGTTCGTTACGGGGTTCAACTTCTGACGGAAGTACACCCGGTTTCCGAACGGTCCGGGCACGCACATCGAGCGCTCCCCCCCAAGGCGCGTCTTCCAACCTTGGTCGCCTGACGAACTGAGCCACGGCCGGGCGGCCAAGCCCTCAATGCAATAGTGACTCTCAAATCTCATAACTTACCCCAGACTCAAGGGGCAGTGGCCGTTGGCTCTAGCGCGGTCTTAGGCATGATCGTTTCGATGGAGTCCGTTTGGTGTCTGGCAACTTCCCGAAAATGCTCAAAAGCAAACAAGCCGCTGCCAATCCCAACGGCACCATTGGCAAAAAAGTGTATGTGATCTTAACTCCGGTAGAAGTATGCTCATCTATCGGGCCGAGCCACTTCAGAATCAACGGAGCGAGGAAGCTCATAGGAATGACAACGACCCCAAATCCCGCAGCCGTCCACAGCAGTAAAAAAATCAATTTCTTGGCCATAATTCACCTCAATGCTCGATTATGCCTAACGCTTCGGCTCAGTGACCCCGCGCCAGTGACGCCCGGAATGCAAGAGCGACGCGATCGCGGGGTTCACTGCATCCGGTTTGTTCGGCCGCGTATGGTTCTCATTCATGTCGTTACCTAAAGAAATAGCGCCCGACGCGTCTGGAGTAATCTCGATAAGCATCACCGTAAAGTCCCGTGAGAAACCGCTCCTCTCGATCCATGATTGCATGTAGCAGCGGCACCCAAACCAAGGCGAGCACCAAGAAGGATAGCCGACCGATTAGCAAGAACGTTCCCATGAACCAGAGGTCGAAGGCAACGTATATGGGATGCCGTGTCCAGCGGTAGACGCCTCCAGTGACCAGAGGTCCAGGCGCACTCCGGTCCAAACCCAGCCGCCACGACGCCCCGAGGTCGCGGAGCGCAATGACGTAGAGTATCACTGCCCCGGTAACGATCAGGGCTCCCAACACCTGGCTGGCTAGCCCCTCAACCACCGACCGGTCTAGAACCGAGGGGCCAATGTGAAAAGGAAGCTGCCACGCATACGCAATGATCTCGTAGGCGAAGGCCAGCAGACACGCAAGCATCACCGTATCGGCCAGCATCTGCCAGCCCGTCCGCTGCCGATCCGCCACGAAGACCGACACTCCGCGCGCCCGCAACATGAGAGCACGCATCAGGCCGAGACCCATCCAGCACGTAAGCGCGCCGAAGGCAAACCACTCAGCGAATCGTGACGTTGTCATAGCGCGTGCTGAGGTCGCCCGAACAGCTAAGTGAGCAACTTGAAGGACGGTGACAAAGTCGTCATATGCATACGCACGACCCAGTTGCCAGCGCTTCAAGATTCTGTCAATCAAGAAGTTCAACGTGGGGACTGCGAGTTTCGGCCACATAACAAACCAGCAAGACGACGCTGGGGTCCAAGCTGCCCGACGTCCGCCGTCAGCTTACGCCGGCTTGCGGCTTCGGCGGTGCCAGAGCCAGTACACCGGCACGCCGGCCAGCACGATCAACAAGCCGGGCCAGGAGTTTGCCCGCGTCTTCGCCGCGACCAGCAGATCAAGCGCGATCAGTGAGGCGGCTACCACGTAAATGGCCGGCAGGATCGGATAACCCAGCGCCTGGTAAGGCCGTTCCGCGTCGGGCCGGGTCCGCCGCAGCACGAACACGCCGGCGATGGTCAGGACATAGAAAATCAGGACGGCGAAGATCACGTAGTCGAGCAGGTCGCCGTACGTGCCGGACAGCGTCAGCAGGCACGCCCAGACGCATTGGACGATCAGGCCGTTACGCGGAACGCCGTGCGCGTTCAACCGGCCGACGCCGCGGAAGAACAGCCCGTCCTGCGCCATCGCGTAATAGACGCGGGCGCCGGCCAGGACCATGCCGTTGATGCAGCCGAAGGTGGACACGAGGATCAGGAGTGCCATCACCACCACCGCCTGGTCGCCCAGGATGACCTGCATGGCCGCGGTGGCCACGCGTTCGTTGCTGGCAAACTGGATGCCGCGCTCGACGACGGTGGCGCCGGCCGGATTGCCGGCCAGCGGCAAGGTGACGAGGTAGGCAATGTTCGCCAGCAGGTACAGGCCGCAAACCAGGCCCACGCCCAGGATGAGGCTGCGCGGCAGGTTGCGTTGCGGGTCCTTCACTTCACCGGCGGTGAAGGTGACGTTGTTCCAGGCATCCGCCGAGAAGAGCGAGCCCACCATTGCCGTGCCCAGCGCCAGGAGCAAGCCGAGCGCCGAAAGCGGCGTGACTGACGCGGTGGCACCGGCAGCATCTGACGTGGCGGCGAGCGTCGAACTGGCGGTCCACCAATCGTGGAAGTTGGCGCGGATGGCGGTTTCGTTCGCGCCGACCGTCAGGCCCAGCAGGATCAAGGCGATGAGCGCCGCGATCTTGGCGAGCGTGAAGACGTTTTGAACGATCTTGCCGGTGCGCAGGCCGGTGGTGTTCGACCACGTCAGCAGGACCAGGACCTCGATGGCTACCAGCGTGGCGGGCGAAAGGGAGAACCGGCCGACCTGCCAGAGTTTGTTGGACTCGGAGAGTTGCGGCACCAGCACGCCGAGGAATTTCGCGAAGGCGACCGCGACCGCGGCGATGGTGCCAGTTTGGATCACCAGGAAAAGCGTCCAGCCATAGAGGAAGCCCCACAGCGGGCTGTAAGCCTCGCGTAAATAGACGTACTGGCCGCCGGCGCGGGGCATCATCGCCGCCAGTTCGCCGTAGCTCAGCGCCGCGATCACCGTGAGCGCGCCGGTCAGCACCCAAACGACGAGCAGCCAGCCCGCCGAGCCCACCTGCCGGGCGATGTCGGCGGACACGATGAAGATGCCGGAGCCGATCATCGAGCCGGCCACGATCATGGCCGAGTCGAGGAGGCCGAGGCCGCGAACGAGGTGAGGTTGGTCGTTGGAGGCTGGGGTTTGGCTCATGATCGCTGGCGCGGACTATGCCGGAGTTTCGTCGCCGGGCAAGGTGGGTTCGCGCACGAACGCGTTGGGTTTAAGGAACGCGGGCATCTCGCCCGCAGTTTCCGGTCTCTGGCCAGAAACGCTCGGTTCTGAAACAGCAACATCCTCTGGTGGCGCTTTGTTCCGCGCCGGTCTGCCGGCGAGACGCCGGCAGAAGCAACCGGGACGCTCGCGCTCCCCGAAACCGGAGTCCGGCTCAGTGCGCTGCCAGCCAGTTGGCGCCGGTGCCCATTTCGACGTCGATTGGGACCGGCAGCGCGAGCGCGGACTTCATTTTCTCTGCGACGAGCGCCCGCACCTCGGCCTCCTCAGCCCGAGGCAGGTCGAACACCAGTTCGTCGTGGACCTGCAAAACCATGCGGGTGCGCAGGCCGCGGCGTTGCAGCTCGCTCTGGATGCCGGCCATGGCGAGTTTGATCATGTCGGCGGCGGTGCCTTGAATCGGCGCGTTGATGGCGTTGCGCTCGGCGGCGCCGCGCACAGTGCCGTTCGCGGAGCGGATGTCGCGCAAGTACCGTCGCCGGCCAGTGAGCGTCTCCACGTATTCGTGCTCCTTCGCAAATTGGATCGTCTGGTCGATGTATCGCCGAATGCCGGGGTAGCTGGCGAAATAGTGTTCGATGATCTCCGCCGCTTCGCGCCGACCGATGCCAAGCCTTTGGGCGAGCCCGAATGCGGAGATGCCGTAGGCGATGCCGAAGTTGACCATCTTCGCCTGGCGCCGCTGCTCGGACGTCACCAGTCCGGGCATCACGTTGAAGACGCGCGCGGCCGTGGCGGTGTGAATGTCCTCGCCGCGCCGGAACGCCTCGATCATCGCGGTTTCCCCGCTCATGGCGGCGATGACCCGCAGCTCGATTTGCGAGTAGTCGGCCGAAAGCAGGGTCCAATCGCCGCCTGGCCGTGCCACAAAGGCGCGCCGGATTTCCTGGCCGAGTTCGGTGCGGATCGGGATGTTTTGGAGGTTGGGGTCTTGTGAACTCAGCCGGCCCGTCGCGGTGGCGACCTGGTAAAATGTGGTGTGCACGCGGCCGGTGCGTTTTGAAATCGCGGCCGGCAAGGCGTCGGCGTAGGTGGATTTCAGCTTGGCCACGGCGCGGTAATCGAGGATGCGCCGGACGATCTCGTGGTCGGTCGCGAGGCTCTGAAGCGTCTGTTCGTCAGTCGCGTACTGGCCGGTGGCGGTCTTGCGCGGGCGATCCACAAGCTTGAGTTCGTCAAAGAGGATTTCGCCGAGTTGCTTGTTCGAGTTGACGTTGAACTCGCGGCCCGCCAGGCGGTGAATCGCCCCTTCGTGTTCGGCCATCTGTTTACCCAGTTGCGCGCTGAAGTCGGCCAGCACAGACGCATCCACCCGCACGCCCTCGGACTCCATCGCCACGAGCGCCGGCAGGACCGGCATCTCGATTTCGTAGAAGACCCGCTCCGCGCCGCGCTCATTGAGCAGCGGCGCAAAGCGGTTGTGCAGTCGCCAGGTCACATCCGCGTCTTCGGCAGAGTACTCGGCGACTTGCTCGACCGCCACCTCGGCCATGCTTCGCTGGTCGGCGCCCTTCGGGCCGATGAGGTGCTCGATCGGCACCGGCGTATAACCGAGATACACTTCCGCGCAATAGTCCATGCCGTGCCGCTGCTCCGGCTCGATCAGCGCGTGCGCGATCATCGTGTCGAACAACGGCCCGCGCACTTCGACGCCGTTCCATTTCAGGACGAGCAGGTCGAACTTCAGGTTGTGCCCCACCTTGAGCGTGCGCTCGTCGGCGAAGAGCGGCCGAAGTTCCGCCAGCGCCTGTTCCGCGAAATCCGTTCCCGGCGAACCCGCGCCACCCAGCGCGATGTAAGCCCCCGTTCCGGCTTCGAAACTCAACGCGATGCCGAGCAGCCTGGCGGTCTGCGGATCGAGGCCGTCCGTTTCGGTGTCGAAGCAAAACGCCGGTTGCGCCGCGAGCTGAGCTTTGAGTGCAGTCAATTGCCCGGCGGTCTTCACCAATTCGTAACGGTGCGGCGTGTCGGCGAGAGTGCGCAGGCCAGGGCGCGGCGCGGCTGGTTGCGGCGCGGTGGCGATGGACTTACGCGCGGATGCGGCTTTCGGCTTGGCGACTGCGATGGGTCGCGGGCTCGCCGCTCCAAAGAGGTCCAATTCAACGTTGGTGGCTGGTTCGAGTTTCGGAGCTAGGTTTTCGGATTTCGCGGCAGCAGCGCCGCGTCCGGCTTTGAACTGCTCGCCGAGGAGCCGGCGGCCGATGGCATTGAACTCGAATTCGACGCACAAGGCCTGCAAAGCCGCGTCGTCTCGCGAGCTCAGTCGCAGGTCTTCCAAAGTCAAGTTCAGCGGCACGTCCGTGATGATCGTCGCCAGTCGGCGGCTCAGGCGGGCCTGGTCCGCGTGCTGGCGCAGCGCCTCGCCCAGCTTGCCTTTCACCTCGCCGGCGTGTTCCAGCACGCCTTCCAGCGAGCCGAATTGGGCGAGCAGTTTGGCGGCGGTTTTCTCGCCCACGCCCGGCACGCCGGGAATGTTGTCGCTGGCATCGCCCATCAGGCCCAGCAGGTCCACCACCTGATCCACGCGCGCGATGCCCCACCGGGCACAGACGTCGGCGGGCTTGAGCACCTCGGCGTCGCCGCCCTGCCGGCCCGGTTTCCACAGAAACGTGTGTGCGTCCACGAGTTGCCCGAAATCCTTGTCGGGCGTGACCATGTAGGTCTCGAAACCCGCGGACTCGGCACGGCGTGCGAGGGTGCCGATGACGTCGTCGGCCTCGTAGCCGTCGAGTGCGAGCGCGCGAATTCGGAACGCCTCGACGATGCGGCGCAAATGCGGTAGTGCGGCACTCAAATCCTCCGGCATTTCCTCGCGTTGGGCTTTGTAGGCGGGAAATTCACGGTGGCGCGGCGTGGGCGCGGCGGTGTCGAACGCGACCGCCAGGTGCGTGGGCCGGCCGGATTCGAGGATGTCGAGCAGAGTGTTGGTGAATCCGAAGAGCGCGGAGCTGTTGAAGCCCGACGACGTGCGGATTGGCCGGCCGACGAAGGCGAAGTGTGCCCGGTAGGCCAGCGCCATGCCATCGAGCAGGAACAGACGGTTCGACATGGGCGCAGCTTAGCCCACGAACGGGGCCAAGTCAGCCGCGGCGGAACCGACGAAAGCAGGTTTGTGCGCGCGCGGCGGCTCGGCTAGCTTCGTCGCGTGAACGAACTTCTGTTGGGACTGCTCACGGCGATGCTGGCCACCAACCAGGTCGTTGCCGCCAGCAACGTGGTCGCCCAGACCACCGGCATCCACGTGCCCGTGGTGGATCCGAACGACCCCGTCGAGCGCGAGTACCAGCAGTTGCTCGTCAAGGACGACGAGGCCCAAACCGAGGTGGACGAGTGGATCAAGCAGGCGGGGGGGGCGGCAGAGCCGGGGAGCAAGCCCGATCCGGTGGGGGAACTCACACTCAACGCCCGCATCAAACAACGCTTCGAACCGGTGGAGCAAGGCTACAGGGACTTCCTGCTGCGCAACCCGCGCCACGCCCGCGCCCGGCTGGCGTACGGCAGCCTGTTGAGCGATTTGGGCCGCCACGACGAAGCGGTCGCGCAGTGGGAGCGGGCGCGCGAACTGGAGCCTGATAACCCGGCGACCTGGAACAACCTGGCCGACCATTTCAGCCACTTCGGCCCCGCGCGGAAATGCATCGAGTATTTCGCCAAGGCGGTGGAATTGAACCCGAAGGAACCGGTCTATCGCTGGAACCTCGCCACCGCCGTGTTCGCCTTCCGGGTGGACGCCCGCGAAATTTACAAACTCCCGGACGACCAGGCGGTGTTGCGCAAGGCTCTCGAGTTCTACCGGCAGGCGCGCGCGCTCTCGCCGAACGACTTCAAACTCGCGACCGACCTGGCCCAGGTCTTTTACTACCTGGCGCCCGCCCCGACGGGAGACGATCCGGCGGCCAAGCTCACCGCGCAAGCGACGGTGCTCGCCGAGGGCCTGGCGGCCTGGAAAGACGCTGAAAAACTGGCGGGTACCGATTTGGAACGACAGGGCCTGGCGATCCACATGGCGCGGCTTTGCGGGATGCACGGCGATTACGACCAGGCCCGCCGCTTCCTGGACACCGTGACTGAGCCCGGCCTGGCGGACATCAAGGCGCGCGTCCGGCGCGGGATCGACTACAAGAAAAAGGGCGCGACCACGGCGTCCGCGCCGGAAAAGGCCGCGGCGGCTGAAGCGGCGTCCAGCCCAGCCGCGAAGTAGCGACCATCCCGGACTCCCGTTGTGTTGGGTGCCCAGCGCGGGGTCTATGTTGGGCAGGAGTGGGCGCCAGACCCGGCCATATAATCTACCGCTTGGTGTCGCGACGGTTCCGCTAGGACGATCGAACTCGTCGAATGAGCGCCCAAATCCCTAACAGGCCGGAACAGGCCAAAACACTGGAAGGTTCCGGGACTTCCGAGGCGGCCGTGATCTTAAGTCCGCCGATGGCGAGGGCATTCCCTGTGGTCGTGTCGATCAGCCGGGATCCAATATCCTGAGCACTGCCATCCTCAATCAGTCCCATCTGGAGTACCTTCGCCTTGATCGCGTCCGTCAGACCCAGCGTTGAAAGGTCCAGCCCCTTGGGATTGCCGTCGGAGGTGAAAGTGCCGCTGATGTCGAGGTACTTGATACCCAGGCCGCGAGTCTTCTGGGTTACGTGGAGTTCCAGGATATCGCTCACCGTTTTCTTGTCCGGCTCCAACATGACGACCACGCCGAATCCTCCTCCCTCTCCGTCCAGCGAAATCGAGAACGTCACCTTTTCGGGCGCGGCTTTATCGGCCATGAATGTCTTGTTGTCACCTGGGTTCAGAGCGTCAGCCACGGTCACGGTAATCGGATCTTCGGTGAGATCGGTGATGCTGATGCTTTGCGCCGAAGCCGGGCGGGCCGTCAGGCCGCCGACGAGCATCAGGAACAACAGGTGAAGTCGCGGGAGACGAATTGATTGTGACGTCACGCCGGCAACGGAGGTCTGACAGGCGGTTGAATTCATAAGTATTAAGGCTGGTTGCAATTAGCAAACACATTCCACAAATGTGTTGGGAAGCGCTGGGTAGATCGTGACCCCCCGGTGGTGAAGCTCAAGGTGTTGAGCCCCCGCCGCAGGAAGGAACTGCGCCGGCTCCGCCGGCGGAGCCGGCGCAGCGGGGCGCGGCGTCTATCCTGACCGGGGGC
>JAKANS010000194.1 GCA_021823625.1 bacterium | reverse complement strand
CGTGGCCACGAACAACTCGGACTGTTTGGGGGTGCGTCGACCCAGCGCCATAATGAAGTTCCTCGTTGGACGCTCTCCCCTTTTAAATGTTCACTCCCCCGGGCGACTTTTTTGACGGGCTGTTAAGGCAGGCATAGAGGGACTGGAGCGGCAGGGAAAGGATCGACTCTTCGCCGGCGTCATCAGCGGATGGGAGACGCACATCGGGCGGGATATTGACACAGGCCGCCCTCTGGGATTTCGCGCCCTGACCAATCGCGGCTATTCAAGCAGTCATTTGCCGCGCGACATGGACGGGGAGCGTGAAAAGGTCGTGCAGGAGTTTATCACGCTCTGGACCCAAGGCTTGGCCGACGGCGGCGTCCCGACAAACAAGATCTACGCGCACACCGCGATTATCTCCGAGCGGCTCTTCGAGGCGAACCTCTCGCCCGCCTGCTCATACTCGCAGGCCAACGGCTTTGCGCCTCTGCCGGTTGCCTTTGGAAAGTCTCATCGTGCTGGGTTCAGCACCTACCCGGCGCCGGGCCTCTTCGAGCAAATCTACGAAGAACTGGCCCGACGTGGTCATCCGGCCTGGGCCTCCTGTGAAGGGACAAACCTCCAGCTCGGAACCGCTCCCGGCCAGTCCGGCATGGACATGGAAGCCTACCTGGCCCGGATGTTTAATCATGGGGCGACGCTCGTAAACATCTTCTCGTGGGGTGTCGGCGGCGAGGCCAACCAGAACATGGATTTTCGCATCGTGACCGAGGGGGAAGAAGCCCTCCGCGCCTACCGCAAGTTTTTGCGCGGCGAGCGGCTTGCCGAAGTCGTCGCTCCCATATCCTCCCCGTTTGAACGGCTCCCGGCAAAAGTCCGCCGTATCCAACTGGAGCTGCCCGTTTGGGTCCAGAAGACCGGCGATCAGGCAAAAGCGGACGCATTGCTGAAGAGGTTGGACGCGGCATTGAAAGGCAACAACGTTACAGAAGGCGAAAAGGTTGCCGACGAGATTCTGAAGCTGCTCCCGGCGAAATGAGCGCTTTCCTCAAACGGTTGCTCATCGTCCTGACCACGGCTACATCATCGTCTATTATGGCGAGTTGGTGTTTTGGGCGACACCCGAACGCGAAGATCTGCTGGGCGGCATCACAATTGCCATGTGGCTCCTCTACTCGCTCATGTCGTATGCTTTTCTCTGCGTCGTGAGCGTTTTCAAGGTCCGAAACGCCTGGGCGGTCTTCCTGGCCGGGGCGTTTTACGGCTGGTTCGAGGAAGGCATTGTTGTCCAAACGATGTATGGCTCGCCCGACACCCCGTTTCCGATGTCTATCTCGTTCACCGGTCTCGCGTGGCACGCACCCATTGATGTGTTCGTCGGGTGGTATCTCGTGCGCAAGGCGCTGGCAGAAAACAACCGTTCCAAGATTATTGGTCTCGCCAGCGCCATCGGACTCTTCTACGGCGGCTGGGCTGTCTGGTGGTGGAATCAGCCGCCGCCGTCGATGAAAGCGCTGCTGGATGCGGGCGAGAAGGTTGTTCTTCTCGTCCGCTTCAGTATTTATGCTTTCGCAACCACCGCCATTCTGGGTTTCGCCCACTGGCTCTACAATCGGATGATGCCGTTCGTCTTCAAGCCAAGCAAAGTCGAGTTGTGGTTTTTCGGTGTGGTGACGCTCCTGTACTACGCTTTCGTCACCGTGCCTGCCGCGCCCAAAGCGCTCTGGATTTTGCCGCCGTTGATGGCCGTCACGTTCTGGGCGTTGAACAAAAACCGCCGGGTTGAAGCGCAACTCGATGCCATCTCCGCCTTCGACGCACAAGTGAAGCCTGCCCACTATCTGTTCCTTCTGCTGATCCCGCTCGTTGCCACTACCATCTACTCGATCGGGCTTGCGACCGATGCCAGATTGCGCACGAACCTGTTTGTCTATTACATCTTCAGCGCGCTCGGCGTACTCTTATGGATTGCCAGCATAGTGATGCTGTTCAGACGAGACCGGTCCCGCGCATCGGCCTTGTCGGAACGATGTCCAGATGAGACTTGTTGCTGAATTTACCCGCCATGACTCCGGAACCATGAACCGCAAAACATTCCTCACAACCATTGGCGTCGGCGCTGCCGCAGCCCTTGCCCGCCGTGTGCGCGCCGCGTCCCCGAAAGCGAGGATGCCACGCCGTGCCGTCATCCCCGCCGCGCTGACGCCCTACGATGACGACCTGCGCGTGGATGTTGCCGAGTTCCGGCGTCACATCGCGGTGCTGGCCGCCGTCCCCGGCGTGAGCGGTATCATGGTTAATGGCGCGGCCGGCCACGACAGCACACTCACTCGGGACGAGCGCCGGAGGCTGGTCGCGGAAGCCTTGGCCGCCGCTGACGACCGGGTGCGCATCCTGGCCGCCCTCCGGGAGACGAAGGGCCTCCCCACGCTGGCACCATTCGCAAAGGACGCCGCGGCGGAGGGCGCCCACGCCCTGGTCGTCATGCCGTCCGCGAACAAGGCGGACGAGGCCTGGGACGGCGCGCGGGCACGCTTCGACAGTGCCTTTTCGGCGGCCAATCTGCCCGTCGCAATCTACCAGACGGGATACGATACCGAGACCCTCACGCGGCTCGCCGCGCTGCCCCCGATCTTCGCGATCAAAGAAGGCAGTGGCTCTCCAGCGGTCTTCGAGCGCAACCTGCGCGCCGTGCGCGCGCTCGGTCGCGATGTGGCCGTCTGGTCCACCCACAGCAGTTGGTTGCTCGCGGACCTCGCGGTCGGGGCGGACGGTATTCTGTCTGGCATGGGCAGCGTCGCTGCCGACCTTCACGTCGCTTTGGCGGAAGCGGTGTGGCGATCCGACCTCGTTGCCGCACGCGCGGTGAGCGACCGGCTCTTCCCGCTCACGCAGGTTTTCTACCGGCCGGGCCAGGACGCCCACACCCGTATGAAATACGCTCTGAAGAAACTCGGCCGCCAACAACGTGAGCTTGTCCGTCCACCTCGCCAGCCCCTCGACGACGCCGAGCGCGCGGCCATCGACCGCGCCCTGCTGGAAAGTGGGCTGCTGGCGGCTGCAGGTCGGTAAACTTTGCCGCGCGCGTCGGCAATGTGCTTTTGAAAGAATTCATGAAACTGCCTTCGCATTGACCTTTCTCACCGTTGTTGCACGCCCCCGAGCCGCCGCCGCCCAATATCCCCGTCGCCATCTCCGACGACGTGGGCACATACTGTACCTCCGTCGCCGGATGCAAAAGCGTGAGCACGCCGAGTATTGAGAAAGGACTTTCTCCTACCCGATAACAAAAACCCTTGTCCATGTTTGCCGGGTTTGGCGGACATTCTGAGGAAGATATGCCACACGAGTCCGAGGCCATTCAGCGAGCAGCGGCTGAGTTCATCCGCGAACGCCACCAATTGGGCGCGTTCGTTTACGGCCTGCTCCGCGACGCGCATCTGGCCGAAGACGTGTTGCAGGAAGTCTGGCTGCGCCTGGCCGCTGAGATGGAGAAAGGGACAACGCCGATGAACCAGGCCGCTTGGTGCCGCGCAGTGGCTCGCAATCTCATCCTCCAGCATTGGGAACGGCAGCGTTCGGCGAAGGTCGTCACGGACAGCGCACTCCTGGAATCGTTCCTTGACCGCGTGGAGAACGCGTTTGCCGAGGCTGAGGACACTCCGGAGGAATGGTCCGCGCAACGGAAGGCACTCGAGGAGTGCGTCGCCGCTCTGCCGGAGCGCTCGCGTCGGCTGCTGAACCTCAAATACGAGGCCCGCGCATCGATGAAGGACATCGCCCGTGAGCTGGGCCAGTCGTTCGAGGCGGTGACGAAAGCGCTCTACCGACTGCGGCGCGCGCTGCTCGAATGTGTGGAACGGAAACTCCGCGAACTCACGCCATGAATCTCGACGAACTCCTCCAGCGCTGGCGCGAAGGCCGGCTCAGCGCGGCTGAACTGGATGACCTGATGCGCCAACTCGGCACGGTCGAGGGCCGGAAACGATTGCGTCTGGATTGGTTCCTGGAAACCACCCTCCCCGAGGCATTGAAAGCAGCAGACTTGGCGAGGGCCGTGGCAAAAGTTGCGCCGCTTAAAAGTGTCCCATGGACGGGCCGTATTGTGGCGTGGTGCACTGGGATGCGGTCCGCGTGGCGCTGGGCCACGGCGGCGGTGGCCCTCGTCGTCATCGCCCTCCTCGCAGTGAGCCTTCTGCTTTCTCCCGGACCTTCGACGCGTCAGGAAGCCCGAGTTACGCGGCCTGACCTCGACGCTGTGATTTGGTCCACGCAGCAGGCCATCGCAGGAATGCCTGCCCACTCGCTCGCCTCAGCCTCGGCGCTGCCTGGGTGGATGTCGCCGACCGCCTCGTTGCTCGATCAACCGCGATTTCCACAATGAATGGATTCCCATTCGATTAAACCTCACATCATACACTATGAAACTGAAAGCCATCGCCCTCATTGTTCTTCTCTCCTCGTTGTGTTCGCTCTTTGCAGCGGATGCACCCAAACCGTCCCCTGACCCCTTCGACGGAGCGTTCTTCCCGCCGGAGCTGGTCATGATCGCGGGCGGCCAGATCGGCCTGACGCAGGAGCAGCAGGACGGTTTTCGTGCTCGCGTGGAGAAAGCGCAGCTACGCTCGGAAGAACTGCGGAAGAAGCTGGAGAGCGAAACCGCCGCGCTGTCGGCGCTGGCAAAGAAGGATCGGGTGGACGAAGCGGCGCTTCTCGCGCAACTCGACAAGGTGCTCGATGCCGAGCGCGAGGTGAAGCGCCTGCACCTCGGCCTGCTGGCGGCGATCAAGAACCTGCTGACCCCCGAGCAACAGGCGAAGCTGCGGGACATCGCCAAGAGCGGTGGTGCGCAACTCAAAGAAGAGGTGGGCAAACGGCTCACGGAAAAGGTGCAGCGCATTCACGAGGCCGCGCAGAAGTGGGCCGATAGCGGACGCGACCCTTCCGAGATCGCCCAGGCGATGGAGGAGAAGGTGAAACCGCTCATTGAAGGCGGCAAGCCGCTCGAAGCCGAGGCCGAGATTGATCGTCTGCTCGAACGGCTCGCGAAGGAAGCGAAGTAAGCTCGTCCGGTTCGGGAAAATTCAAGAGAGCCGGCATGAACCAACTCGTTCCTCTCGGACTCGCCGTGCTCATCGCCCTGGCGGGCATCGGCACCGCTGCCGCGCAGGAGACGAAGTATCTGGCCTTCCAGATTTTCGAGGGCGCGCCTGATCCGGTGATCCCGTTCGATGCTTCTCCGCTGGTCTATACGCCGGCAGACAAGGTTGCCGCCATCGCGAACGAAATCGTCACGACCATCGGTGTCACGGGCGGCACGAATGCGAAGCTCGCGGTCATCCTCGGTCCGATCGCGTTCGATCACACCGACGCCGAGGCGCGGCAGATCATCGCCGACGGGTTCGCCATCGCTCTCGCCGAGAACATCGCCGTCGGATTCCACCTCGATGAGTCCATGTATTGGAGCAAGCGCACCGATCTCACCAGCGATCCGGCCAATGTGGAGTGGACAGACTTCGCCGGCACGCTCAGCACCGGCTTGCAGATCGACTGGGCGCGCCCGTCGGGAGCGCGAATGTGCTTCAACACGCCGGCGATTCAGGCGGAGGTGACGCGCCGTGCGCGGGACGTGATCGGCGCGGAAATCGCGGCTCAAGTGGCGAGCCTCCCTGCGGACAAGAAGCACCTTTTCTCCGGCATCATCACGGGCTGGGAGACGCACATGGGGCAGGATGTGGGCACGGGAACCCGGCTGGGCTATCACGCCCTCGCGAATCGCGGCTTCAGTTCCACCAACCCGCCTCCGAATCTGAACACCGAGATCGAGTCCATCGTCGCCGAGTTTATCGGGCGGTGGACGGACGGACTGGCGCAGGCGGGGATCGATCCCGCGCGGATTTACACGCACGTCGCCTTTCTGACCCACGCGCGGTATGACGAGTTTGTGACTGCGGGAATGGTCAACCCGGCGGTGGTTACTTACGAAACGATGGTCAACCGCGAGCGGAGCACGCAGCACCCCTCCGTGGCCTTCGTCGCCAACTCGCGCCCGGGGTTCAGCACCTACCCTGGAGTTGGGCAATTTGACCAGATTCAGGAGGAGCGGGCGCTGCACGCCATGCCTGCGTGGGCGTCGGCCGAGGGCGCCAATTCGCTCGGCGGCGCGCCCGGCGACTCGGGCATGAGCATGGAGACCTATCTGGCCCGCTGCTTCAACCCTGGCGCAACGCTCGTGGATGTCTTCGGCTGGGGAATCGGCGGCACGTTCGTTACGAACAACCCCTATCGCCTCGCCACCGAGGATCCGGCCGCCCTGGATGCTTACCGCAAATTCCTCAACGGCCAGACGCTGGTGGAAGGCGCGGTGAACCACGCCCCCGTGGCCAGCGCCCAGCACGTGACCACGGCGCAGAATACCGCCACGCCGATCACGCTGATGGCGACCGACCTGAACGGCGATCCGCTCACTTACATGATCGTCACCGCTCCCGCGAATGGCACGCTGACCGGCACCGGCGCGAGCCGGACCTACACCCCGGCGACGAACTACATCGGCGCTGACAGCTTCACCTTCAAGGCCAGCGACGGCGCGATGGACCGCTCCCCGCCACCGTGGCAATCACGGTGAACCCAGCCACCTATGCGGCTTGGAAAAGCCGTTACTTTACGACCGCACAGCAGGCCAATCCGGCGATCTCCGGTCCAACCGCCAATCCTTCCGGCGATGGCATGCCCAACCTGCTCAAGTATGCCTTTGGGCTGGTTCCCGGCGCGCCGGACTTCACGCACGGCCCGGCAGTCAGCCTGCAGAATTTCTCGGGAAGTAATTACCTGCACTTCAGCTATCGGCAGCAGCCTTTCGCCATGGACCTGATTTACACGGTTCAAGTGAGCGACTACCTGATCACTTGGAACGTGGGGCCGAGCTACACGGTCTTCGTAAGCCAGAGCGACAACGGCGACGGCACCGATCAAGTGATCGTGCGCGACCTGACGGCAACTTCCAATCGGCCACGCCGCTTCACGCGTGTGGTGGTGGCCCTGACCCAGCCGTGACCGCATACGCCTGCTGCCTGAACCCCTTTCCACGCCCCACACGCCCACGAGAATCGATGCAGCCACACGCCCCCGGCGCGAAAAAATCCGTTGGCGCCCCACGCCGCGGATGTCACGCTGCGGCGGCCGTTTCAGGTTATGAGAAGCGTTCCCAAAATCGGCGCCGTGGGCGAACAACGCTTCGTGGTCGAACCGAAGCACGCGATTGATTTCGCTGACCTCGATATGCCGGCCGTACTCTGCACGCCGTGGTTGATTTGGTTTCTGGAACACGCCGCGCGCGAGGCGGTGCTGCCGTGTCTGGAGGCCAGCGAAAGCACGGTTGGCACAGAGATCGAGGTGCAGCACTTTGCGGCGACGACGCTGGGGCAGGCGGTCGTGTGCCAGGCACGTGTCGTGCGCGTGGACGGCTCGGAGGTCTGGTTTCAATTGGAAGCCCGCGACGAATCCGAAACGGTGGCCAGGGGCTTCCACAAGCTGCGTATCATTCGCAAAGACCGTTTCGCGGGCCGCGTGCGCAAGAAGACGCAAGGCCGGATGTCTCCGTCGCAGCCTCAGTAATGGGTTTGCCAGGTGCGACGCGCTTGCGTGGAGCGGACTTCAACGGACTGGAGTTCGGCGGGGCACAGGTGGAGTGGTTCCGGAAGCCTCGGGTGAAGCGCCGGCGTTCAGCTCCGCCTGCAGTTCGCGCAGTTGGGCAACGATCGCCGCGACCTTCTCGCCCACCGGCGTCAGCGCATACTCAACGTGCGGCACCTTCCCGGTCAACTCCGCGCGGGTCACCAGACCATAGGCCAACAGCTTGCGCAGCCGCTCATTGAGCACCTTGGTGGAGATGCCGGGGATGAACCGCTCCAATGCGCCCGGCCGCCGCACGCCTTCGTGGATGGCGGCGACGACCGCGGCGGACCACTTGCAGCCGACCACATCTTCCAGGCTGCGGTAGGACACGCGCTCCCGCACGCTGAGGTATCTGCGTTTGTCCACGTTCATGGCTTGAACTCTAAGACATTCCGCCCGCTTTGCCGACGCTTACTTTTCGGTGAGCGGGCACCGAATTGTGCCCGCTTTCGCCGCGACGGGAGCCGACGGACAATGACGTCGGCTCGCGACACGGTGTCGCGGCCAGAAACGAGAAACTGTCCGACGAACAAAAACGAATCATGAAAACCAAAGCTGTCTTCTATCACGCCGGCTGCCCGGTCTGTGTGGCGGCCGAACAAAATGTTGCCCAGGCGCTCGACCCGGCGCGCTACGCGGTGGAAATCGTCCATTTGGGCCAGGAGCAATCCCGCCTGGCCGAAGCCGAGCGGGCGGGCGTCAAATCCGTGCCGGCGCTCGTGCTGAACGGTCAGCCCTATCACATCAACTTCGGAGCCGACTTGGCAGCGTTGAAGTGACGGAAGTGACACGCGGCAGCGTCTCACTCACTCCACGCAGACCACGCGGAACCCGACCTGGGTGGCCGCGTGATCAGGCCGGGTTGGTTCGCGGGTGTAAGGGGGCAGCAACTTCACTTGCGGACTGCAGCCGCAATACCCGCCGCGCAGCACCCGCTCCTCGACGACTGACTCGTGACGGTCCCCGCATTCCCGCGAAACAGGTCACTGCGGCGTGGTGAAGGAGCTTTGAAAAGATAACATGGGGGTGGTCAGGTGCGGGCAAAAGCACTACACCTGACCCCCTATGAATAACACTAACAAAAGCAAAACTACCAAATACCAAAGCACAGAGGCAAAAACAAGCGGCGGCGAGCCCTGAAAGCCGCGTCAAACCTCAGACCATTAAGCTTGGTATTGATGTGCATCTGGATCGCTACGTGGTCGTGCGGATCCTCGACGGCGGCACGCCGCAGCCGCCTCAGCGCTTCCAGCCGGTTGAATTTATGCTCTGGGTGGTTAAACAACTGGCGGTCGCCGAAAAAGTATTCACCTGCTACGAGGCCGGCCCTTTCGGTTACAGCCTGCATCGGAAGTTGGAAAAGATGGGAGCCACCAATTATGTGGTACGACCGCGGGATTGGGACGAGTACGGCAAAAAGGTGAAGACAGATAAGCGGGACGCCAAGGAACTGGCGCTGCATCTGGATCGCTATGTCAACGGCAATCGCGACACGTTCTGTGTGGTTCGCGTGCCCACACCTGAGCAGGAACAGGAGCGGAGCCTCTCGCGGCAGCGGGAGAGCTTCCAGCATGAGAAGCAACGCTTGGCCGCGCAGGGACGCAGCCACGCCCTGTATTACGGCGACCACCTTCAAGGAGAGTGGTGGCAAGAGGAAGTTTGGAAGACCGCCGCCGCGCAGTTGCCACCCATCGTGGTCAACCTGCTGGAGCCCTTGCGCCGACTCATTGCCGTGCTGGAAGTCGAGGTCAAAACCCGGACGCAGGAAGTGGAAACCGCCGCGCCCGAACAACTGCCGGTGGACCTGGGCCAACTCACCAGCGAGATTCTCGAATGGGAAGTGGCTGACTGGCATCGCTCCAAAAACCGCCGCCAGGTGGGCAGCTACACCGGTTTGTGCCCCAGTGAGGACAGTTCCAGCGACCGTCGCTTTCAGGGCTCGATTAACAAGCTCGGCAATCGCCGGCTGCGGCCCGTGCTGGTCGACTGTATGTGGCGGCTGTGCGGGTTTCAGCCCGAGTATCGTGTCGTCAAAAAATGGCAGCCGGAGCTGATCAATCCCAAGACCAGCCGAGCGCAGCGCAAGAAGATCATCGTGGCGATGGCCCGCACGTTCGCCGTGGACTGGTGGCGCGTGCGCACCGCCCGCTGCCAAGCTCAAGACTTGGGACTCAAACTCCAAGCTCAGCCAGCGCAAAAACAAAAGACAACGGGCCCAAATGAGCCGAATGAACCCATGAGCAGCTCATGACTTTGGCACGAACAATTTGGGAGCGTAGCGGAGCCCGTACTGTAGAGCATTACTGATCAGTCCTTAGCATAGGCTACACTTGGGGCGCCAAAAAAGGAGCGCACCAGCTTGGCATTGGCCTTGATGGCTGATCGATCGCCCGCGACCC
>JAKANS010000026.1 GCA_021823625.1 bacterium | reverse complement strand
AGAGGCTCAACAATTCCCGGTCTGCGGCGCGGGTGAAGCCCTTGTCCACACTCAGGCTCGCCACACTGCCCGCGCCGTAGCGGCCCAGCAACCGGTCCGCCACCGGCACGCTTTGATCCACTTCCGCTTCGTTCCGCAGCACCGCGTAGTCCTGGATCAACTGGTGCTGGTCGGTCGCGATCAACAGCCGGTGCCCCAGTTCCACGTTCGGGCGCGGCTTGCCTTTCTGGATCCATTCGGTGTGCGGCTCGAACAGCGAGAACACTTTCTCGTGCGCGGGAATGGTTTCCTGCTTCAACAACCGCCGGTCCACCAGGTCCAGATGCTGGACGAGCAGCGCGTGGAAATAGGCGAGGCGTTCCCAGCGGGCGCCGTCCACCGCTTCCTCGCACAGGCCCAGCAGGCTCTGCTGCACCTTGGCCGAAAGCGCGCGGCCCACGGCCAGATACTCGCGCACGGCGGCTTTGACGCGCGCCGCCTTGTTTGGCCCGCCCCGATAGACGATCTGGCTGGCGACGCGTTCGCAGGCCTTGAGTTGCCGCCGCCACGCCTTGCACTTGCGCCAGCCCGGCAGGGCGTAACCGGAAGCGAGCAGTCCTTCCACCAGGTCCACACACTTGCGCCCCGCGTCCCACAGCAGGTTCAAATCGGTCGGAAAATGCACGTCGGTTTCCAACCCATAGCTGTCCACCTTCACTTCAAGCGCCGCGAGCGGCGCGCCGTCTTTTTTTGCGAACACCTCTCTTCCCGCCGCCGCGATGCGCGCGTTGATCTGTTGGAGCAGTTCGTCATCGAGCAGGGCGACGTTGTCCCGCAGGGTTTGATGGCCGAAAACCTTGGCGCCCGCTCCCCACGGGGCCACCGGCACGCCGAGCATCTGGCGCACGAGCAGGTCGTAGTTGGCGACGTGTTCCATCCGATCCCAGTCCGCGTCCAGGCCCAGCCGGACGACGCCCAGCACAAGGATCTGCCAGAGGTCCATGCCGGGGCGGCCCGTGGCCTGCTTGCCGGCGAGGATTTTGGCTTCGAGCAGCGCGAAAATCTCGGCCTTGAGCGTGGGCTGCATCCAAATCCATTGCAGGCCGGCCAGGATGGGCGGCAACTCGTCCCGGCTCTGGAGCGGCAGGCGAATCTTCTCGATGGGGGTGATTTGGAGATCGGGCTGGCTTTGGAAATGGTGGCGCATGGTGGAGAACAGCGGCGAATGTTGCGGGTGGAGACACCGGAAACCCCGCAAATATTCAATCGCCGCGCCAACATTCGCACGCGCTCCAGCGCATCAGACGCAACCCCAGCGCCCCGCTTCGCGTTTAACGCCGGACACTCATTAGGGATTCCCTTCAGTGAAGTCGGTTTTGCTGGCCAGCAGGGGCGGAGTTGCCTAGCCTCCGCGCTGACTGATGAGCGAGAACCCCACACATGTCGAACGCGAGTTTGAAGTGATCAACAAACTGGGCATCCACGCCCGGCCGGCCTCGAAGTTTGTCCGGCTGGCCAACCAGTTTACGTGCGAGGTGCTCGTGGAGAAGGACGGCGAGACCGTCAACGGCAAGAGCATCATGGGCCTGATGATGCTCGCGGCCGGGCCGGGCTCGCGCATCCGGGTCCAGGCCGCCGGCAGCGACGCCACCGCGGCGGTCAATGAATTGGAGAAACTGGTGGCCGCGAAGTTCGACGAGGATTGACTCGCGGCGGCCGGCGACCCGCCCGGCCGCGAACCGCCTTACCTGCCCCGCCCTGCCATGTCGGCACCCCAAATGGATATCCGCTACGTCGCGCATCTCGCGCGGCTCGCGCTCACCCCGGAAGAGGAAGCGCGCTTCGGCGCCCAACTCGGCGGGGTGCTCGAGTATTTCGAGAAACTCAAACAGGCGGACGTGAGCGGCGTCGAGCCGATGGCCCACACCATGCCGTTGGTGAACGTCACGCGGCCCGACCAGGTCCAGCCTTCGTTGCCACACGCGGAGGCGCTGCGCAACGCCCCGGCCGCGGCCAACGGCCTGTTCAGCGTGCCTAAAATCGTCGAGTGAAGGCCATGCTGAACCGGCTCACCGTTTCGGAACTGACCGCGAAGCTCGCCCGCCGCGAATGCTCGGCCCGCGAAGCCACCCAGGCCTGTCTGAACCAGATCGCGCGGGTGGAGGAGCACGTGGGCGCTTTCCTGAACGTGGACACCGCCGGCGCGCTGGCCCAAGCCGATGTCGCGGACGCCACCTTGAAGGCCGGGGCCAGCCACGCGACGCAACCGCTGCTGGGCGTGCCGCTCGCGTTGAAGGACATCATCGCCGTGCGTGGCCAGCCGTTGACGTGCGGCTCGCGGATTCTGGAGCACTTCGTTTCGCCGTACGACGCCACGGTGGTCGAGAAATTGAAGACCGCGGGCGCGATCTTGCTGGGCCGGCTCAACCTCGACGAGTTCGCGATGGGCAGCTCGACGGAGAACTCCGCGTTTCAGCTCACGCGCAATCCGTGGGATCTGGAGCGCATCCCCGGCGGATCGTCCGGCGGCACGGCGGCGGCGGTGGCCAGCAACGAAGTCATCGCTGCGCTCGGATCCGACACGGGCGGTTCGGTGCGGCAGCCGGCGGCGTTGTGTGGCGTGGTGGGCATCAAGCCAACTTACGGGCGCATTTCGCGTTACGGGCTGGTGGCTTACGCGTCGTCGTTGGACCAGATCGGCTGCGTGGCCAAGGACGTGCGCGACGCCGCCACCTTGCTGGGCGTGGTCGCGGGGTACGACCCGCGCGACTCGACCAGCGTACCGCAGCCGGTGCCGGATTTTGCCAGCGCGCTGACCGGCGAGTTGAAAGGCCTGAAGCTCGGCTTGCCGCGGGAGTACCTGGTGGCGGGCATCGACCCGGAAGTGAAGGCGACCGTGGAAGCGGCCATCGCCCGCCTCGCCGCGCTGGGCATGGAGCCGGTGGAGATTTCGTTGCCGCACACCGAGTACGCGATCGCGACCTATTACGTGATCGCGCCGGCCGAGGCGAGCGCGAACCTGGCGCGGTTCGACGGCGTCCGTTACGGGCTGCGCGTGGACGGCGCCGACCCCATCGAAATGTACGCGCGGACGCGGGGCGCGGGCTTCGGCGCGGAGGTGAAACGCCGGATCATTCTGGGCACCTACGTGCTGAGCAGCGGCTACTACGACGCCTATTACCTGCGGGCGCAAAAGGTCCGCACGCTCATCCGACAGGACTTTCTCAAGGCCTTCGAACAGGTGGATGCGATCATGACGCCCACGACACCGAGCGCCGCGTTCAAGATCGGCGAGAAGGCGAACGATCCGCTGCAGATGTACCTGGAAGACATCTTCACCATTTCCTGCAACCTCGCGGGCATCTGCGGCCTCAGCGTGCCCTGCGGATTCACCGCGAGTCCGCGGCTGCCGATCGGCCTGCAATTGCTGGGGAAACCGTTCGGCGAGGCGGACCTGCTCAGGATCGCCCACGCGTACGAACAGGCGACGGATTGGCACCGGGAGAGGGCGCCGCTGGCGGTGGCATAACGCTGGTCCGGCCACCCTTCGCGTGCGTCGCCGCTACTTCATTTTCTCGAACGTCCGCGCGAGGATCTGCCAGCTTTCCAGGCCGGCCGTTTTGGCCTGGTAATCGGCATTGATCCGGGCCTCGAGGGCATTTTTCGTCGGGCGCTTCACCTGGTAGAAGATGCCGAACCGGCCGGGGAACGGTTCGCCCGCGAGCCGGTAAGCAGCGACCTCGTCGGTGACGTCGTGCTCGGCGGGGACGAGGTTGAACGCGCCGCCTTTGCGCGGATTGGCGCCATCGAACGCTCCCGGATAAAACTCCACGCATTCGCTCAGGCATTCGATGAAGCTGAAGCCTTCATGGTCCATCGCCGCTTCCATCATCTGGAGCACGTGGTTTGGATTCGTGCTGGTCGTACGCGCCACGAAGGTCGCGCCCGCGGCAATGGCCTGTTTGAGCGGATTGATCGGCTGGTCCACCGCGCCCCAGATGTCGGTCTTGCTCTTGAAGCCGACCGGTGAGGTGGGCGAAGTCTGCTTCTTGGTCAGGCCATAGACTTCATTGTCCATGACCACCAAAGTAAGATTCACGTTCTTCCGGGCGGTGTGGGTGAAGTGGTTTCCGCCGATGGAAAACGCGTCGCCGTCGCCACTGAACACGAAGACGTGCAAATCCGGCCGCGTGAGCGAGACACCGGTCGCAAACGGCAGCGCGCGGCCGTGGATGAAGTGCACGCCGTGCGCCTGCACGAAGTACGGGAACCGGCTGGAGCAACCGATGCCGGACACGCTCACCACCTTTTCCTGCAGCACGCGGCGCTTTTCGATCAGCTTGAAGTACAGCGCCAGCACCGAGAAATCGCCGCAGCCAGGGCACCACGTCGGGTGGTCGGCAGTGAGTTCCTTCTTCGTGGGCAGCTTGCGCTCGGCGGCGGGCGCGGCAACAGGAACAAGTTCTTCGCGGGCGGGGGGCTGGGCAATTGCGGTCGTCATGGCGTAATCGGGAAAGGGTTTCGGATTTAGGGTCTTGGGGCGCGCGCTCAATAATGGCGCATGCCGTCGGTCACTTCCTCGCGGATGCGTTCGACGATGTCGCGCACCTTGAAGGCGAGGCCGTCGGTCTTGTTGATGCCGCGGATTTTGGGATTGCAGAACCGGGCGCGCAGGACGCCGCCCAACTGACCGTAGCCATAGACGCCTTCGTCGTTCATCTCGACGACGCGAATGTGCTCGAACACGCTGAAGATGCGTTCCAGGCCGGGCGGCAGCGGGTGCAGGTGGCGCAGGTGCACCGCGGACACCGGCTGGCCGGCGGCGCGCGCGTGGTCCACGGCTTCACGGATCGGCCCCATCGTGGAACCCCAGCCGATGAGGAGCAACTTGCCCTCCGGCGCCCCGTAAATCTCCGGGTCGGGCAATGTCTCCGCCAGCGACTGAAGCTTGCGCCGGCGCTTGGCGGTCATTTTGGTGTGCAGCGTCGGGGAGCCGGTCGGGTGACCGTACTCGTCATGTTCGAGGCCGGTGATGACCGGATAGATCCCGTTCAAGACGCGCGTGCCGGGGGCGCGGTGCCGCGCCACGCCGTCGGCCTCCGCGAGGTCGTAAGGCTTGTGCTCGGGCGCGGGCGTGAGATCGACCGGGAGTTCCTGGCAGGCCTTTTGCAGGTTCGGCTCATCGAAGGCCTCGATGCGCGTGGCGATGGCCTGATCGGTCAAAATGACCACTGGCACGCTGTAGCGGCGGGCGAGATTCACCGCCTCGATCGCCACGTAAAAACAGTCCTCCACGCTCGCGGGCGCCAGCACCACGCGGGGCGAATCCCCATGGCTGCCAAAGCAGGCGATGTTAAGGTCGGATTGCTCGACGTTGGTCGGCAGGCCGGTGGAGGGTCCGCCGCGCTGCACGTCCACCACAACCAGCGGCACTTCAGCCATGACGGCCCAGCCCAGCGCCTCGGTCTTGAGCGAGAGGCCCGGTCCGCTGGTGCCGGTCACCGCCACGCGACCGGCGTAGCTGGCGCCCAGCGCCATGCAGATCGAGGCGATCTCATCCTCGCATTGCACGAAGGTGCCGCCGTACTTGGGCAGTTCGCGGCGCAACAATTCCATGATGTCCGACCAGGGCGTGATCGGGTACCCGGCGCCGAAGCGCACGCCCGCGGCGATCAAGCCGTAGGCCAGCGCGTCGTTGCCGTTCATGACCACCTGCTTGACGCCACGCTTCAAACCCTCGGCGAACTCGAACGTTTCGAGCAGGTGTCCCAACGAGTAGCTGTAGCCGGCCTCGAAGGCGCTGAGCGCGTTTTCCAGGACGCTGGCGTCCTTGCCGCCGAAGCGTTCGCCGATCAGTTCCTTGAGCTTGGTGACGTTCAGGTCGAACATCTTCGCGAGCAGGCCCAGCGCATAGACGTTCTTGCCCTTGTCGCGCGCGGTGCCGCCGATGGCCTCGACCGTGAGGCCCGAGATGGGCACGCCCACGTGCCGGTAATCCGCCTGCCATTCCGGTTTGGGCTCCACGTGGTCGGAGTCGAACAGCACGATGCCGTGCGTTTTGAGCGAACCGATGTGGCCCTCGTAGGAATGCTGGTAGAACGCCAGCAGCACGTCCGCCTCATCGCCGGCGCTGAGGATGTCGCCCGTGCCGATGCGGACCTGAAAAATGGACGGGCCGCCGGAAATCGTGGACGGGATGGTCATGTAGGTCATCACGTCCTGCTCGCTGCGGCCGGCCAGCCGCGCCAGAAACCCGCCGATGGCTTGAATCCCATCCTGGGAGTTGCCCGCAATGCGGATGACCACGTCCCTAACCTTCACCCGGCCGTTTCCCTTCAAGGGGGCGGCCATTGTCGAATCGCTCATCGAAGTGTGCCCCAAAAAACCGCTGTAGCGCGACCGCCGGTGACGGCAAACCTACCCCCACCGGCGCGCAAACGAGGAACGAACCTAGCACGCGGCCGGGGGCGGTCAAACGCGAATCACCAGGCGCGACCGAAGAATGTGATGGGGTGTTCTTATGTCCGCGCGGCGTCGCCGGCACGGACCTGAAATTCACCACCGCCAGCCGCGTCGTGCGGTACGACCCGTGGTGGAACCCGGCGGTGGAAGCGCAGGCGATCGACCGCACCCACCGCATCGGCCAGACGCGGACGGTGAACGCCTATCGCCTGATCGCGCCGGGCACAGTCGAGGAAAAGATCTGGGAGCTCCAGCAGAGCAAGGCCCAGACGATCGCCGACGTGCTGGGCGAGGAAGGCTTCGCCCGCAGCCTCACCCGGGCCGATCTCGAATACCTGTTCGCCGAAGACTGAGCGGCCCGGCGTCGGGCGACGGCTTCGGCCTGCTGCGCTGGCGGGAAAGCACGCTGAGCCCGGACCGGAGCCAGGACTTCAGGGAATATCCAGCCGGCGGTAGGCAGCAGTTCTCGCGGCGTCCACTGCTGACTGGAGCAAGGCGGCCGCGGCTTGGAGACGGCGCAGCTTGTTGGTGGACAACTCGATGATTGCGATCCGACGACCCGCGAGGTTCTGTTGGTAGCGGGTGTTCTGGTCGGAAGTGATGAAGAGGTCAAATTCCGCTTCTGCCAGGCGCAGCAAGTCGCCATTCTTGATTCCGCCCCAACCGTGCTGTTTGACGGCCCGACATTCGTGGCCGGGGAACAGCCGGTGCATCGGCCACGGCACGCACTCGTCCAGGAGAATCTTCACGCCGCGACCGGCTCCATCAGAGCCGACTCCGACCGTTCCAAAACTTGACACGCCCAGTCGCGCGTCACCGACGGGAAACACTCCAGAAACTCGTCGAGCGTGTAGTCGTCCTCGAGGTACTCGAATAACGTCTTCACGGGAACACGCGTCCCCTTGAACACTGGCGTGCCGCCAAGGACTTCTGGGTCAACGCTGATCAGTTCGTTTACATTCACGGCCGAACCTAGCATCGGGAGGGTGCGACTGTAAATCGCCACCAACAGGGAAAACCGGGATAGGAACTCGCCCGCGGGGCCGGGGAGCCGCTGGAACTTTTCTGGGCATTGTCATTCGGAGCCAACCGGTGGTGGCGTGGGCCGCAGTGGATCAGGTCTCGTTGCTCAAAGCCACGATGCTGGCGACGGTGGCCAGCGTCCCTGATTGGCCATTCCCGGATGGCGCGTCTTACCTCGGCAACAACATTCCAGACAGGATGGCCACGAGTTCCAGGAACAGGAGCGCGACCACGCCGGCCCGGACCCGGCCGCTCCAGCGTCCTCGGCTGGCCGCCTTGCGGAGAAAATTACCCTCCGCGAAGATGCTCTCGAAGGGACCGGTCGCGGCGTAACAGGTGAGCGGCGTCCCGCAATGCCGGCAGAAATGCGTCCCGGGCGGGTTGGTCTGGAGACAGGAGATGCAGATCTCCAGTTCGGCCGCGACTGCCTCTTCAGCCGACAATGAACGGTCAATGGCTTTCATATAGATCGAAACGCTGGCTGCCACCCGAGAGCACGGTAAAAACGCGGATTGGAAACCAGTATGTGAGCCTGCTGCTGGTCATTCGGTCGAGTGGTTCGTTAGCGGGGATGGGATTGCCCATGTCTTTCCAGCTCTCTGTCCTGGAAGTACGCCAACCGCGATAGAGCTCGCTTTGCCAACTTGATCAGGGTCCCGCGAAAGCCCAGCGCGCAAGCGGGGAGACGGGAAGCGAGATAGTCGCGGCGAACGCGCTCAACCGTGGGCTTGAGTGCCACTGTGTCAATGGCTCTGCCGGTCCAGTCTGCCTCGTCGTATCGCGGTGGCTCGCTGCGCAGCCTCTGCCGGTGCTTGACGTACAAGTAGCTCCCCAGCCCCGCTACAATGACGGATCGGATGACAACCTCGATCGCAGTCATACAGGCCCCCAACAGCGTTCAATGGCCGAACCTCATTGCTCCGCGGTCAACTGGCGTTCTCGGCTTCATGGCTTGCACGATGGCACAAGTTACCCTCTGGTCGCAAGCCGCGTTTACTTTGGGACATCACATTTAGCGGGTGATGACTCGATCATCTGATGGCCTCCAAAACCCACAGCACCACGACGGATAGCACAGCGAACGGGAAGGCCCCGAGCAAAACGCTCAACCAACGGTCCCCTCCGGAGCCGCGGATGATCATCGGTGAAAGGATGACGAGAATCGTCGCCGCCAGAAAGGCAGTAAAGAGTACCGGCCCGGGAGAAATGCTGCGGCCGGGTGGAATAATCAGCGGTGGCAGTCCGCGACCTATGAGCGTCCAGATCAACAGCAGCAGCGACCCAAGACCTGCGACTAAAAACCGGACGCCAGCATGAAGCTGCTCGCTCGTCTTCATGTCGCCCAGGCAAGTGTTCGTCGGCCGAGACGCATCAACCCGCGGTCAGATGGCGATTCAGGTTTGATAGGTTGCACAATTGCACGGTGTCCCGGTCGGTTGCAAGCCGTGCTTGCTTTGGCGAGGGCTGACGGGGCAAGTGCCGGCTTCTGCGTGGCTCAGTTCGCTCCCGGCCGCGCTTCCAGTCGCCGAAGCGATCCAGCCACTTGACCGGACACGGCGCCGTCTTAGGCTACGGACTTGCCGACCGCTGTTTATGCGTTGCCTGTGGGCCGGGAGATGGCCCGCAAAGTAAGCCGTACCGCCCAGCAGACCGGGCTGAGCAAGGAGGAAGTCCTCAGCCAGGCACTGGCTTTGGGCCTCCCGCAAGTCACCAATGCGCGTGGGAAGACCACGCGCCCGCTTGACCGCCGTGAACCCACTCCCGCCCGCCAAAGCGCGCGCCCTTTACCGCCGGCCCGATGACGATCGGGAACAGATCGACCGCTTGATGGGCGCTCAGCGCATCGAGGTGGCGGATTGAAAGCTTGGGACATTTACACCGCCGACGTCTTCGGCGAACACCCGTGCGCGCTGGTGTCCTGTCAGGCGCGCATTGACGCGAAGCCCGAACTGGTGGTGTTTGGTTGTCGCACGATGCGGCCTGGCAACGAGCGCGAGTCCCGGGCCAACGAGGTGGTGCTCGACGCTCCCGACGGCTTGGACCTCAAGACGCTTTGCCGGTGTGACCTGCTCTACACCGTGGAGAAAGGGAAGCTTGGCCGACGCCGCGGAGCGGTCACGCCGGAGCGCCGACGAGAGATTGCGCGGCGGATCATCCAAGGCCTGGCCTTGGCCGGAATGTTAAGCGCAACGCGCTGCGACTTGCGCACCGCGCCCCGCCCTGGCCGGTGCACTCGGAGTTCGCCGGCGCGGAGCTCGTTTGACGGCCCACGTTCAACGCGACACTCTGCGCCATGCACCGACCCATCCGCAGCCCACTGTTCACCGCCTTCGTGGCGTTTTCGCTCCTCGCCCCCCGGCCGCTCTCCGCTGCCGACGACTACGTGCCCGGCCCCGATTCGCAGCCGCAGCCCGGCGTGCCTCAAGGCGACGTGTTCCACGGCGTGTTCGACCAAAGCCGTGTCTTCCCCGGCACGACCCGCGATTACTGGGTTTATGTGCCGAAGCAGCTCGACGCCACGAAACCCGCGCCCGTCATGGTTTTCCAGGACGGCCTCCAGTACCGCGCGACGAACGTGTTCAACAACCTGATCGCGCGGAAGGAACTCCCGCCGCTGGTCGGCGTGTTCGTGATGCACGGCCGGGTGAAGGCGCTCGCGCCGGACGCGCTGGACCGGTTCAACCGCAGTTATGAGTACGATGGCTTGGGCGACAATTACGCGCGATTCCTCCTCGACGAACTGCTGCCGTTCGTCGCCACCCAACACCGGCTCAATCTCTCCACGAACGGCAACGACCGCGCGACCGCCGGCGCCAGCAGCGGCGCCATCTGCGCCTTCACCGCGGCATGGGAACGGCCCGACGCCTTCCGGCGGGTGTTCAGCAGCATCGGCACCTACGTGGGCCTGCGCGGCGGCAACGATTATCCCACCTTGATCCGCAAGACCGAGCCCAAGCCGATCCGCATCTTCCTCCAGGACGGCGCCAACGATCTGAACATCTACGGCGGCGATTGGTGGATGGCGAACCAGGAGATGGAACGCGCGCTCGTCTTCGCCGGGTACGACGTGGCGCACGTCTGGGGCGACGGCAGCCACAACGGCAAGCACGCCACCGCAATCTTCCCCGACGCCGTGCGCTGGCTCTGGCGCGACTGGCCGGCGCCCATCGTCGCCAACCCGGGGCGGAAATCGAAGTCGCCGGTGGTCACGGATGTGGTCGCGCCCGGCTCGGAGTGGCAGATCGTCAGCACTGGCCACGAATTCACGGAAGGCCCGACCGCCAACGCGCGCGGCGAAGTCTTCTTCGTGGACATCCCCAAGAACCGCATTCACAAGGTCGCGCTCGACGGCACCGTGAGCGTGTTCGCGGAGGACACGGGCGGCGCGAGCGGTCTCAAGTTCGGCCCGGACGGACGCCTTTACGCCTGTGCCGGCCGCCGTAAGCAACTGGTCGCTTACGACGAAAACGCGAAGGCCAGCGTCATCGCCGAGGGTCTCGATTCGAACGATTTCACGGTGACCCGCACCGGCCGGTTTTACGTCACCGACCCGGACCACCAGCAAATCTGGCTGGTCCTGCCGACCGGCGAAAAGCGCGTGGTGGACAAGGGCGGCATCGGCTTTGCCAACGGCGTCTGCCTCACGCCCGACCAAAGCCTGTTGTTGGTGGCGGACACGCGGGGGCGGTTCATCTTCAGTTACCAGATCCAGCCCGACGGCTCGCTCGCGCACCAGCAGCGGTACTTTTATCTCCACGTTCCGGACGGCGCGAACGGCAGCGGGGCGGACGGCTTGTGCGTGGACACCGCCGGCCGGCTTTACGTGGCGACGGAAATGGGCGTGCAGTTTTGCGACCAGGCGGGTCGCGTGAATGGCATCATTGCCAAACCGCGGAAGGCGTGGCTCGCGAACGTCTGCTTCGGCGGCCCGGACCTCGACGAACTGTACGTGACCTGCGGCGGGGAGGTGTTCAAACGCAAGACGCGCGTCAAAGGCGTGCTCAGCTTCCAGCCACCGTTCAAACCCGAGCCGCCGCGGCTGTAGCCGGCGTTGGCGCGGAATTACTTGACCCGCACGCCCAACTCGTGTTCGGGATGAACTGGCGGTTGTGGCACCGCCAGTGCGCGATGTTTTAAGGCTTCGGCGCTGGCGTGCGGGGTGGGGTGTCCGCGAGCCGCTTTTTGACCTCATCGAGCCGCTTCCGATAACTGCCGCCGCTGAGCAGGAGTTTACGGTTTTCCTCTTCGAAGACGCTGTCGCCCGCGTCGCGGACCGTGTACGCGGTGGCCACCAGTTGGTAATCGCTGTCGGCGTACGGTTCGAAGCGCACCCGCACGCGGGTCATGACGCCCTTGGCCTCCCAACTCCCCTAAAGGATGCCCTCGCCGAGACTGCCCAACTTCTGGAACGTCATATCGTCGGGCGTACTCGTGGCGAGCGAATAACCCGTCGCATTGAAAACTGTCGCCGTGGTCACGCGGAGGTTGTCGATCGACTGGCCGGTGATGACCACGGAGGCGTGCCCGCCACCGGTGGATTGGCACGCGGTAAGCCCGAGCAGTGCGCCCGCCGCGAACAGGACGCCTCCCAGCCGACGCGCCCAGGCCGGTGCCGACACGCAAAACCGCGAGGACTCGGTGAACCACATGTCGCCGATCCTGAGCGGATCGGCACGGGCCGTCCAGCCCTCTCTGGACGCCGCATCTACTCCGAGGCGGGATGACAACCGGCGGCCCGCTGGCGGCACGAAGATTGACAGGGCGGCGGCAGGGTGCCACTTTCCGCGCTGTAGTTTCCCTATTCGCCATGGGTTGGATCAATCGCGTTTCCGATCCGGAGATGCCGTGCGAAAGCCTGGGAGGAAGACCGTTTCGTTATCCACCGTTTCTTCGGGCGGGCGCCTCTCATTCCCGGTCCGGTGCTGGATCGATCCAAACCAAAGCGAAACCTTGTTCCCCTGTTTGTTGGAGGCCCTTATGAAAACCGCTCGTCGTTTCTTCGGCTTGTTACTCCTCGCGGCCGGCAGCGCAGCGCTCCTCACCTGCCAGGCGGCCGTCACCATCGACACCGATTTTACCCTGGGTGCCGGTGACGCGTCGCTGGAAGGCCAGGACGTGCTGGTGGACCACGCGACGCTGACCGTGGCCGGCTCCCACGCCTTTGCCAGCCTCCAAGTTGTCAACGGCGGGGTGGTGACCCACGAACCGGCAGCCACGGGCCAGGCGGAACGCGCGGTGCGCCTGACCATTGCGGGCAGCGTCACCATCGATGCCGCCTCGCGCATCGACGCCAGCGGCAAGGGTTACGCCGCTGCCGGTTCACCGGGCGCGGGAACGATGGGGAACTATGCCGGCGGCGGCGGTGGCCACGGCGGTCGCGGCCACCAGAGCAATGGCATTCCCGGCCCGGGCGGACCTGCGTTCGGCTCGATCGTCGCGCCCAACGAATGGGGTGGGCCAGGCGCCAACAGCGAGAGTACGGCTTCGCTTACGCCGGGCGGCGGACTCATTCACCTGGAGGTCGGAGGGACGTTGACAATCGCTGGAGCTATTCGCGCGGACGGTGCCACGGCCGCGATCAACAACCAGGGCGGTGGCGCCGGCGGCACGGTTTATCTGAAAGCGGCCACGCTGCGGGGCGCCGGGACCATTTCCGCCAATGGCGGCGGGGGCGAATGGGTGGACGGCGGCGGCGGTGCCGGGGGGCGCGTGGCGCTTTTCTTCACCGGCAACGAATTCACCGGCTCGCTCGCAGCGGTGGGCGCCGGCGGTGCCGGAGTGGGCGGCGCGGGCACCATTTACCTCAAGCAAGGAGCGACGGCCGGCGAACTGCGGGTAATTAACGGCGGTCGCGGCGAGTGGACCCCGCTGACTTCGGCGGTTGCGTTCAACTTGCTCCTCGACGGCAACGCGATCGGTTACGCCACGGAACCCTTGTCACTTGGCAATCTCACGGTGGCCGGCACGGCCTTACTGACCCACGCGACCGGCAGCACGGGATTGGTGGTGAATGCCAGCGGCAATGTCGCCATCACCAAAGACGCCGCCCTGAGCGTGGACGGGCGCGGCTATCCCTTCGACGGCAACCGCGGTCCCGGCACCGGTGTGCGCGGGGATTGGGCGGGGTCGGGCGGCGGCCACGGTGGCCTTGGCGGGCACAGCACCACCGGTTATGAGGGCGGCTCGCATTATGGGTCAATGCTCCAACCCATCGCTTTGGGCAGCCAGGGCGGCGATAGCAGTGAAGGCGCGGGATCGCCGGGCGGCGGCGCCATCCGGCTCGGGGTGACCGGCACCCTCGACGTCGCCGGCCGGCTTTCCGCCAACGGTCTTGATAATGGCGGCAGCAACGCCGGCGGCGGTTCGGGCGGCAGCCTCTGGGTGACGGCGGGCAAACTGACCGGCGCAGGCGTCATTGTCGCCAACGGCGGCGCGGGCGAATGGGTGGACGGCGGCGGCGGCAGCGGCGGGCGCATTGCGCTGTACCTTACCGCCAACGATTTCACCGGCCCGATCACCGCGTTTGGTGGCGGCGGTTCGCAACGGGGCGGGGCGGGCACGCTTTATTTGAAGCGAACCGCGGACGCCCAAGGCGACTTAACTGTGGCCAACGCCGATTGGGGCAATTACACGCCGATCGTTTCTCCGCAGGCGTTCCGCCTCGCCATCGCCAGCCGGGCGGTCTGCTATCCCGAGGCCGCACTGACCGTAAGCCTGTTCACCATGCCCAACGAGGCAGTGCTCACCCATCTCATCGGCCAGACGAATCTCTCCCTGCACGCTCTGGGCGATGCCACCATCGCGAAGAATGCCCAGTTCACCGCCGATGGTCGCGGCTATCCGATTGGCGACGACCGCGGGCCCGGCGCCGGAGCACGGTACGATTGGGGCGGCTCGGGCGGTGGCCATGGCGGCCTGGGTGGCAACAGTAAGAGCGGCGCGGTGGGGGGCGGGCATTACGGCTCAATGCTCCAACCAACCACCTTGGGTAGCCAAGGTGGTAACGCCGACGATGGGCTCGGCACACCGGGTGGCGGCGCAATCCGGTTGATGGTTGACGGCAAACTGACGCTCGATGGACGTCTCGCGGCGGACGGTGGGGCGAATCCGCCGAACAACGCCGGGGGCGGGTCCGGCGGCAGTCTGTGGTTGACGGTGGGTTCGCTGTCCGGCACGGGCACCCTTTCCGCGAACGGCGGTCCCGGCGAATGGGTGGATGGGGGTGGCGGCAGCGGCGGGCGGATCGCCGTTTATTACGGTGCCAAGGACTACACCGGTACGATCACAGTCTTCGGCGGCGGCGGCAGCCAGCGCGGGGGCGCGGGCACGATTTACACGCGGGAGAACGGCACGGCGTACGGACAACTCCTCGTTAACAACGGCGGCGCCTGGGGCAACTACACGCCCATGACTTCACCCGAAGCCTTCCAACTCACGCTCGCCGAGATGGCCACCGTTTATCCGGTGACGCCGCTGACGGTTCGCGACTTGGAAGTGCGCACCAACACGGTCCTGACCCACCTGACCGGCCAGGATCGTTGCGAGGTGAACGTGCTCAACAACGCGACCGTGGCTCAAGGCGGAAGCATTAACACGGACGGCCGCGGGTACCCGATCGGGAACGAACGCGGTCCGGGCGCGGGCGTCCAACTGGATTGCTGCGGCAGCGGTGGCGGGCACGGTGGCAAGGGCGGCACGACGGCGGGCGGGGCGGTCGGCGGCGCGCCTTACGGCTCGATCACCGAACCGCTGCAACTCGGCAGTGCGGGCGGCAGCGCCAGCGGCGGCGCCGGCCCGGCCGGCGGCGGAGCCATCCGGCTGAACATCGGCAACACGCTCACCATCGACGGCCGCGTGAGCGTCAACGGGCTGAACGGCACCGCCGACAACACCGGCGGTGGCGCGGGCGGCAGCATTTACGTGACGGCCAGGACGATTGCCGGCACGGGCTCGATCCTGGCTGACGGCGGCGGCGGCGAATGGGTGGACGGCGGCGGTGGCGGCGGCGGCCGGATTGCCCTTCATGCCACCACGCTTGCCTTCACCGGCGAGGTGTTTGCCCGCGGTGGCGGCGGCCATCAGCGCGGCGGTGCCGGCACCATTTACCGGAAGATTGTCGGCGAAACCGAAGGCGAGCTGGTGCTCGACAACGGCGGAAACGCCGGCGCGTTGACGCCTTTCGACGTGCCGGCCAAGACGCGGCTCGTGCTGACCGGCGGCTCCGCGTTTTATCCCACCGGGCCGCTGAACCTGGTGAGCCTGCAAATGAAACCCGGCGCCACGCTGACCCACGTCACCGGCCAAGCGGGGCTTTCGCTCACCGTCGAACAGGACCTCACCATCGAGTCCGGGGCGGCGATCAACGTGGACGGCAAAGGTTACCCGGTCGGTGACGAAGCCGGTCCGGGCGCGGGCGATTCGATCGGCTGCTGCGGCGGCGGTGGTGCCTATGGCGGCAACGGCGGCGTCAGTGGGTCCGGTTCTGCCGGCGGCCAGGCGTACGGTTCCATCCTCGAACCCACGGACCTCGGTTCCAGTGGCGGTGGCGGTGACGGCTCGGCCACGCGGGAGCGCAGTCCCGGTGGCGGCGCGGTGCGGTTGATCGTGGGTGGCACGTTGAGCGTGGACGGCACCCTCACGGCGAACGGCGTCGGCGCCTGGTACAACAATCAGGGCGGGGCTGCGGGCGGCAGCATCTGGGTGACCGCCGCCAAGCTGGCCGGCCAGGGAACCGTCGCGGCCAACGGCGGTGGTGGCGAATGGGTGGACGGTGGCAGCGGCAGCGGGGGCCGGATCGCACTCTACCTCGATGCCGACGAGTTCGCGGGTGCGATTACCGCCCGCGGCGGTGGCGGCGGTCACCAAACCGGCGGTGCGGGCACGATCTACACGCGGCTGGCAGGCGAGTCCGTCGGCCGGGTCCTCGTCGAGAATGGCGGGAACTGGGGCGCCTTGACGCCGTTGCTTGCGCCCGAACTTTACGACCTGCGCATCGCCGCGCAGGCACAGGTTTATGGCGGGGAGCAACTCGTCGTTCAGAGCTTCGAAGTGACCACCAATGCCCTGCTCACCCACCTCAAAGGTGACGGCGGGGTGAAGCTGGTTGTGCTCGGCGACGCCAGCATCGGCGGTCGCGTTTATGCGGACGGTCTGGGTTATCCGATCGGCGGCGATCCGGGTCCAGGCGTGGGCGGCTCAGGTTCCTGGGCGGGTGGTGGTGCCGGCCACGGCGGCGATGGTTACGTCAGCGCGTCGGGCGCGCCGGGCGGCGCGGCTTACGGCTCGGCGCTTGAACCCTCGACGCCCGGCAGCCAGGGCGGTCGCGGTGACAGCGGTCCGGGTACCGATGGCGGCGGTGTCGTGCGGATGATCGTGGGCGGCACGCTCACCGTGGACGGCAGCATCACCGCGAACGCACTCGGCGGTCCGGTCAACAACGCCGGTGGTGGGTCGGGCGGCAGCATCCTGTTGAACGCGCGCACCTTTGCCGGCAGCGGCGAGATTCGTGCCAATGGCGGACCCGGCGAGTGGGTCGATGGTGGCAGCGGCGCGGGCGGGCGGATCGCGATTTACCGCGGCACGAGCACGTTTACGGGTGCCATCACGGCGGACGGCGCCGGCGGCGCGCGACCGGGTGGCCGCGGCACGATCCATGAGGACGCCGTTCCCATGCTGGTCTGGCTCTCGCCGGGCGAGCCGTGGCTGAACGGCGCGGTGAGGCTGGAAATCGCCGCCTTCGTTCCGGGCACCGGCCCGTTCTCCGCGGAGTTCAGCGCGTGGCGCGACGGTGTGCCGACGCCGATCGCCACCTTGCCGGCCGGCTTGACCGCCGGCGCGACGTGGGACACCGCGGGCGTGAGCGACGGCTTCTACGAAATCGCGGCCGTCGTTCGTGGCGCCGGCGGCGGCGTGGCGGGTGAAACCCGGCGCTCCGTGGCCGTGAACAACAGCGTCATCTGGCACAACGGCGCGCTCAGCGCTTCGGAAACTTGGGCGGCTGGGACAGTCCACGTGGTGAGCCGCGAAGTGTCCATCGGCGCCGGCCAGAGCCTCACGCTCCAGCCGGGCGTGATGGTGAAATTCCTGCCGGGCGCGCGGCTGAACCTGCTCGGCGGCGGCAAGCTCACGGCGTTGGGGACGGCGGCCCAGCCGATCACCCTCACATCGTTCCTGGACGATTCAGTCGGGGGCGACAGCAACCTGGACGGCGATTTGACCAAACCCACGCCGGGCTCCTGGCGGCTGGCGGTCAATGCCAGCGCCACGTTGAATGCCAATGAAAACGCCTTGTTCCGCTTCAACAGCCGGGCTTACGGCGGCGCGCTGGCCGGCAGCGAAACCTGGACTTCGGACAGCTTGCGCGAAATCACCGACATCGTGACGGTGCCGGCCGGTGCCACGCTCACCATCGAAGCGGGGGCGATCGTCAAGTTTCGCGCCGGTCAGGGGATTACGGTGCAGAACGGCGGTCGGCTCGTGGCGGCTGGCACGCTTGCCCAACCCGTCGTGTTCACGTCGATCAACGACGATGTCTGGGGCGGCGACACCAACGAAGACGGCACGCAGACCAAGCCCGCGGCGGGCGATTGGCGCAGCCTGCGCTTCGAGGACGGCGCCACCGGTGAACTGACCCACGCCGAAATCCGCTACGGCGGGAATTCGGTCGGCAATCCGTGGGGGGCCGGCGGCGTCATCGAGGCGTTGGGCGGCGGGTTCACGGCCCGGAACTGCATCATCGCCGACGCCCTGAAGGACGGCGCGTTTTGTTATGGCACCACGCGGTTCGAGAACTGCGTGGTGCTCCGGTGCGACCGTGGTCTCACCGCCGTGGGCGAGATGACCATCGTCAACTGCACGCTCGACAGCAACCGCATCGGCCTGCTGGAACACGTCGGACACTTGATCGTGCGGAACTCGATCGTGTCGCGCAGCATCGACGTGGGCATCGAGCACGATCTCGGCGGTTCCACGCCGACGGTCACTTCCTGCAACGTCTGGAACCCCGGCGCCACGCGCGGCAACTACAATGGCACGAGCGACCGGACGGGCCAGGACGGCAACATTTCCGCTGCCCCGCGCTACAAGGACGCCGTGGCCGACAACTTCCGGCTCAACTACGCCTCGCCGGGCATCGACGCGGCGGCCGGCGCGGTGGCGCCGGCGACCGACTTTGCCGGCATGGCGCGTTATGACGATCCGCGCACCGGCAACACCGGCACCGCCGCGGCGAACGGCGCCGTGCCAGACATGGGGGCATTCGAGTTTGTCGAGAGCGCACCTTCGAATATCGATTTGGTCGTGACCGACGTTTCTGGTCCGGCGCAGATCACCGCCGGCGGATCGGTTCACGTGGAGTGGACCGTCGTCAACCGCGGCGCGGATGCGTTCACCGGGCCGTGGCATGACGCGGTTTACCTGCGGAGTGGCACGGACGGGCAGCGGCTCGCCGTGGGCGAAATCCTCGCCGGGCGCAGCATCACGCTGGGGCCGGGCCAGAGCTATCGGGCGGGCGCCGACGTGCGTGTGCCCGGCGGAGTGGCGGCGGACTACAACTGGCTCGTCGTCGGCAACAGCCGCGGAGACGTCTTCGAAGGCGCCAACTCGGCGAACAACGAAAGCGCGGCGGGGATCGCTTCCTCGCTGACGCTGCCAATGATTCCGCTGGATGGCGCGGCCCTCAGCGCTTCGTTTGCGGCGCAGGAGGAACCGCACTGGTTCCAATGCGTCGCGCCGGCCGGCAAGGACGTGCGCTTCAACCTCGATCTGCTGGCGGACCAGGGCGTCACCGAGATCTACGTCGGCCGGGGTTTCATGCCGACGTCTGAAAACTACAGCGCGCGCCAGCGCGAATGGAGCGCGACCGACACGAGCGCCGTTACTTCAGGCGCCGGCACTCCCACCGGGCCCGGCGACGCGAATGTCTTCTACGTGCTCGCCATCGGGCGCGTGCTGCCGGCCACGCCGCAGAGTTTCCAGATCTCAGCGGCGTCAGCGGCCTTCAGCCTCGAGTCCGTCTGGCCTGAAGCCGTCGGCAACGCCGGCCAGGTCACGCTCGACCTGCACGGTTCTGCGCTCACAACGAACACCACCTTCGCGGTGCGCGCTGGTGGCGAGAAACGCGCTGCTTTGCGCGCGAGCGTTCGCGACAGCGGTCGCGTGTTTGCCACGTTCGATCTGACCGGTTTCCCTGCCGGCAAGGCGGACGTCATCGTCGAGGCAGGTGGATTGCAGTTCGTCCTGCCGCAGGCGGTCGAAGTCGCGGAAGGCGGCGCGCCCGATTTCTACGCCTCGCTCAGCGGGCCGGGGACGACCCGCGCCGGGCGGTTCATGAGCTGGTTCGTGACGTACGGCAACCGCGGCCTCGTGGATCTCAAGCTGCCGCTGCTGCGCTTCCGCGCGCCAGGGGCGACCGAAATCCGGCTGTACGAAAGCACGCTCAACTGGGCTGACTCGTTCACGTTCTGGGGCCTTAACCCGGAGGCCTTGCTGCCCACGCTCGGGCCGGGCCAGGAGGTCACCTTCGAGGTGCGCGTGAAGACGATGAGCTCCGCCACGATTACGGTGGAAATGATGACGGGCGACGAGTTCGAAGCGAATTCGGCCTCCTTCAACTGGGCGTCTCTCCCGGCCCCCACGGGTGCGGATGCGGCCAAGTGGGCCGCGCTGGTCAGCGGGCTCAACGACCGCCTCGGCGCCACGCTAGGCGATTACGCGGCTTTGCTCGAGGGCGATCTGGCCGAGCTCGCGGCCAGCGAACTCCGCTTCAGCTACCTGGCGAACATCAATGGTCGCTGGCTGTTCGGCAATGAACCCGATGGCGTTTCCACGGAGCGCCCGCTCAACCCAGTGCCGGCCGATTATGAAGAGCCAGGCGTCGGGCCGGGCCTGCATGGGCCGTCCGCGGCGCCGCCCGCCGATGGCATCCGCAAGACCTGGTGGGTGGTCATTTCCGTCGAAGACTACACGACGATGGATGCCAATGACCCGGTCTGGAAGTGGAATAACCTCCCCGGCACCCGCAAAGACGCCATTGATCTGAATGACTACGCCAAGAAGGATCTGCGCACACCGGACGGCCAGTATCTCCTGGCCCACGACTTCCCGGGTGACAATAAGGACGTCCGTCGTTCCACCATGCTGAATGGCATTCGCTCGTTGAAGGGCAAGGTGGACGCCGACGACAACCTGGTGGTCGTTTTCAGCGGCCACGGAGGGCTGAAGTCCAGCGGCGCGCCGTATCTCGCCTTCAACGGCGATTTCCTCTCACCGGTGGCCTTCACGCAGGCGCTCGATGAAGTCGGCGCCGGCACGACTTACTTCGTGAATGACTCCTGTCATTCGGAGGCGTTCAACGAGAAAGTGACGCCGGCGAACACGACCTTCGTCGGTTTTGCCGGCACCCAGTCCAACAAGATCTCCCATGACACCGCCAGCGGTGGTGAGTTGATCAAAAACTTGAAAGGCCAGCTTCGGAAGTGCCGCAGCCTCGGCCTCTCAATGGAACTGACCACCGCCCTGGTGACGAAGAAATACGAAAACGCCGCCAAGGAGAAGGATCGGCAGCAACCGGTCCTCACGAATGCCTCCGGCGCCAGCCTTGAAGGCAAGCCGTGGAATGACCCGTCGGGCTTCGAGCAACGGCTCGGCGACATCTTCAAGAGCCCGCCGTTCCCCGGCGTGATTGCGGGCGGCACCTTCACCATCGTCGGCAGCGTGGACCCGAACGACAAGTACGCCCTCGCCGGCGCCGGGCCCGAGCACTGGGTCAACCCCGACCAGGTCCTGCCGTTCGAGGTGTTGTTCGAGAACAAGCCGACGGCCGCCGCGCCCGCGCAGGAGGTGCTCGTGACGGACGACCTCGACGCGAACCTCGACTGGTCCACCTTCGAGTTGAAGACCATCGAGTTCAATGACGCGCGCCTCACCGTGCCGCCGGGCCGGCAGCAGTTCACCACCACCGCCCAGGTCGGGACCGATGCCAACGCCGTGACGGTGGAGGTCAGCTTCGACTCCACCACCGGCCGCATCACTTGGCTGATGCGCTCGCGCGACGCCAGCACCGGCGACCTGCCGGAGGATCCGTTCGCCGGGTTCCTGCCGCCGAACGACGCCTCCCATCGCGGCGAAGGCACGCTCACCTACACCATCCGGCCGAAGCTCGAATTGGCCGACGGCACGCAGATTCGCAACCAGGCGACGATCATCTTCGATCCAACTTACGGCGCGAATCCGCCGATCCTCACCCCGAAAGTGACCAACACGGTGGACGCCGTGGCGCCCACCAGCGCCGTCCAGGCCCTCCCGGCGGAGGCCAATGGTCCGTTCGAAGTGACCTGGAGCGGCACCGACGCCACCGGTGGTTCCGGCATCGCGAGCTTCGACGTCTTTGTCTCACGGGGCAGCGAGCCGTACACGCTCTGGCAGGTGGCCACCACCGACACGACGGCCACGTTCACCGGGCAACCCGGTTCCTCCTATCGCTTCTTCAGCGTGGCGCGCGATGCGGCGGGCAACACGGAGCTGCCTCCGTCCGCGCCAGACGCGGTCACGGCTATCGCGGGCGGCATGAACTTCGCGACCTGGGCGGCGACTCAAGACCTGCCGCCGAACGCGGCTGGACCCGGTGACGATGCCGACCAGGACGGTTTGAACAACTTCGCCGAGTATGCCTTCGCCACCAACCCGCGGGTGCCTGACCGGCCGCTGGCGGCGCCCAAGGCGGGGATGGTTTCGCTCACCGGTCAGAACTATCTCACGTTGACCTACCGGCGGCCTAAGGTTGAGCTGACGGATGTGCAATACCGCGTGACGGCGTCCGGCGGCCTGGTGCCGTGGGCCGGGTCCACGGCGGTCACACAAGTCGGGTCGCCGGTGGACAAAGGCGACTGCCTCGAAGTCACGATGCGAGCCACCCAGCCGGTGGGCGCGGCTGCGCAAGGCTTCCTCAAACTGGAAATTTCTCGTTGAGGTTCGGTGAGTGTTGGTTCAGGCGCGGCGCGGAGGCCTGGTGCTTCCGCGCCGCGTTTTTATAGCCGCGGCCGTCAGTCCGCGCTGGCTGAACCGGAGTCAAACCGCCGGGAAAGTGTGGGCCGACTCACGTCAGCGGCTGCCTGGGCTAGAAAACAACACCGATCAGCCGGCATCTCAACTTGCCAAGCGGCCCGTTTCTGCCCAACCTCGAACCAACATGCACGCACAAGACTTGACGTTTTTGGGATAGATCGCATCGGTAGCAGCCTATCTCGGAGGCGTGCCTTGGATGAACCGCATGTGCTCAATGACTGTTGGCGTCTATGAACTTCAATTTACGCTCGGCGCTGCCACTTCTTGTGCCAAAAGCCATCGCGTGGGCGGAGGCGCGGGCTGCGGAGATCGCGGCGAGGGGTTTAGCACTCAATGATCTCGAGGTTGCGATTGCCAGGCGCGTAGGCGTCGCCCAACCAGAACGAATCCGCGTCTCGCTTGTGCCGCGCTTGCCCATACCTGACGATCCGCTTCTTCAATTAGCGACACTCGAAACCGGACTCCTGGGCCCGAATATGGTGGGCCTCACTCTCGGCCACTGCATCTACATCTGCCTTGGGCACAACTCAAACCGACTTCTTTCGCACGAGTGCCGGCATGTGCATCAGTACGAAATCGCTGGTTCAATAGCTACCTATCTGCCCAACTACCTTCAACAGATCGTGGACTTCGGTTACGAAGATGCTCCGTTTGAAGTCGACGCGCGTGCCCATGAAACAGACGTCTAACCCTTCCAACAAGCGGACCTCCTCCGGCCTACTGCCTCCGTCGGCCGCTCAGCCGAGGCGGCCGGTCCGGCGGGATGCCTGTTCGCCAGCCACGGCAGGTCCTTGCCAGGTTTACCCAGCCATTGGCGGAATAACCGCGGAGGACCTATAGATATCGCTCGTATGCGCCCTCAGCCCCTGATTTGCGTGCGTGACGTCGAGGCGAGCAGTCGCTGGTATCAACGCCTCCTGGGTTGTCAGAGCGACCACGGCGGCACTCAGTATGAGCGGCTCGTCGCGCACGGCCGGCTGGTTCTCCAATTGCACCGCTGGGACGTGGAGCACCATCACGGCCCCATCGGCGATCCTAACCTCCCGCCCGGAAACGGCGTGCTCCTGTGGTTTGAAGTCGCGGACTTCGACGCTGCCCTGGCCCGCGCCGTGGAGTTGCAGGCGAAGATCGTTCTGCCGCGCCATCGCAATCCACCCGACGGTGACGGCGGCCCGAACCATTGGGAGGTCTGGCTGCGCGATCCCGATGGCTACACCGTCGTGCTCGCCAGCCCGGACGGATCGGCGGACGGAAACTGGCGACCTTAGCCGCGCACAGACGAGAACGGCCGGATGAGCAGGCGCCCACTCTCAGTCACCGTGATCAGTTGGGTGTTCATCGTCCTGGGCGGCCTCGCCCTGGTGGCCGGGTGGCTGCCGCCGGCTCAACGTCTCGCCGAGTGCTGGGCGCATCCGTTCGAGTTCGGGCTCGTGCAAGCGCTGCGGATCATCGAGGTGGTTTCCGGGGTGTTCATGTTTTCCGGTTTCAATTGGGCGCGCTGGCTCGGTCATGTTCGACACCGCGAAGCAGACCGCACCCTCATCGGTGGCGGTCGCTGAGTCGGACGTTCGGCCCGAGTCGCCCAGGTCGCGATCGGTGGCTTTGACGCCCGCTGCCGGCCGGGGTAGCGTCCGTTCATGAAGCAGTACACGGCCGTGGTGGAGAAGTGTGCGGACACCGGACTCTACGTCGGGTACGTGCCGGGGTTCGCGGGGGCCCATTCGCAGGGAGCCTCGTTGGACGAGCTGAAGCGGAATCTGGAGGAGGTCGTGGGCCTGCTGCTGGAGGATGGGGAGCCGCCGTTGCAGGCGGAGTTTGTCGGGACCCAGATGATTCAAGTGGGGTGAGTCAGGGGCAAGCTGCCGGTCCTGACGCCGCGCGAGGTGTGCCGCAGGCTCGAGGCTCTGGGTTTCGCCCTGGTGCGGCAGCGAGGTTCGCACCTGCAGTGTCGCCATGCGGACGGTCGCGGAACGACGGTGCCGAATCACGCGGGCAGAGGCATCTGGCCTTTCGGAACGCGTGAGGTTTGACGTTCGAAGCGGAAGATTGACCGGCCGGAGTGGAAATAGGTACCGTTTTGAGATGAGCATGACGGCCGATAGGATTGTGGCTGAAGCGCTCGCGCTTTCACCCCAGGCGCGAGCCTTCGTGGCTGAGCGCCTGATCGAGAGTCTTGACGCAACGCCGGGTCCAGAAATCTCTCCGGCGTGGCGCGACGAAATCCGAAAACGTTGTCGGGAAATGGACGATGGTGTCGTTGAGCTTCGTCAAGCGGCTGACGTTTTTGCCAAAGCTTACGCCGCACTGGCATGAAGCCCGTTCGCTTCCACGCCGAAGCGGAATTGGAAATGATCGACGCGGCAGTGTGGTACGAGTCCCAGCACCCGCACCTCGGCAAACGATTCCTCGCCTCCGTCCAGGATGCACTCAACAGGATCGCGCTCAACCCCGACCTCTATCCGATTGTCGATGGCGATGTGCGCCGATGCCTGGTCAAGACTTTTCCCTTCGGCATCCTCTTCCGCGTCTGTCCCGACTTCTTCGCGGTCATGGCCGTGATGCACCTCCATCGAGACCCAGATTACTGGAAGAATCGTGTGTTCGAACATCCGCGTGGACCATGACGCCGGTTTCGCTCCGCTCCACCGGCGCAGGTCACGCGGGATCATCCGACTGGTGCAGTCGGGGGAACGGTTTCGCCGCTTCGCCTCCACTCCCGGCTGGACCTTGCCCGCTGCCGAAACCAAAGTCGGCCATGCACGTTACCACTCGATTCCGGCCGGCTCGCCGTCGTCGCGCCTGGTTCGCCTTTTGCGCCGTCAATTGCCTGCTGGGCTTGGCCGCCGCCGCCCACTCAGCCGAGGCGGCTGAGCCGGCGTTGGGCTTGTTCGCAGGCCACGGCGACGTGGGCGCGGTGAAGCGCGCCGGCTCGGTCACGTTCGACGCCGCGAGGCAGACCTACACGATCACCGGCGGCGGCGCGAACATGTGGTTCACCAACGACGCGCTGCACTACGTCTGGACCCGCCTCTCCGGCGACCTCGCATTGACGGCGGACATCGCGTTCGTGGGCAATGGCGGCAACGCCCATCGCAAGGCCTGCCTGCTGATTCGCCAGAGCCTGGCGCCGGGCGCGGCGTACGCCGATGCCGCCTTGCACGGCGACGGCTTGACCTCGCTCCAATACCGCGAGGAATCCGACGGGCCGACCCGCGAAATCCAGGCCAACGTCACCGGCCCGCGCACGTTGCGGATCGAGCGCTGGGGCGACGACGTGTTCATGTCCGTGGCCAAGGCGGGCGAGGCGCTGCGGCCGGCGGGAGGGTCGTTCAAGTTGAAGCTGCAAGACCCGGTCTATGTCGGCCTCGGCGTGTGCGCGCACGACGACAACGCGCTGGAAACGGTGGTCTTCGCGAACGTCCGGCTGGAATCGCGTCCGCACGCGGCGACGACCAACGTGGTCCTGGAAAGCACGCTCGAGACGGTGGCCATCGCGTCGAAGGATCGGCGGACGGTTTACTGGGCGCGGGATCATTTCGAGGCGCCGAACTGGTCGCGCGACGGCAAGCACTTTCTCCTCAACCGCCACGGGCGCATCTACCGGCTGCCCGTGACGGGCGGCACGCCGGAGTCGCTCGACACCGGCTTTGCCACGCGGTGCAACAACGACCACGGCCTGTCGGCCGACGGCTCGCAACTCGCCATCAGCGATCAGTCGCAGGCGGGCGGGAAGTCGCTGATTTACGTCCTGCCCGCGACCGGCGGCACGCCGCGGCGCGTGACCGACGCGGGGCCGTCGTACTGGCACGGCTGGTCGCCGGACGGGCAGACGCTGGCGTATTGCGCGGAGCGTAATGGCGAGTTCGACGTGTACACGATCCCGGTCGGCGGCGGCGCGGAGACGCGGCTGACGACGGCCAAAGGGCTCGACGACGGCCCGGAGTACTCGCCGGACGGCCGCTGGATCTACTTCAACTCCGACCGCACCGGCCTGATGCAAATCTGGCGGATGCGACCCGACGGCAGCAGCCAGGAACAGGTCACCAACGACGGTTTCAACAACTGGTTCGCGCACCCTTCGCCGGACGGGAAATGGCTGGTGTTCCTCAGCTACGCGAAGGACGTGGCGGGGCACCCGGCAAATCAGGACGTGCAGTTGCGGCTCATGCCGGCGAACGGCGGCGAAGTGCAGGTGCTCGCGAAGCTCTTCGGCGGGCAAGGCACGATGAATGTGCCGTCGTGGTCGCCGGACAGCCGGCAGGTGGCGTTTGTGAGCTATCGCCTCGCGCCGGCAGAGCGGCGTTAGCTGCCCGTCAAAACCAGCCGCCACCGCCGCGTGAGGCCACGCGGCCTGCCGTTTTCAAGGGGAAGCGGCGATCTTGCCGGCCCGGTGCCCTACCGGGTGACTTCTTGAACGGGCTGTTTGCGCCGCGGTCGTTGGTTTGCGGCCAGCAGGAGGCGCGGGACTGCGAAACGCTTGACGGCATCAGACTTGGCTTGGTATTAGTTTCCCAGTTCTCCAGTATCAAAGTGGAGCCATGAGCTTTTCAGCGCTCAGAACGGCCGCCAAGCAACTTGCATTGTGGGGGTTGCTGTTGGTTATAGTCGCGCTTCTGACGGCCCTCTTCAGTATCCTCGGCACGATCACCGCCGCGGTCGTCACGGGCGTGATCATGGGCGCCGCCCGGCGTTGGAACTGGAGGGCGATGCCGGTTTCCGGGGTCTTTGCGCTTGCGGGTTTGACCATGGCGCAGGCGGCGAGAGCGGACCTGAACCCGCACCAACGCCTCTGGATGGCGGGGGTCAGCTTTGCGGCTTTTTGGGGCATTTACCTGCTGGCGCTTGGCTTGATGCGCCTGGAGACCAACCACCCGGCCGCGGCCGAAGCACACGCTCGCGTGGCCTCCGCGCGTCCGTGGCGGTGCGGCGTCCCGCCGGAGTCGCCAGCCACCGCCGAAACGGCGCATCCCCTCAGTCTCCGTGATTTTCAGGGACGCTGGCTTTGTGAAACGACCGGCCCGGATGGGCAAGCCAACAAGCGCATAATGGAAATCGCCGACCACAAGTTCGCGCTCCGGATCAGAGACGCCAGCGGTCACGTCCACTTGGGAGCGGAGGGTCAGTTGAAACTGGAAACCACGGTCGCCGCCACGATCTTGTCGATTCTCCCGGCGGCCGCCGGCAATCTGGCACGCATCGAGTCTGCCCTGCCGAATGCCCCACCGGCTGGCGGCGGGCGTATTGCCGATGTTTGGGGCGGCGAGATTTAAGCTTGGGGGCGGTTTCGCTCGCGCTCGCACTGCCGCTGGCAAGCAAGGCGCGAAAGGCGTGATCGCCTGAGCGCCGTCTGCTACTCGACTCGTCGGCAGATGACTTGAATCAGGTCCAAGCCCACGCTGGCTGATTTTGCGTTTTTCCCCACCAGTTTGAGCATGATCGGATTGTCGCCGGCCTGGAGCTGGATCGTGCCGAGTTCCAGGCGTCCGCTCTTGGCGAGCGCCTCGGCGTACAGGTCCGCCGGCTCGCCCACCGGCACCTCGTCTTGGAACAATTGCACCTGGCCTTGCTCGGGACCGCGCAGCGTTTCGATGGCGATGGCGTATCGGCCCGCGGCCGGCACGTGGCAAGTAACGCACAAGTATGGCGGCCCGACCCAATCCGGCGCTCCGCCGCGCACGGAGAGGAACCGCACTTCCTCGTTGCCGAACTTGGTGGCCTTGCGGGTCAGTGTCGTCCCCTCGAACGGAAACGCGTGGATCGGGATTTCCCACCAAGCCGGAAAGACCAGTTCCTTCAAGTCCGCCACCGCCCGCTGCGTGGCTGGCGGGAGCGCGGCCGCGGCCGGTTTTTCAGCGTAGAAGTAAGTTACCGCGGCGTAGTCGGTCGGGATGTCGTTGCCGGTGCCCGAGTGTTCGATGGTCTGGCGCATGGATTCGCCGAAGCTGTAGGCGTCGCCGAGCAACAAGCGGTAACCGCCCGTCCGGCTGAGATGTTTCTGGTAGCCCAGGCAGCCACTCAGCGGAAAGCTCAACCGCTTTTCCCAACGATCCGGCACGTCGTACCAGCCGCCGTTGAAGAAGTCCTCCGAGCCGGTGCCGTGCACGGCCAGTTTGCCGTCGATCCAGGTCTCGTCGTCGCCTTCGAAAAAAAGCGTCTGCCCGCTGGTCATCCCTTGCGCCTGGAGCACAAACCCAACGAGGTGGCCGTGCCCTTTGGTGTCGAGAAAGGTGAATGGCTGGCCAATCTGGGTCGGGTTCTCGCGCCGCCAGACGGCGCCGAAGCGGGCTTCGTTCGCGCGTCGCGGGGCGGCGGTGAATGCCACCTCCGCCGCCACGTCCACGCTTTCGGCGGCCGGCTTTTCCGAGACCAGCTCGATCTTGGCCGCGCGATCGAACGGCATCGGGAAGTAGCAATAGGCGTCGCGGCTCGTGGCGCCGATCAGGAGCGAGCGCATCGCCGGTTCGCCCCAGGCAAAGCCGAAGAAGTCGCCGACTGGGCAGAGCACGGACGGTTCCGCGCCATCGAACGAAATCCGCAGGACCAGATCGCGCGCTTTGCCGACCAACGCGTCCGCCGGCGAGAGCCGCAGGCCTACGATGCGCCCCGCCTTTTTGCGCTCGAACAAAACGGCGCTTCGCCCGCCGGGAATCGTCACACGCTGGCGCGCGGTTTCCACCCGACTGCCCGGCGGCGCGGTGAAGCGGGTGAGGTCCTGACCGCTGAGGCCGAACAACTCTTTGGCCTTCGCCTCCTGCGATGCGGTGACCGGATCGGCGGCGGCCGCGTAGGTCTGGATCGGCGTTCCCGGTGCGTAGCGGGCGAAGTTGATCTGGTAAAACTGCACGCGGCTCGCGCGCACCAGCACTTTGCACGACTTCGCGAACGGCAGCGGCACGTAACTGAAAAACCCGCCCACGCCGTAGCCGACCAGCGGCTTCACGAACGGCTCGGTCCGCTCCAAAAACAGATCGCGGAAACGCACGCGGAGGCGCGGTTGCGCCTCGCCGTCGAAGTAAAACTCCATCCAGTCGTCCGTGGGCGTCGGCGTCCAGAGGCGGTAAATGACGCCCGGCCCGGACAGGTCGGCGATGACCAGACCGTCGGCCTCTTTGCGAACGAAGGAGTTTTTGCCGGAGAAGCCGTCGTCGTTGCCGCCCGTGCGGTCGTAGCTGGAAATGGAGCCAACCTCGACCGTCGGCTTGAACTCCGCGAGCCGATCCGGCCGGGCGAGGGTTTCCCAGCCGAGCAACGGGGCGTCCGCGGCCCAAGCGGGGAAACCGACGAGCGCCGCGGCCAACAGTTGCCAGGCGACAGCGCGGAGTTGCCACCGAGTTCGTTGCCCGGAGGTTGTCATCGCACCGCGTGGGCGAACAACCGAGTAGGTGGTTTGCATGGCGGCAATCTAACCGGGAGGGGCTCGCACTTGAAGCCTTGGTTTGAGACCGAGGCCTCAGCAGTCAACGCTCCCAAGCGGTCTCGATCACCCACGTCGTTGACATCATATCGTTGCGCGATATGGTGGCGCGGTGATCGCGAGCTTTGCCTGTCGGAAAACGGAGCGGTTGTGGCAGCGCTGGCGCGACCACGGCCTGCCTCCGCAGATTGAACGCGTGGCGTTACGCAAGCTCACCCAACTGGATCGCTCGCGGGAACTGCGCGATCTCCAAGTGCCGCCTGGCAACCGCCTGGAGGCCCTCAAAGGCGACCGCGCCGGGCAGCACAGCATCCGCATCAACGACCAGTATCGGATTTGCTTCTGCTGGCAGGGCGAAGACGCGCACGACGTGGAAATTGTGGATTATCATTGAAGTCATGAAGACGAAAAAACTGCCACCGGTGCATCCCGGTGAGATTCTGCTCCAAGACTTTCTGGAGCCGCTAGGTCTCAGCCAGACGGCGTTGGCAAAGGCCCTGGGGGTGACGCCCATCCGTATCAACCACATCGTGCGGGGTCAGCGTTCCATCACGGCCGACACGGCCTTGCGTCTTTCGCGCTACTTTGGCACGCGCCCCGGCTGGTGGCTGGATCTGCAGAGCCATTACGATTTGGCCATCGCTGCCGACGAGACCGAGGAGCGCATCGCCCGCACCGTGCGTCGGTGTCCGCTGCTGCCCCTGACTGAAGCCGCCGCTGCGTGACGATCCTACGCCCCTCGCTGGCGATAGAGAAAAGCTGGGCTGGTTCCGCGATCAGGCTTCACGCAGCCTCCCAACGCCAGCCACACCGGTGTTGAACGCGCTGGCATTTGTCGCCAAGCTGCGGCGCGTTGCCCGTCATGAAAAGACACCTTTTTCTCCCGCTGGTCCTGACCTGCCTGGCTGGCTTTGCCCAGGCTGAGCCGTTGTCGATCACCAGCCTGCGCTGCGAATACCTCGATAATCCCACCGCCATCGACACGCCCGCGCCGCGGCTGTTCTGGCAGGTCGAGTCGGACGCGCGCGGTCAACGCCAGACCGCCTACCGCATCCTGGTGGCGAGTTCGCGCACGTTGCTGGGCGCCGACCGCGGCGATTTGTGGGACAGCGGCAAGGTCCCCGGCGATCGCACCACCCAGATTGTCTATGGTGGCCGACAGCCACTCGAGTCGCGCCAACGCTGTTTCTGGAAGGTCAGGACTTGGGACAGGAAAGGGCAGGCGTCGCGCTGGAGCGATCCCGGTTCGTGGACGATGGGGCTGCTCCAGCCCGCGGATTGGCAGGCGCAGTGGATCAGTTTCCGCGACTCAACGCCGCTGCCGACCGACCCCAACAAACTCCGTTTGCCGCCGGCGAGGTATTATCGCAAGGAGTTCGCGGCCGGCGAAAAGGCGGTCCGCCGCGCCACGTTGTACGCGACCGCGCTGGGGATTTACGAAGCGCAACTGAACGGGCGCCGCGTCGGCGAGCGCTTCTTCGCGCCGGGTTGGACGGACTATCGGAAGCGCGTTTATTACCAGGCTTACGACGTGACCGGGCTGGTGCGGCCGGGCACCAACGCGCTGGGCGCAGTGGTGGCGGATGGTTGGTACGCTGGGTACCTCGGCTACGGATTGCTGGTGGGTTACGGACCGAACAAGACCGGCCGCGACACCTACGGCAAGACACCCGCCCTGCTGGCCCAGCTCGAAATCGAATACGACGACGGCTCGCGCCAGGTGGTCGGCACGGACGCGACCTGGCAGGTGAGCGGCGACGGGCCATATCGCGAGGCGGATTTTCTAATGGGCGAGGCGTACGACGCCCGGCGAGCCGATGCGAACTGGTGCCGGCCCGCGTCCGCGCCGCTGCAAGCCCCCCGCCCTGACCCCGCCTGGCACTGGGAGTCCGCCATCCGCGCCGAGGACAACGGCAGCGTGAAGGCGCCCTTCAGCGACGGTGGCGGCACGCGCGAGGAGGAATTTGGCTTCATCAAACCCGCGAAGCTGGAGGCCTACCCCGCGCCGCCGGTCCGGTTCTTCAAGGAACTGCCCGCCCGGACCGTCACCCACCGCGACGATGGCACGGCCATCTTTGATCTCGGCCAGAATTTCGCCGGCGTAGTCCGCCTCAAGGTGCGCGGCCCGGCGGGGAGGCGAATCCAGCTCCGCCACGGCGAGATGCTTCATCCCGACGGCCGGCTCATGACCGAGAATCTCCGCAAGGCGCGGGCCACCGACGTGTACGTCTTGCGCGGCGATCCGGACGGCGAGACTTACGTTCCGCGCTTCACCTTCCACGGTTTCCGCTACGTGGAAGTCAGCGGCTTTCCCGGCAAGCCGGGCCTGGATGCAATCACCGGCATCGTGCTGCAATCCGATACGCCAGCGACCAGCAGTTTCTCCTGTTCGGACCCGATGGTGAACCAGCTTTTCAAGAACGTGGTCTGGACGCAGCGCGCGAACTTCATCGAATTGCCCACCGACTGCCCGCAACGCGACGAGCGCTTCGGCTGGATGGGCGACGCGCAGATTTATGCGCGCACCGCCACTTACAACGCCGACGTCGCGGCATTCTTCACCAAATGGCTGCGCGAGGTGGAGGAAGCGCAATTGCCCAGCGGCGCGTTTCCCGATTACTGCCCGTGGCCGTTCCAGCACGGCAAGGCCTTCGCCACCGCGTGGACCGACGCCGGCATCATCGTGCCGTGGACGGTGTGGAAGGCCTACGGCGACACGCGCGTGCTCGAACAGCATTGGCCGTCTCTGACGCGCTTCATGGAATGGCGCAAAGCCAGCGCGAAGGATTTCCTCGGCGTGCAATTGCCGGACGCGAACACGTGGGGCGACTGGCTCAACCAGAACGAATCGACGCCGATCGACTACCTCGACACCGCGTATTTCGCTTACACGGCGAGTCTCATGAGCGAAATGGCCGCCGCGCTGGACCGCGACACTGAAGCTGCGGCGTACCGTGAGTTGTTTGGCCGCATCCAAGCCGCATTTGCGAAGAAGTATCTTGGCCCGGACGGCGCGTTGAGCGTGGACACGCAAACGGCTTACGCGCTCGCGCTGTACGTTGGCTTGGTGCCGGAGAACCTCCGCGCCGCGGCTGGCCAGCGTCTCGCGCAGAAGATCCGCGATCACGACACACGCATGGCAACGGGGTTCTTGGGCACGCGCCCGTTGCTGCCGGCACTTTCCGGCGTGGGCCAGAACGATCTCGCCGTGCGCCTGCTGCAAAGCCGGCGGTTTCCGTCCTGGGGCTACGAAGTCGAGAACGGCGCCACCACGATTTGGGAGCGTTGGGACAGCTTCACCAAGGAGCACGGTTTCAACGGCACGGCGGGCAACCAGAACGCCAGCATGAACAGCTTCGCGCATTACTCGTTCGGTGCGGTGTGCGAGTGGATGTTCCGCACGCTAGCCGGCATCGACACGGATGGCGCCGGCTACCAGCGCATTGTGATCCGGCCCTCGCCGCCCACGCCGGGCAGCAACCCGGAGAACCCCACGATCTCGTGGGTCCACGCGCGGTACGACTCTCTGCACGGCCGCATCGTCAGCCGCTGGCGGGTGGAGGACGGCCGGTTCGAATTGGCGGTTACCATTCCGGCCAACACCACCGGCACGGTTTACCTGCCCGCGGCGGACGCGAAGTCCGTGACGGAGAGCGGCCGGCAGTTGAAAAAGGCGAAAGGCGCGAAGGTCCTCGGCCGTCAAGGCGATCGGCTGATGATCGGCATCGGATCGGGAACTTATCGATTTGCCGCGCCGCTGGCCCGGTGATGGGCGTGGCTGGCCGAGCCGGCTTCACGGATCTTGGGACAGGATCACGGCGCTGTACGGGCCGAGCCCGAGAGAGCCCTGGCAGGGCATGCCGTCGCGACCGACTTCCTCGGCCCGCGCGTCGTAGCTGCCCCAGTTGTTGTAGTCGGCGCTGTAGCCGTTCCAATCGCTGTTGAAGCGCACCCGCCACAGGCCCGGTCGCGGGAGGCCGATGCGGTAATCCGCGTAGCCGCGGTTGGCGAAGTTGAGCAACACCACCACGTCGTCGCCCGGCCCGCCTTGCTCCCAACGGTGGAAGGCAATCACCTTGTCCGCCGGGTTCACGTGATGCACGTGGACGTGCTGCCCGCGCAGCCCGCGGGTGTGGTTGAACCAGTTTCGCCGCAGCCGCATCAGGTCGGTGTAGAGCTGCCGGATGCCCTGGTAGGTTTGCGCCTTTGACCAATCCAGCGGGTCATCGTCGCGGAAGTACTCGTCTTCGAGAAACTCCTGGCCCTGGAAGATCATCGGGATGCCCGGCGCGGTAAAAACGAGCGCCGCGCCCAAGGTGGAGCGCTTCCGCGAAAAGTAGCTGCCCGCGTTGCCGGGCCAGATCTCGGACGGAATCCGCAGGTGTCCGTTGGCGTCTTCGTCGTGCGACTCGGTGTAAATGACGCGCCGGAACGCATCGGCGCCATTGCGGTTTTCAATGGCGCGTCGAACCGCGGCCATATCGCGGTCGGAGTCGTTCTGCGCGAGCAACGCGTCGCGCACCGGATGGACGAACTCGGCGTCCCACTGCGAACCGAAGCCCGCCCCGCCGCCGCCGGTCTCCTGGGTGATCCATTCGTTGTTCCGCAGATCTTCGGCGATGGTGATCTTCCAAGGCTGGGAGGCGGCGACCTCGTTGTTGAGCCACTGCAGGAGCGACCAGCCGTCCGGAATGTCGTTCCAGCCATCGTTGTTGTTCCCGTAAATGTTCCGGATGTACGCCGTCGCGTCGAAGCGCAGGCCGTCCACGCGGAACTTGTGGAGCCATTGAAGCGCGTTGTCGCGCAGGAATTGCCGCACCTCCGGCCGGCCGTAATCGGGGCGGGTGTCGCCCCAAGGCGTCCGGGCGCGGTCGCCGCCGTAAAAGTAGATGCCGCCATCGTGGCCTGGCTCCGACCAGCCATCGAAGCGCCAGAGGTCGAGGTCGCCGGGGCCGAAGTGGTTGTAAACCACGTCCATGATGACGGCGATGCCGTGTTGGTGGGCGGCCTTTACGAAATTCTGCAGGCCCTGTGGCCCGCCGAGCGAGGTCTCGACGGCGAATGGGTGCGACGGGTTGTAGCCCCAGGAATAGCTCATCGGGAATTCGAGGACGGGCATGATCTCGACGGCGTTGACGCCGAGGTCGCGCAGGTACGGAAGTTTGAGGATTACGTCGGCGAAGGTTCCCGGCCCTGGCGTGGGCAGGTCGTTGAAGGTGCCCACGTGCATTTCATAGACCACCAGCTCGTTCCAGGGTGGCATGGTGAATTGGTCGCCGGTCCAGTCGAAGTCGCGATCATGAATGACCGCGTTGCCGGTCGAGCCGGTGACTTCGCGCGCGTAAGGGTTGGTTTTCCAAAGCAAATCGGCATTGCGGCGAATCACGAGCTTGTACTGGTCACCCACCTTCGGCCCGCGGAGGTCGGCCGACCAGCAGCCGTTGCCCTCGTTGGCGAGGGGATTGGCCGTGGTGGACCAGGCGTTGAAGGTGCCCGCGACTGCGACGGCGTCGGCGAACGGTGCCCAGACCCGAAACGCCGCGCCATCTTCAAGCAGGATGCTGCCCATGCCCGGGTGCGCAGACGGCCTGGCGGCGGCGGTTCCGGGCAGTGGCGGGGCGGCGGGAGGATTTGCGTTGTGGGTGGCCGGGGTTGTGGTCGGTCTTTTCACAGTGGGAACGTACCTCAAACCGCCGGCGGTGCCACCGCCACTTGAGGCCGGCGGCCGGGGAACAGCCGGGGTGCATCGGCCACGGCACGCCCGCGTCCGGGAGAATCTTCACGCCGCGACCGGCTCTGGGTGGGCCGACTCCGACCGCTCCAAAACTTGACACGCCCAGTCGCGCGTCACCGACGGGAAACACTCCAGCAACTCGGCGAGCGGGTAGTCGTCCGCGTTGACCGCAGCGGATCAGGATCCCCTGCTCAAAGCCACGCCGCTGGCGACGGTGGCCAGTCCTCCCTGATTGGCCATTTCCAGCCCTCGCCCTTTACCTCGGCAACATGAATCCGAGCAGGATGCCCACGAGCATCAAGAGCAGGAGCACAACCACGCCGGCCCGGACCCAGCCACTCCAGCGTCCGCGGCTGGCTGCTTTGCGCAGAAAATCGCCCTCCGCAAAGATGCTCTCGAAGGGGCCGGTGGCGGCGTACGAAGTCAACGGCGTCCCGCAATGCCGGCAGAAATGCGTTCCGGGCGGGTTGGTCTGCAGACAGGAAATACAAATCTCCAGCGCATCGTCCGCTGCCGGTTCGGCGCGCGATAGCGGGTCAGTCGTTTTCATAGCGAACACAAAGGTCAGCGACAGGAGCCAGCCGCCGATGGTGCTCTGTCTGTGTCTCCGAGCGAATCGGCAGGCTCCCATTCGCTGGACCGCCGGCTTGAACTTTTTGTGTCAGAAAATCTTCCCCCCGGTCGCAGCCTCCTTCCTGGCCTTGTTCACAAGGAAGACGTAGAGGATGAGGAGCATGATTGGACCGAAAAGGAGTCCGCCAACCAGGAATAAAATCTGGCGGATTTGGTTGAATCCAAGGTCCCAAGCCCACTTGGCACAGATGACTGCACATGACAGGTTGGATACGACGACGATTTCTTTCATTTCGTTTTCTCCTCTTTGCCTTTCAACAGGATTGATCGGCCCAGACTCGCGGTCCAAAGGTCAACTGGCGGTTTGGGCTTCATGGCCTGCACGATTGCCCCGCTTGCCCGCCCGTCGCAAGCCGCTTTTACTTTGGGGGTAGGAAAGGTTGGGTAGATCGTGCCCCCCTGTGGTGGGCTCCAAGTGCTGAGCTGAGCGCCCGTCGCCCTCAATGGCCGGCACCAGATCGGCAAGCCAGATGCCGGGTCGGCGGCTCCCGCTCCGGCCGGTCACGGCTGGGTCCGGCGCTCGCGCAAGGCCGTCTGAATCAAAACGTACTCGCTGACATTCTCCAGCGTCAGCAGGCCGACCAGCCGCGCGTTTGCGATCACCGGCATGAGCGGCACCTCCGTGGCCCGGCCGCGCGCGATCGCGGTCTCCACCAGTTCGTCGGGCGTTGCCGATTCGAAGTTCTGCGTCATCGCCGCGCGCACCGGCGCCGTCGGACCGGTCTTGGTCAACGCTGCCAACAAGCCCCGACGCGTCAGGATGCCCAGCACCGTGCCGTTTTCGACCACGGGGAAGTCTTGCTGCAAGCCGGCCAGGATCAGATCCACCGCGTGCGCCAGGCTGTCTTCCGGTGCCAGCAGGTGAAATTCAGTCATCATCGCCCGCTCGACCGTCGCCCCGCCAAGTGAAGACTTGAACTCGGCCGCGCCCGCTTCCTGCGCCGCACCGATCCACACGAACAACGCCACCAGGACCAGGATCGGATTGCCGAACAACCCCGCGAGCGCGAACAGGAAGGCCATGCCCTGGCCGAGGGTCGCGGCGATGCGCGTCGCCCGCGCGAATCCCAGCCGCAGCGCCAGCAGCGAACGCACCACCCGCCCGCCGTCCATGGGAAAGGCCGGCAGCAGGTTGAAAACGGTCAGGCCCACGTTCACGAAGAGCAGGCGCTCGGCGAAATTGCCCGCGGTGGTCGAAAGGCTTCGGACCGGCTGCCAGGCCTCCGCGAGGCTCAGCCCCAGCGCCAGCAGACCCGCGATGACCACGTTCACCGCCGGGCCGGCCAGGGCGATCCAGAATTCGTGGAGCGGTTCGGTGGGGATGCGTTCCAAGCGGGCCACCCCGCCGATCGGCAGCAAGGTGATGTCCCTGGTTTTCACGCCGTAACGGCGGGCCACCAACGCGTGGCCGAATTCGTGCAGGAGCACGCAAAGGAACAAAGCGAGAAAGAACAACACCCCCTCGATGACCGTGGCGACCGCTCCGCCGCTCATCCATTGGGCCAGGGCAAGGAAGCCCAGCACCAGGACGAACGTGAAGTGGAGGAACACGTCGATGCCGAAAAAGCGACCGATGCGGAACGACCAGCTCATAGATTTACTCCATAACTTTCCTGCGTGCAGCGCGGCTCAGGCCCGACCCGCGGTGGCCAGCTTCGGCGGAACGAGCTTTGCACCCCGTTCCGGAGCGCTGTGCTCGAACCCCGATCCACTCTCACGCCGCGGCCAGCCAGTGTTTCACCCGTTCCCTACCCCTAAGATGCTCCCGGATCGGCCGCTGGCAAGCGCTGTCGCCGGCCTTGGCGAGGCCCGCGCGAACCGTAACCGAACACGGTTTTGTTTGAAAACCCGACCGGGCGGCGGAATGCTCGCGCCGCCACCGCTCTTGAAAACTGTTTGGGCATCGTTGCTGATCGCGCTCCGGGCTCTGGTCTGCGTCCGCTGGCGCGGTGTCGGGATGCTGGCCGGAGTGTTGGTCGTGTGCGGGTGTGCCGGTCCCCGGTTGATGCCGACCCCGAATGCCTACCGCGAGACCGCCACCAATCCATTTGCAGCGGTACCCGTGGTTTTCCGCACCAACACGGTGGATTTGCTCTACGTGACGGACCGCGAGCTGGGTACCGACGACGGGCTGCCCGCGTACACGTATCGACGCTCGCCTTCGCTGGCCTTCGGCTCCTGTGTGGTGGGCATCGGCGACGACGAGAGCTGGGACACGCTCGTGGCCGAAAGCCGCCAGGCACGGCGCCACACCGCCTTGCCGTTGCGCCTGCGGTGGGTCAAGGAACAAGGCCGCTTCCCCGCCACACCGATGGCCCTGACACGCACGCACGCGGGCTACGCGTTGGACGGCCGGGTGGCCATGCGCCTCGAGCTGACCTCGGAAGCCCTCGAGCGCGAGTTGAAGCGCCGGCTGGCGTTGACTCCGCGCAAAGAGGCCTTTGTCTTCGTGCATGGGTTCAACAACGACTTTGGCTGGGCGGCCTTCGTGGCGGCGCAAGTCTGGCACTTTCTGCCGCGCCAGGGTGTGCCCATCCTTTACAGTTGGCCCGCCGGCCGGGGTGGCTTGCGGGGGTACACCTACGACCGGGAATCCGGCGAGTTCACCGTTTACCATCTGCGCCAACTGCTCCGGGCGTTGATCGAGTGCCCTGAGCTCGAGAAGATCCACATCATCGCCCACAGCCGGGGCACCGATGTGGCCACGACCGCGGTGCGCGAACTCGTACTCGAAGACCGGCTTTCCGGCGAACTCGTCCGGCGCGTGCCCAAGATCGCCAACCTGGTCCTGATCGCCCCGGACCTCGATCTCCAGGTGACCGCCCAGCGCTTTGCCGCGGACTTCGTGCCCCTGGCCGTCGGCCGCCTCACCGTCTATGTCTGCGAGAAAGACCGGGCCGTGAACCTGGCCAACTGGCTCTTCGAAGGCGTTCGCCGCCTCGGCCAGGTGCGGGTGCACGATTTCACCGACGAACAGAAGCGCTACATGCGCGCCGCCAACTCGGTGCAGTTTATCGACGCGCGCGTGAAGGTGGACTTCCTCGGGCACGGTTACTTCCACGACAACCCGGCCGTCAGTTCGGACCTCCTCCAGTTGTTGCGGGAAGACTGCGATGCCGGCGAGGACGACTGCCGCCCGCTCAAGCGCGAGCAGGACGTGTTCTGGAAAATCACCGACGATTACCTGGCCCCGCCGCGGTGAGTCGCGACCCCGGCCGGCTCCTGGCCCGGGCGCTCAATTCAGTTTCAAGCTCAGGCTCGTCCAGAAGACATCCGTGGTCACCCAATCGTTCCGGACCTGCACCTGCCGCCAGGTGTAATACACCCGCAGCCCGACGCGCTCACTCAAGGCGATGTCCCCCCCAGCGGCGACAGCCGGTGCTCCGGGCTGCGCATCCGGCTCCGATCGTAGAAGAACTCGCCGTTCGAGAAAATGTCCTTGAACGGCTTGGGCAACTTCACCGGATACATCACCTCCAGCAGGTGGCGGCTGCGGTAGTTCACGTCCGGCACGTGCTCAATCCAGCGGAACTCGATCCGGTTTCGCGTGTTGAAGTGCCAGCCGCTCTTCAGTTCCAGGTGCGGATTCACCTCGAACTCCAGCCGGTTTTGGTCCGCCCAGAAATCTTCGCCGTCCGGCGCCGCGGAGTGGAGATCGATGAAACTATAGTTGAAGCCCAGCACCAGGTTCGAGTTCACCGTGAAGCGCAGCCGGGGGGAAACCTGGAGGTAAGCCGGGTTCGGACCGTGGTCGTTGAACCCGTTTTCCTCGTAAAGCCAGCCCTCCCAACACCCCTCATGAAACAGCCGGACCGACACGCCCGGCCGCCATTGAATCGTGTCCGACGCCTGGCTCGGCCACCCGCTCGCCGCCGCCAGAGCGACCGCCAGCCACCCGAACCGAAGTGATCTGTACATACGAAAAGCGGCGTTTCTGCCGTCCCGCACCCGGCGACGCAAGTACAACCCCGATGCCGCCCGCCTTGTGTGCCGCTCGTCGCGGCCACGATTCGTTTGCGTCCGCCCCGTTTCCGTGTCAGTCTGCGGTCGAATCGCCCAGAACTTGACGCCCCGAAACCGGGGCCGACCGCGCGATTCGTGGCTGCCATGAAACGACGATCCTTCCTCAAAGTCATGGGTGGCGCCGCCGGCGCCGCCGCCCTGAACGCCTACGAAATGTTCGGCGACGAAACCAGCCGCCCGCTCATCGCCCATGCCAGCGGCCTGCCCCGCCGCGTGCTTGGCCGGACGAAGCAGGAGGTTTCCATCGTCACCTTCCCCGGCCTGGCACTGTCCCGGCTCAACCAAGAGGACAGCAACACCGCCGTCCGCAAAGCCTGCGATCTGGGCTGCAATTACTTCGACGTCGCGCCCGAGTACGGCGACGCCGAGGTCAAGCTGGGCCCGGCGTTGACCGGTTTGCGCGACCAAGTCTTCCTCGCCTGCAAAACCGCGAAGCGCGACGCCAAAGGCGCACGCGCGGAACTCGACCGCTCGCTCCAGCGACTCAAAACCGACCACTTCGACCTGTACCAATTGCACCACATCCGCCGGCCGAACGAGGTGAAACAGGCCCTCGGACCAGGCGGCGCGGTCGAGGCAATTCTGAAGGCCCGCGACGAAGGCAAGGTCCGCTGGCTCGGCTTCTCCGCGCACACCACCAAGGGCGCGCTCGAACTGATGCGGGGCTTCCGGTTCGACACCGTGATGTTCCCGGTCAACTTCGTGGAGTATTTCCAAATGGAGTTCGCCAAACCGATCCTCGCGCTGGCCAAGGAACAAGGCGCGGTGGTGGTCGCCATCAAGCCACTCAGCGCGGGCGCGTGGGCGCCCGGGGCCGAGCGTAAACGCCAGTGGTGGTATCCGGCGATGGAAACGCCCGAGGATCTCAGTCTGTCGCTCCGTTTCACGCTCTCGCTCGAACCCGTCATTACCGGCATCCCGCCATCGTTTGTGGACCTGTTCGAGAAATCTGTCGAAGCCGCCAAAGCTTACCAGCCGCCGACGAAGGCCGAAGTGGCCAAACTGCGGGACCTCGCGGCGAAGAGCCGGTCGCTGTTCAAAAGCGAAGAAGACGCCGTGGCCACCGCCCGGCGCGGTCCGATTTATCCCGACAGCCCGCACGAAGACCGAGACGGCAGTTATGCCTGATCGTCACGGGCGCTCTTGCGAGAACGGTTGAAATTGATGCCAGAGTTTGGCCCTTGAGGCCGGGGAGAATAGCTGCAATATTGCGTTCACGAATGAGATGTCCAGTGAACTGACAGAACTTGAGTTCTCGCTCGATGACGTGGTCGGCGGCCAACCTCTGACTCTGGAGACTGTTGATCTGCCTACGTTACGCGGCTTCCTCGAAGAGGTTGAAGTACTCATCAAAGGCGACGGGGCGGGAGCGAGCCTTGCCGAGTCGCGCGTTCGTATCGAACGAGGATCGGTAAAGGTGGTTACACTCGCAGCTCACTTACTGGCGGCGGATGCTCGCGCGGATCTGGCGAACTTACAGCGAACGGGTGACTTGGATTTGATTCAGCCTAAGCGAGCGCAAGTGATTGAGAAGTGGCAACTACGAGCGCGCCGGACGCCAAGCCGCGTTTACACAGTCCCGGTCGGATCGGGTTCGCAAGTTCTTCGAGTCTCCAAAATAACTCAGTTCCAGTACGGCGGCGAGAACTCCTGGGTCAGTGTGGAACGCCATTTGGCCGGCAAGGTCGTTGATATCGGCGGAAAGCAAGATCCAAACGTTCATCTTGTGTTGGCGGACGGTGGTGTGAGTCTGAGGGTCGGTGCAACTGAACAACAATTGGCTTCAGAGAAGGAGAACCAGCTTTACCGAGAGGTGACTCTGCGAGTGCAAGGCGAGCAGCATCTGAAGACGAAGGCACTGCGGAATCTCCGTTTGGTCGAGTTCCTGCCGCAAACAACCGAGGTAGACGAGCAAGCGTTGGCTCTGCTTTGGCGAAAGGGCCAAGCCGCCTGGCGAGACGTGAAGTCCGCCACTGGCTGGGTAGAGGCGCTAAGCCGTAACAATTCACTAGCCAAAGCGGCCACTGTTTGGAAGTGACGTATGGATGCGTATCAAAACATCCAATCACTCCGGAACCTCCGGTCACCAAACAGTGACCGAATTCATTAAACTCAAAACACCCGAGGAGACCATCCAAATCGGTTTCACCGACCAGAAAGTCAGCGGTCGAGCCGGGCTGCTGACCTTCGCCGGTTTTCTGCACTGGCACCGATTCAGCGACCTTCTGGCCAGGGTGCTGCCGCATGACAAAACCCGTGGCATTCCGGCGGCAGATCTGGCGCTGGCCTTTCTGGCCGGCATCTTGGCCGGCGCGCAGAAGCTGGCGCAAGTGGCGTATCTGCGCAACGACGTCATGTTGCCGGCGCTGCTGGCCATTAAACGGATCGGCAGCCAATCGACGTTCACGCGTTTTTTCCAGGGTTTCAACACGGCGGGCAAGAATCTGAGCACCTTCCGCTGTCTTTGGCATTGGTGCCTGGAACGGCTGCCCAGCCGTGCCGGGGGTTATGCCCTGGATTTGGATTCGACGCGTCTGTTGCACGAGGACGGCCATCAAGAAGGAGTCAAAACCGGCTACACCCGTCTGGGCACCAAACCCTGTTTGCATCCGCTCATCGCCGTGTTGGAGGAAGCCAAGCTGGTGGTGGGATTCTGGCTGCGGCCAGGCAACGCCAGTTGCGCCAACAACGTGGTGGCTTTCACGCTGGACCTGCTGGCCAATCTGCCCTCGTGGATCCGGCTGCGCTTGGTGCGGGCCGATTCGGGCTTTTGTGTGCCCGAATGGCTGGACGTACTGGAACTCAAAAAACTCTCGTACATCGTGGTGGCGCGGCTCCTCAAGCCGATTCAACGGCTGCTCAAGAAGGACCTGATTTGGAAGCCCACCGAGGTGCCGGGCACCGAAGTGGCCGAAGTGTGGCACCAGGAACTCAATTGGCGGCAGCCGCGACGGCTGATTTTGTTGCGGCATCGGATTGAGGAGAAACAAGCGGCCCAGCAGCGCACCGGCGGCAAGACGTTAGTCGATTGTCCGGGCTACCTCTATCAAGCTTTGGTCACGAACTTGCCGCTCAGCGTGCCGCCCGTGGAAGTCTGGCGGCACTATAACCCCCGAGCGGGCTGCGAGGAAGTGATCAAGCAATTGGACGCGGATTTTGCGCTGCCCAAGCTGTGCGTGAAAAGTTTTTGGGGCACCGAAGCAGCGTTAAGCCTGGCGATCCTGAGTTACAACCTGACCCAGCTTTTCCACCGTCATCTGGGATGGATGGACCGGGTGACGGCCACGACGTTACGTTTCCGGCTCTTCACGACCGGGGGCATTATCAGCCAGACCGGCGGGGTGACGACCATTCGCTTGGCGGTGCGGGAACCCACAGAACGGGCGTGGTGGCGGCGCCTTCTAGAGAAAACCATCAGTCTCATTCCCAACTGCAATGCAGTAGCCCAAACACCTTGATCGGCTCGGTGGCACAGGACCTTGCGCCAATGCAGAGCATGGAAAAACCGCCCTGAAATCAGCCGGGTGAAGGTTAGCTTAGCAGCCCGTCAAAAAAGCCCCGCTTTCGGAAACTCGGAGGGTTGAACAGAGATCCTGGGTCCGAAGGAGCGACCCGCGATGAGCAAGACCAGAATTACTCCCATGATCGTCGTCAACAGCTC
>JAKANS010000025.1 GCA_021823625.1 bacterium | reverse complement strand
TATGGCTTCGCCGGTATCGGGGTCGATCGGGATGTAATGGAAACCGACGTCCACCTGAGTCGCGGCTTCCTCGATCTGGTTGGTTTGGGTGGTCTCATGGTAGAGGCCGGCGTCGCCCGCGCTCCGACTGCCTTGGTCCACCAGGCTGGTCGAGGCCCGATACCACGGCCCATAGGGGCCGGCGGCGTAGGTGAAGGTGTTGGTGATCACGTCGCCGCCGCGCGAGTTGGTCAGTTGCCCCTGGCCGATTCCGAGGTAGCCGTTGTGATCGTTGACCACGTAGTCGCCGGCTGCCGAGTAATCCGTCATCGCGGTATTGTGAAAGGCGTTGTCGCGGATCGTCCAGAGGCCGACTTGATGGCTCAGGAAATAGTTGCTCCCGCCCCAGAACAGGTTGTTGTACACATTGAGCGTCTGGCAGCCGACAAACGAGTTCGGGCTGCGCTGGAACAGGTTGTTTTTCAGGTTGACGGTATTGGGCACGCCCCAATTGCCCCAAAACTGGTTCCAGGTGTTCAGGAACTGGCAGTCCTGCACGCGGACGAGGGTGAAGGCGAACCACGCCGTCTGGCTGTAGATGCTCCAGCCGATGCCCCCCGGCTGCGAGAACCGGGCGAAACGCACCGTCAACGAGGGCGGTGGGGGATCGATCACGAGGGGGTGAATGGGGCCGTAGATCAGCACCGGCGCCAGGCCATTGCCCCAATCGAGTGGCTGCTCCTGGATCATCGTGTAGGGCACAAACTGAATCATCTGGTCGGCCGTGCCTTGGGCCACCATCTGGGCGGAGTTTTCCAACAGCAAGCTGGGCTGGCCGAACTGCCCGATGGCGGTTCCCGGTTGCACCGTCACCACACAGTTGCTGACCGTCACCGAACCCACCGCATAGTCCAGGGCCGGATAGTGGTAGCCCCGGTCCGGCGTGCCGCTCGCATCCCGCGCCGCCTGCGGCCCCCAGGTGGTGTTCGCGGTGACGGGGCCGGAAACCACCAGCGGCGGGTAGGTGGTGAAGTTGCGGAAGTCGCTCTGCAACTGGTAGCCGATGTTCCCCGTGCCCGCGTTACGATGGGGACTGCCATTGGCCAGGTAATGCGACCCCGCGCCGACGGTTTGGAACGCGGCGCCGGTGTCGGTGGCATTGCCGGTTCCAGAGGAGGTTCCCGGACTGGTCACGTTTACCAGCAGACTGTTGGTTACGTTGACGGTGAGATAAGACGAACTCCCGTTGAAGTAATTGGCCGTGTCCACGGTCAGGTGCTCGAGGTGGCCCACCCCCCCTGAACTCGCGGTCGAAAACACCGTTTGCACGTTGTGAAACAGCCCGTTCCGCACCCAGAACATCGGACTCTGACAGCTCACCCCGGAGTTGCAGTTCACCACCTGGACGTGGGTCAGATAGTGCGGCCAGCCGCTGTTGGCCGCGTAGGCGATCGCGTTGGTCGCCCAGGCCACGCGCAGGTTCCGCAGGTCAGTCACGTTGTCCTGGATCGCCAGGGCCGTGCTGGCATACCACCCGCTCGGAGTGCCCGTGCCCCCCGAAATCGTCGCCCCCACCCGGTTGTCATCCTTGGCGGTAAAAAATGCCGGGGTGTAAAAGTCCGTCTGGCATACGATTGTTCCAGAAACTTGGCAGCAGGGGTCGTTGGTGTTGGCGAACTTCACCACCGTGCCGCCTTCGATCGTGGTCACCCCGGACAGATACAACGGCCCGGTCACATAGTAGGTCATGTCGCCCTGGAAGGTCAGGTTCGTGAAACTCCCGCTCACGGCGCGGTAATCCAGCACCAGTCCCGGCCGGCTGGCCGCGTACTCCGCCGCCCGGCGCAGGGGGCGGGCGCTGGCCGTCTGCCGCCGGGCCGGCGGCCGGTGGACTTGCACGTAGCGCTTCACGTCCGTGGCCGAGCGTTGCGCCTGCTTCGGCGGGGCCGGCGGCAGTTGCTCCAAGGCGGCTCGAATGAGGGGCAGCGGCACCGACTCGATCAGGAACTGCCGCCCTTCCAGCCGCTGCCACGTCCGGACGATCGGCACCCCCGGATCGGTGCCCTCGAGCAGAAAGGCCCGCCCCTCGCCCACCGACAGGCTGCCGAACGTCAGCCGGTCGCCTACGGGTGCGGGCGTCGCCGCCCCGACCGCCAGACGATTGGTGGCGACCAACTGGCTGGCCGCCGCCGGCGCCCGGGTTTCCTCTGCCGGCGTCGGCGGATCGAAGAATTCGGTCAGCACTTCCAGCACCGCGTTGGGGGACAGGCCGTAGTCGGCCGGAGAGGGAGGCTGCTCGCGCAACACGATGTCCTGCTCGAAGGAACTGCGGGTGACCGTGTAGCGCACGTCGGCGGCCACGTCCGTGAACGCGTTGGGATAGAGGACCTGCCGTTTGTTGGGCAGGAGTTCCCCCGTGCTGTTTTGCAACTCGGCGATGAGCACGCTCTGGCCGGTGTCCAGGTCATAGTAAGCCAGCCCCAGGATGCGCGTTTTGAGGAGCTGCCCCTCGGCCGTGCGTACCTGGACCGCGCCCACCTCGTTGAGTTCCGCCGAGAAAGTCACCTGCTGCTGGCCGCGCACCCACTGGGCCCCGCCGGGCGCCAGTTCGATCTCCATGCCGCTCGCCTGCCACCGGCCCTGGGGGTCTCGATAGTTCAAGCCGCTCTCCAGTTGCACGTAGCGCTGGGGCACGTTGGTCACCTGTCCGTCCAGTCCCAGCATGGGGAGCGTGTACTCCCAGCGGGTGGAGTGCGGCCCCCGTTCAAACACGGTGGGGGACCGCGCCGCTCCGACCGTCGGCGCCACCGACGGGGCTTGGGCCCAAGCCGTCGCCATGCAAACCAAGCCCCACAGGGGCCCGAGACCAACACCACCAGTTCTCGCGTTCATGGGCTAAGGGAATGTTGTTTTGGTTGCCGTTCGACTTGGCATTTTCGTTGCCAGAAAGGCGGTGGGCGAAGGCAACGCGCGGAGGAGTGACCTTCCTTGGGCCAGGCGACAACAGTTTGGGCGCGGCGAGCGGTTCGCCTTTCCTGGTTCCATTTCCACATGCGCTTTCATCTCCGGCTCCCGAGCCCGCGGCCCCACCGCCGTTGCTTCCAGTCTGAGAGACCGGCTGTTGCGACGATGCATCTCCTGTCACAAACCCGGCAGCCTAGGCAAGTAAAAAAATATGACAATCCGGTGACACGCGCGGGCCGTCATCCGACTGATGTTCCTCCATTAGCGCCGAGTTTCCACGAGTTGTATCCAACGATGACAAGGGCCTTGTGCGTGTTGATCTGTTGTCTCTAATAATTTGTTGTTGTGCTTGCCGCCCGCCCCTGCTTTCGCCCCCCTGGGCCGGGCAGGTTCATCAAACGCAATCGCACCCCGCACGCCGGCAAAGCCTGCCAATCCGTCCGCCTGGTCCGGAGCAAACGCGTCCTCGCCCAACGCCCGCCCGGCCGCCCCGCCGCCCCGGTCGGTCGTGGTCCATGAGACGCTGGCCAACCTCTCCCGCTTGCCCGCCGCGCTCGTCGCCCTCATCGAAGACTATTGCCCGGGCGCGGCCCCGGACCGCGCCCGGCGAGGATCGCCCGCGGACGGAGTGCACGTGGGGCCGTGCTACGGCTTGCTGGCCGCGCTGCACGCACTGGCCCGCGAGTTGGGGATCGTCCGGGCGGTGGGCGAGACGACCCGCACCCAGCGGCTGGCCCTCTGTTTGATTTCCGCCCGCCTGGCCTTCCAGGGCAGCCGGCTCTCGGCGGCCCGGGCCAGCGAGGATCACGCGGTGCGCGAGGCGCTGCGGGTAGGCGCCTTCGACGAGGACGACCTCTACGCCGCGCTGGAATATCTGGCGGCGCAGCAGCGCGCGACCGAGCCGGCCCTGGCACCGAAGGGCGGCCTCAGGCGCGGTGTTTCTTTACGCTGTGACCCGCGTGTATTTCGAGGGGCAGCACCACGCGCTGGCCGCCTTCGGCTACCACCGGGACGGGAAGAAAGGCAAACAGCAGAGGGTGGCCGGCTGGTTGACCGACGGGGCGGGGGAGCCGCTGTCCCTCCGGCTCTCTGCGGGGAACCCGAACGATCCGCCGACGTTTCTGGACGCGATGGAGCCGTTGAAGGGGCGCTTCGGCACGGAGGAAATCGCGGTGGTGGGCGGCCGGGGGGATGCTCAAGGCCTTGGGCCGGGCGGCGCTGGGCGCGGCCAACTTCCGTTCCGTGACGGCGTTGACCGACCCGCAAATCCGGGCCTTGCTCAAAGCCGGCGTGCTGCAGTTGGGTCTCTTCGACACCCGCCGGCGGCAGTGACGGCGGGCTTGACGCGTTTCATGAAGAGCCTGCTGTACGAAGTCAACGCGGCCGATCCGCTCACATTCGCGCTGGTGGCCGCCGTGCTGGCGGCGGTGGGTTGCCTCGCCTGTTTCATTCCGGCGCGGCGCGCGACGCGGGTCCAGCCGATGCACGCGCTGCGGTGTGAATAGGCGCGGTCGGCTTGCCAGCGCAGTTCTGCGCGGAGCGCGCGCCTGAACCGGCCGGCGCCTAGAACCCGAGCGGTTTGGCGAGGATGCCCAAGACCGTGAGCGGGCCCTGGTCTTCGAGCGACTCGGTGGCCTTGTCCAGCTTCTGCAGCGTGAGCTTGGCGTTGTTCAACAGCGAATCGTCATTGATGACTTTGCCCACGGTGCCTTCGCCCCGGTTGATCTTCTGCATGATCTCTTTGATGTTCGTCACCGCTTCGGTCGTCTCCGTATAGAGTTTGTCGTCGGTGGTGAGCTTGCCGAGGGTGCCCTTGCCGGCGCGGATGTCGGCGACGACGGCTTTCGCGTCGCTGAGCAAGCCTTTCGCGTCGTCGGCCGTGTTGCTGAGGTTGGTGACGGTGCTGAGGGCGGTGTCGTACAAGGCCTGGTCGTAGATGAGCTTGCCCACCGTGCCCTGGCCGGCGGCGACTTGCGCCGAGATGGACTCGGCATTGGTGAGGGTGGTGAGGATGTGCGGCCGGGCCTCTTTCAAGAAGTCGGTGAACGGCAGCAGCATGTCGCCGATGTTGGATTCGCTGAAGCTGTCGGTGAGTTTCTTGATGCCCGTGGTGACGCCTTGGAGTTGGGTCATGAGCTGGTTGAAATCCGGTTGTTCGTCCGTCTGCAGTTCGGCGCCGGGCTCGACCAGGGCGCCTTTGCCGGGGCCGAAGTCGATCGCGACATAGTTCTGCCCCATCAGGCCGGTGAACTTGATGATGGCCCGGCTGTCCGTGCGAACGGTGGCCTTTGGGTCGGTGATCTTCATCTTCACCAGCACCTTCGTGTCGGCGAACTCGATGTCCTCGACGCGGCCGATTTGTTTGCCGGCCATCTTGACGGGGTCGCCGACGTTCAGTTCGAGCACGTTGTTGAAACGCGCGGCGACGACCTTGCCTTTCTTGAAGAAGTCGAGGCCGCCGATGGTCTCGAGGATCAAGACCGCGGCGACGAACGCGAGGGCGAAGAAGAGGCCCAGACGGGTTTCGAGCGTGTTTTTCATGGCGTGGAGGTCTCGGGATTGAAGCGGAAATCGGCTTTCAGAAATTGTTGCACCAGCGGGTTCGGGTCGGCTTGCACCGCGTCGGGAGTGCCGATCGCCAGGATACGCCCTTCGTGCAGCAAGGCGATCCGGTTCGCGATGCCGAACGCCAGGTCGCGATCATGGGTGACCACGATGCTGGTCACGCGCATCCGGTGGTTCAGGCGCAGGATTTCCTGGCCAATGGTCACGGCGATGAGCGGGTCGAGCTCGCTGGTGGGCTCATCGTAGAAGATCAACTGCGGTTCGATCACCAGGGCGCGGGCGATGGCCACCCGCTTCTTCATGCCGCCGGAGAGTTCGCCGGGGAGTTTCTCCTCGGTGCCCTTGAGCCCGAGAAGCTCGAGCTTCTCGGCGACGACGCGGGCGATCTCGGCCGGCGGTTTGAGCCGGTGCTCGGTGAGGTACAGGCCCACGTTTTCGCCCACGTTCAACGAGTTCAGCAAGGCGCCGGACTGGAAGACCATCGCCATCCGGTAGCGCTCCATGACGCCGGGTGAACCGGCGGGTTCGCCTTCGATGAGGATGTCGCCTTCGTCCGGCGTCTCGAGGCCGATGAGATGTTTCAGCAGGACGGTCTTACCGCTGCCGCTCGGCCCCATGATGACGAAGACCTCGCCGCGTTCGACGGCGAAGTCGAGCCCGTGCAGGACGGGTTGGCCGTTGTAGCTTTTGGTCAACCGGCGGACCTCCAGCCGGACACCTTGCGGGGCTTCGTCGCTCATTTATCCAGATGCATCAGGAGGCGGGTCAGCACGTAGTCGAGGAGCAGGATCAGCACGATGGAGTTGACCACCGCCTTGGTGACGCTGCGGCCGATGCCGCGCGGCCCGCCGATGGTGGCGAGGCCTTGGTGGCAAGAGACAGTGCCAATCACCACGGCGAACGCGAAGCTTTTGATCAGGCCGTTCACGACATCCAGCACATCGATGCCGTTGCCCAGGCTCTTCATGTATCCATCGAAGGACACCGCAATCTGGGCGTTGAACACGCAAACCAGAGCGCCGCCCACCCAGCCCACCAGGATGGCGAAAATCACCAGGAGGGGCAGCCCGAGGCTGATGGCCAGCATGCGCGGCAGCACCAGGTAGTGAATTGGGTTGATGTTCATGGTTTGAAGCGCGTCCAGCTCCTGGTACACCTTCATCGACCCAATTTCGGCAGCCATCGCCGACCCGACGCGTCCGGCGATGAGCACCGCCATCATGACCGGCGCCAGTTCGCGGCAGAGCGACAGCCCGACGATCTGGCCGATGAAACTCTGCAGGCCGCGCTCGCTCATCACCGGTCCGGTTTGCAGGGCCAGCACGCCGCCGATGAACAGCGACAGCACGCAGGCCATGAGCAGGCTCGCGTTGCCGATCTCGAACAATTGTTCGAGCACCTTGCGAAACTGCCGTCGCGTCTGCGGCAGCGCCTTCAAGGTGCGCCCGAAGAGGAGCGCAATTTCTCCGATGTTCTGAAACATGTTGGCTTCCGCGCCGGAAAATCCGCAGGCGGGAGCCTGAGACCTCAGGCCTCAGACGCCGCCGACCGGCTTACTGGGGCGGCGGTTGGGGCGCCGATGCCTGCCGCTTGCCGGACGGCAGATAAAGGAACCGCCACCGCTTCCCTTCTGGGGTCGAGTGATACTGAATCAAACCGAACAAGAGCGAGCACTTTTTGGACTTCGGCGTGGCGTCGTAGCGGTAGAGATTCCAAAGGAACGAACGGCTGACCGCGCCGGTTTTCGCGTTCCTGGCCGAACGCCAGATCGACCAGATCGGCGAGTACAGCCGGTTGATGCTGGGGTTGTCGCTGAGCACCGGCTCGAGGGGCGCCAGCAGTTGAAACCGCTCGTTACCGTCCATGTCGCGCCGGGCGATGAACAGCGGCCAAAAATCCGAGCGCCGGCTCACCTGTCCGGTGTCGCGGTTTTTGCGGGTGATGTCCGTGTAAACGAAAAACACGATGCGGGTCGAGTGTTCCTCCAAGGGTTCGCGGAGCGAATCCCGCTGAAAATAGATTGGCCACAAGGCCAGCACCGAGCGGGCGTTCGCGAAGCGCGTGTCGCCATAGAATGGCCAGATCTTCGTGGCTTGTTTGCCTTCGCCGTGGGCCAGCGTGACGATCGGCCAAAGGACCGAGGTCTGGTGGTACTTCAACTCGCGGTCGTCCACGATCGTCACGCCGAACGGCCAGAGGTAGGTGTCGCGATCCTTCAGCGGCGAGCGCTGGAGGCTGTAGAACGGGAACAGCACCCGCTGGGTCACCGGATTCGTGGAGCCGATCTCCAGGTCGTTCGCGAGGTAAAACGGCCAGACCACGAAGCGCTGGTCGTGGCCGGGAATGGTCTGGGTGTCGCCAAAGCCGTCGATGCGCGTGGTGATGTCCTTGTGCTCCGTGCCGTAAAACGGCCAGATCTGCCAGCCGCGCAAGCCGTCGCCGTGGCGGACGTGGCCAAACGGCACGAGGTAGTTGTCGGTTACCACGTCGCGCTTTCGTGTCTGGGCATAGACGGGCCACGCGACGAACTTGATCTCATCGCGGAACAACCGCTTTTGCATGTGGCCGTAAAACGGCCAGACAGCGCTGTAGTTTAGCGACGGATCCTCGGCCGAGCGCCGGAACCACAGGAACGGCACCAGGGAGAAACCGCGTCCGTGCGCCCCGGCCGGGGTGTCGCCGCCCGAGAAGCTGAGGAGTTGAAAGACCTGAAACCGGTATTCGCCGCCGAACCGGTCGTAAGTGATGATCGGATAGACGAGATCCCAGGAGACGTTCTCAACTTGGGGATCGGCGGTCCAAGAGAACAGCGGGGCCAGCGTTAAATTCCGCGCGATTTGAGTAACGGGCGGGGTGGCTTCCCACGGATCGGTCTCCGCCGGCACTGCGTTTGTGGACCAGGTTTCCTGGGCGGCCCAAAGAGGGCCGATGGCTTCCGTACGCCGGCCCGGCGCGAGCGTCAGCCCGAACTGGTGGTACAGGAAACCGGCCGAAACCGGCGCCTCCGCGGCCTGACTGGCGGCGGAGGCGCAAAGGGCGGCGAGCAAGAGACTGCGCACGTGTGTTGTCAACGGTCTTTCGCGGTGTGATGCGAATCGGTCCGCATCCTAAGTGCGGGGGCCGGCGGGTCAAGCGCGGCCGGTCGGATCCGCGGGTGGAGCGCCGGCGGGGGGCCGCGAGCGGCCTCCCGAACCGGCCGCGGCCCGGCCCGTAAGCATCTCAGACATCTCTAATAGAATGCATTAACAAAACAGAAAAGATGCGTTCGGCCGCGTTGGAAGCTTGTCGAGAGCCCCGACCCTCGGCTAATAAAGCCGGACGTGTTCTGCGAACAAATCCGCCTTATTTTTTTGGCGGACGCTGGACCGCTGGCTTTCAGGGTGAAGATTAAGTGCCTTGGGCGGACCGCGCGGGACGCAGGTCGAGGGCCGGGTAGTTGTTGACGGCTCCGTTCAGACCCCGCTCACTTGGCGGAATTTGCATGTCGGACATTTTCCCGAAATGGACCAATAAACTGCCGGCCTACCTCATCGTTGGGGGGGCTTTGGTCGGCTCGGCGGTCGTGGCCGGGGCGTGGTATTACTTCACGCCGAAGTACACGCGCGTGGGCTACCAGCCCATCCAGCCGGTCAGTTACTCCCACTACACTCACGTCGAGCAGTTGGGGATGGACTGCCGGTACTGCCACACCGGCGTCGAGAAGTCCTACCACTCGAACATCCCCGCGGCGAGCACCTGCATGAACTGCCACAACCAGGTGCTCAAAGATGATCCCAGGCTGGAACTGGTGCGCGAGTCGGCCGCCACGGGCAAACCCATTCCTTGGGTGTGGATTCACAAGACGCCGGACTATGTCTATTTCAACCACTCCGTGCACGTGAACCGCGGCATCTCCTGCTTCCACTGCCACGGCCAGATCAACAAAATGGACGAGGTGCAGCACGCCCAGCCGTTGAGCATGACCTTCTGCCTGGACTGCCATCGCAACCCCGCGGCCTTCATCCGCCCGGTGGAACAGGTCTATAACCTGAACTGGCAGCCGGACAGCGCGACCAAGCAACTCGCCGACGGCAAGAAGCTGGTCGCGCAATGGAAGGTCCAGAGCCTCGAAAACTGCTCCACCTGTCACCGATGAAGACCGTTCCTCCTCCCTGCCCGGAACCGGAGACCGGCCCCAAGTATTGGCGTAGCCTGGAGCACCTGGCGGACACGCCGGCCTTCCGCGAATGGATGGAACGCGAGTTCCCGGAAGGCGCCAGCGAGTTCACCGACGGGGTGTCGCGCCGGCACTTCGTGCAGATCATGTCCGCGTCCTTTCTGTTGATGGGGCTGGGCATGACGACAGGCTGCCGGCGGCCCGAGGAAAAGATTCTCCCCTTCACGAAAATGCCGCCGGGCTACACGCACGGCGTGCCGCAGTACTACGCGACTTCCCGGCCGATTCGCGGCAGCGCGGTTCCGGTGCTGGTGAAGTCTTACGACGGCCGGCCCATCAAGATCGAAGGCAACCCGGAGCATCCGCTCAACCGGCGTGGCGAGGGCGAACCCGCCCGGCCGCACGGTGGCACGGATGCGCTGACCCAGGCGTCGATCCTGGATTTGTATGACCCGGACCGCGCCCAGCGTTTTACCTACAAGGGCGACAACGTCGCGCGCGAAAAGGCGCTGGACGCCCTGGCCGCGGTGGGCAAGGAGGCGGAAGCCAAACAAGGCCAGGGGCTGCGTTTCCTGATGGGGCGGAGCAGTTCGCCTTCGCTCTGGCGAGTGGCCGGGTTGCTGCGGCAGAAATTCCCGCAGGCACGCGGCTTCATCCACGAGCCGGTGGATTTCGACGTTCACCGCGAGGCCGCGACCCTGGCTTTCGGCGAGCCGGTCAAACCGGTGTTCCACCTCGACCAGGCGCGGCGAATCCTGGCGCTGGACTGCGACTTCATCGGCGCCGAAGAGGATGCCTGGCAACTCATCCGCGGCTACGCGCAAGGCCGCAAGCTCAAGTCGCCCGAAGCCGACATGAGCCGGCTTTACGCCGTCGAGAGCCTGATGACTTTGACGGGCGCGAACGCCGATCACCGTTTGCGTCTGCCGTCGAGTCAGGTGCTGGCGCTGACTGCGGCGATGGCCGCGGACGTGCTCGAGCAGACGAAGGCGTCGGATAACGCAGCGGGCGCGGGCGAAGTCGTCCAGGCGCTCCGCGACCTGGCCAAAAGTCTCCCCGCCGAGGCGCAGAAATGGGCTTCGGCCTGCCTCAAAGATTTGGCGGCGCATCCCGGCGAGGGCGTGGTGCTGGTCGGCCATCAACAGCCGCTCGCGGTGCACGTGCTGGCCAACGTCCTCAACTTCCACCTGCAGGCCGTCGGCAAGACCGTCTCGTTCATCGCCGCGCCGGGTGCTGGCGCCAGCTCGCTGGCGGACCTGGCCAAGGCGCTCAACGCGGGCGAGGTCGAAACGCTGGTGATCCTCGGCGGCAACCCGGTTTACACCGCCCCGGCCGATCTCGACTGGGCGGCCACGCAGCGCAAGGCGAAGACCATCATCCGGCTGGGCGACCACGAAGACGAGACCTTCGCGGTGAGCGACTGGCACCTGCCCGCGGCGCATTATCTCGAATCCTGGGGCGACGCACGCACGCTCGACGGCACGCTGGTCTCGGTGCAGCCGTTGATCGAGCCACTGTTTGGCGGCATCACCGACCTCGAGGTGCTGGCGCGGATCGGCGGGCTGCCTTCCTTCAAACCGTACGACCTCGTCCGCGAGACCTTCAAGGAATTCGTCCCCGGCGGTGATTTTGAGGAGGCTTGGAAGCGTTTCCTTTTCAGCGGATTCCTCGCCGGCAGCGCGGCGAAGGCGGTCAGCGTCACCAAGCTCGATTGGGCTGCCGCGCGCAAGGTGCTCGCGTCCGCCACGCCACTTGCCGCTCCCACGATGCAGAGCCTCGAACTCGTGTTCGTGCGCGACGCGAAAGTGGATGACGGCCGGTACAACAACAACGGCTGGTTGCAAGAATTGCCCGAGCCGATCACCAAGTTGACCTGGGACAACGCCTTCCTGGTCAGCCCGGCGACGGCGAAAGCCTTGGGCCTTTACCGCGTCGATCACGATTACGAGGGCAGCCGCACCTCGATGAAGACGTTCATGCCGGTGGCCAGGATCGAACTGGGTGGCCGGACGCTCGAAGGGCCGATCTGGGTCCAGCCCGGCATGGCCGACAACGTGGTGGGGCTGACGCTCGGTTACGGGCGCCGTCGCACCGGTCGCGTGGGCCACGGCTCCGGCTACAACGCTTACGCCTTACGGACCACCGTTGCGCCGCATTTGGCCACGGGCGCGAAGCTGCAGCCGGCGGGCCGCGATTTCGAGATCGCCACCACGCAGAATCACTGGACGATGATGGGCCGGCCGATCATCCGCGAGGCGAACCTGGCCGAGTTCAAGAAGAACCCGCGGTTTGCACAGGCGATGAACACGCCGGCGCCCGATGGCTTGGGTCCGCTTTACCCGAACCCGCTCGACGAGGTGTCCGGGACTGCGATCCACCAATGGGCGATGAGCATCGACCTGGGTTCCTGCGTCGGTTGCTCGGCGTGCGTGGTGGCGTGTCAGAGCGAGAACAACATTCCCATCGTCGGCAAGGACATGGTCAGTCGGAACCGCGAGATGAGTTGGATCCGGCTGGACCGCTATTACCTCGGTTCGGAAGACCACCCGCAGGTGGTGCAACAGCCGATGCTGTGCCAGCACTGCGAGGCCGCACCTTGCGAAAACGTCTGCCCTGTCAACGCGACCGTGCACGATCCGGAGGGCCTGAACCTCATGGTCTATAACCGGTGCGTTGGCACGCGGTATTGCTCGAACAACTGCCCGTACAAGGTCCGACGCTTCAATTTCTTCGATTACAACCGCCGGCCGCTCGACCAGCTTTATCGCAGCCCGCTCACGTCCTTCACCGACGGCGAGTGGGAGATGAAACGCTGGTTCAAGAATCCCGACCGCGGCAGCAAGGCGCAGGACGAATGGGATTTGCTCAAGCTCGCCCGCAACCCGGACGTGACGGTGCGCATGCGCGGCGTGATGGAGAAATGCACCCTGTGCGTCCAGCGCATCGAGCAGGCCAAGATCGCCCAGAAGGTCAAGGCGGGGCCGTCGGGCGACATCGAAGTCCGGGACGGCGCGGTCCGGACCGCGTGCCAGCAGGCCTGTCCGGCGGACGCGATCGTGTTTGGCAACATGAAGGATCCGCATAGCGAAGTAGCCCAGGCACGGGCCCACAACCGCACCTACATGGTCCTCGATTACCTGGCGACCAAGCCGCGAGTCACCTATCTGGCGCGGGTGCGCAACCCCAATTCGGAGATGCCGGACGCTTACGACCAGCCTTTGAGCACCAAGGAATTCCTCGATCAGGGGGGCATGATGCATGAGGAAGGGGAAACAGCCGGCCACACCCAAGAAGGCTCGGCGACCGGCGCGGGCGAGCAGAAAGGAGCGCACTGATGGGTGCCGCCGCTAAAGTCGAAGTGCCCTGCACGTGTCCGCCGCCGGAGCTGGAGCGCGTGCCGTTGGTGCAGAACAACCGCTCGATCGGCTGGATTTCCAATGCGGTGGCAGGCGTGGCCGAAGGTAAGACGCCCAAGTGGTGGTGGCCCGCGTTCGTCGTGAGCTTCACGATGATGTGCCTCTGCTTCGCCATGATCGCCTACCTGATGTCCACCGGCGTGGGCGTGTGGGGGCTGGGGCATCCGGTGATGTGGGGCTGGGCGATCGTGAACTTCGTCTGGTGGATCGGCATCGGCCACGCCGGGACGTTGATCTCGGCCATCTTGTTCCTGCTGCGCCAGCGCTGGCGCACCGCGGTCAACCGCGCGGCCGAGGCCATGACCATTTTCGCCGTCATGTGCGCCGGCATCTTCCCGGTCATTCACGTCGGACGCGTCTGGCTGGCTTGGTGGTTGTTCCCGATCCCCAACGCGAACAGCATCTGGCCGCAGTTCCGCTCGCCGCTGATGTGGGACGTGTTTGCGGTCTCCACCTATTTCACGGTGTCGCTCTTGTTCTGGTACATGGGGCTCATCCCCGACCTGGCGGTGATGCGCGACCGCGCCACCACCAAGCTGCGCAAGTTCGCGTATGGCCTGTTCTCGCTGGGCTGGACGGGATCGAACCGGCATTGGAGCAACTATGAAAAGGCGTACTTGATCCTCGCCGGTCTGAGCACGCCGCTGGTGCTCTCGGTGCACTCGATCGTGTCCCTCGACTTCTCGGTCTCCCAGCTTCCGGGCTGGCACACCACGATCTTCCCGCCGTACTTCGTGGCCGGCGCCATCTTCTCCGGGTTCGGCATGGTGCTGACGCTATTGATCCCGATCCGCAAGATTTGCGGCCTGGAGGACATCATCACCCAGCGCCACGTGGACCTGATGTGCAAAGTCACGCTCGCGACCGGCTCGATCGTCGGTTACGCGTACGGCATGGAAGTGTTCATCGCCTGGTACAGCGGCAACCCGTACGAACGGTACGCCTTCTGGAACCGCGCTTTCGGTCCGTATTGGTGGGCTTACTGGATCATGATCTCCTGCAACGTCCTGCTGCCCCAACTGTTCTGGTTCAAGAAAATCCGCCATAACCTGGTGGTGGTCTGGGTTCTTTCCATCCTGGTCAACGTCGGTATGTGGTTCGAACGGTTCGTGATTGTGATCACGACGCTGGCGCGCGAGTTTCTGCCCGCGAATTGGGGTTACTACACGCCGACCTGGGTGGACATCTGCACCTATCTCGGCACGTTCGGGCTGTTCTTTACGTTCTTCCTGCTGTTCATGCGGTTCCTGCCCATCATCGCGATCGCAGAGGTCAAGGGCGTGACGCCGCAGGCCGATCCGCATCACCCGCTGGGCGGCGCAAAACTAGGAGGGCACCACTGATGAGCGAGTCCGTTGCCAAGCCTTACGGGGTGATTGCCGAGTTCGAGAATCCCGCCGAAACGATGCACGCCGCGGAGCAGGTTCGCGAGGCCGGCTTCTCGCGCTGGGACGTCTTCACGCCTTACCCGGTTCACGGCATGGACCAGGCGATGGGGATCAAGAACTCGAAGGTGGGCTGGTTCTCTTTTCTCGGAGGCGTTACCGGCTACACGACCGGCATGCTGATGATCTGGTTCATGAACGCCTTCGATTACCGTATTCCGGTGGGCGGCAAACCGTACTTCAGCCCGTTCTCGGCGTTCCCGCCCTCCTACGAACTGACGATCCTGTTCGGCGCGTTCGGCGCGCTGCTGGGCATGTTGTTTCTCAACCGCCTGCCGCGGCTGCATCACCCGCTGCTGAAGCACAAGCGCTTTGCGCTGGCCACCCACGACCGGTTCTTCGTGGTGATCGAAACGGACGATCCGCAATACCGCCCGGACGCCACGCGGCAGTTGCTCGAGTCGCTGGGCAGCAAACGCATCGAGTTGGTGGAGGAATGACCATGCGCTACTTCCTTCTCGGATTCCTCCTGGTGTGCGCGATGGTCGTCAGCGTCGCGGGTTTCCGCGGCAGCCTGTCGCGGCGGCCGCCCATCGAAATCTTTCCGGACATGGACCGCCAGGCGAAGTTGCGCCCGCAGTCCGCCGACGACTTTTTCCCCGACGGCTACAGCTCGCGGCTGCACGTGCCTAACACCATTGACCGGAGCCAGCCCGTGATGGTCGGCGGCAAGGCGGTGTTTCCGTTCGAGGACAACCCGCTCAACACCGGGATGCAGCCGGGGACGCCGCCGGGCGCGACCAACTTTGTCGAAGTGAACCCGCTGCCGATCACGGCCGAACTGCTCGCCCGGGGCCAGGAGCGGTTCACCATCAACTGCCAGCCCTGCCACGGCGCCGGTGCGGACGGCAAGGGTGCCACTCCCCGGTACGGCATGGTGGTCATCGCCAACCTGCACGATCCCCGCATCGTCCGGATGACCGACGGCGAGATTTTCAACACCGTGACCTATGGCAAGAACCTGATGCAGAGTTACGCCATGAACCTCGAACCGCGCGACCGCTGGGCGGTCATCGCTTACGTGCGCGCGCTCCAACTCAGCCGGCTGGCCACGGTGGACGAAGTGCCGGCCGACCAGCTTGCTGCGCTGCCGCCGAACGCGGCGCCGACAACGAACGCGCCGCCGACTAACGCCCCCGCCTCGCCATGAAGTTGGCGCCGAAATAGCCTATGAGCGACTCCTCGCATTCGCCGCTGCTTTCCGACGGCCCACTCGATGTGACCCGCTGGCGGAAGTTGCCGAACCTGCTGATCGGCGTCGGCGCGTTGGGCGCCTTGTTGGGTCTCGCGCTCAACCGCGTCCAGTTCGGCTATTCGTGGCTGGTGGCCTTCATGTTCTTCCTGAGCCTGGGCTTGGGAGCGTTGTTCCTGGTGCTCGTGCATCACCTGTTTGACGCCAGTTGGTCGGTGCCGATCCGGCGCTTCTGCGAGCACCTTTCCACGCTGCTGTTTCCGTGGATGGCGATCTTCTTCGTGCCCATCGCGCTGTTGGCCCCGCAGCTCTACGGCTGGATGACGGTGGCCGATCCCGCGGCCAACCACGCCTTGCATTCGAAACTTCCGTTGTTCACGAAGCCGGGTTTCTACCTGGTCGCGGTGTTCTGTTTCCTCGTCTGGGGCTGGCTCACGCGGAGCCTGCGCAAATGGTCGTTGAAGCAGGACGAAACCGGGTCGCCGGAATGCACCCGCAAGCTGCGGCAGCGCGCCAGCGTCGGCATTTTCCTGTTTGCCATCACCCTGACACTCGCCTCAATCATGTGGATGAAAGGCCTCATGTACGAGTGGTTCTCGACCATGTACGGCGTCTATTACTTTGCCGGCAGCGTATGGTTGGCCCTGGGCACCGTGTACTTCATCGCGATGGTGCTCAAACGCAACGGCACGCTCGCCGCGGTGTTGCAGGAACAACAGTTCTATTTCATCGGCTCGTTGATGTTCGCCTTCACAGTGTTTTACGCCTACATCCACTTCGCCCAATACTTCATCATCTGGAACGCGAACATGCCGGAAGAGACCTTCTGGTACGTGCTCCGCGAAAAGGGCACCTGGTGGTACGTCGGCATGGTCATCATCTTCGGCCACTTTTTTCTGCCGTTTCTGGCGCTGTTGCGGATCGACCTCAAACTCAAGTTCTGGTGGATGGTGCCGCTGTGCGCGTGGACCTGGGTGATGCATTACGTGGACCTCGCCTTCAATATTCTCCCGTCCGCGAACCCGAATGGGTATCCGTTCCAATGGGCCTGGCTCGACCTGGCCTGCGCGGCGTTGATCGGCGGTGTGCTTCTCAAAGCCTTTTTGAAAGCGTTCGTCGCCCACCCACCGTATCCGTTGAAGGATCCGCGCCTGGGCGAGGCGATGGGTCAGTTGTTTTTCGATGCGTCGGCCACTGCCGGGGTGCCACTCGACGAAGCCGAGGGACTGACGCGCGCGCCGCAAGCCAACGGAGGTGCCAAGTGAAGCTTTGGAATTGTTGCGCGGGGATGGACAAAACCAAACTGGCGGCCTGGTTCATCGGCGCCGCCGGCACGTTCTTGTTGGTGGGCGGTCTGGCCTGGTGGATCTTTCAACGCACCCAGCCGGCCGGCGTGGACACCGCTCGCGTCAAACTGCGGTTTCAGTACCTCGCCGAGGTTCAAGCGGAGGCGCACAAGTTCCAAACCACCGCCGAGGTTCTGGACAAAACCAAGGGCATCTACCGCATCCCGATCACCAACGCCGTCGAATTGATGCTTCGCCTCTGGCAGGTTCCCGCGGCCGGCCGGTCCAATCTCCTGACCCGGATCGACAAGGCCACCGCCAAGCCGCCGGAGAAACCGAATGAATACGAGTAAATCGGCCCGAAGGCTCCGGCCCGCGCGCCTTGCGAACCGATGAGTTCTCCGGCTCCAACCCCCACCTCGCCAGCGTCCGTTCCCGCCCCCGCGCCCGCGGTTCCTGCCGCGTCGGTGGCCGAGATTGACCGCTCGTGTCGCTGGCCGGTGATGGTGCTGGTGGTTCTGAGCGCAGGCTGGTTGTTGGTGGCGGGCGTTCTGTCTCTGCTCGCGGCGATCAAACTCCACGCGCCCGGAATGCTGGCTGATTACGCCTGGCTCACGTACGGCCGCCTGCAACCCGCGGCTTGGAACGCTTTCGTCTTCGGCTTCGCCTCGCTGGCCGGGCTGGCAATAGCCCTGTGGATGACCGCCCGCCTGGGCGGCACAAGGCTTGTGGGCACCGGCACGATCATCCTGGGCGCCCTGGTTTGGAACGTCGGCCTGAAGTTGGGGATCTTCGGCCTTCTCGCCGGCGAAAGCACGGGGATCGAAGGCCTGGAAATCCCGCGCTTTGCCTCGCCGATCCTGCTGCTCGGCTATCTGTGCATGGCGGCCTGGGTGCCGATCACGTTCGGACGACGCCGGCCCGGCGAGGTGTACATCTCGCAATGGTATCTCCTCGGCGCGGTGTTCAGCTTCCCGTGGTTCTTCATGGCCGGCCATGTCATGACGGTGTTTCTGCCACTGCGCGGTGTTCTGCAAATCGCCGCCCAAGCCTGGTTCCTGCAAAATCTGCTGGTGCTGTGGTTCGGCTTTCTCGGCCTGGCGGTCATCTTCTACTTGTTGCCCAAGTTGACCGGAGTCGCGGTGCCGAGCCGCAACCTCGCGCTCTTCGGTTTTTGGACGCTGGCGGTGTTTGGCGGCTTCGGCGGCCTGACGCGCTACTCCGGCGGGCCGTTCCCGGCTTGGATGCTCAGCCTGGCGGTCGTGGCGAACGTGCTGACCGTGTTTCCGGTTTACGCCGTGGGGCAAAACCTGCTGCCCGGGTTGCGAAATCAGGGGAGTGCCCTCAAGGCCAGCGTCCCGCTGCGCTTCGCCGCTTTCGCTTTTCTCGCGTACCTGGTGGCTGGCGGCCTGGGCGCGCTGAACTCGCTCGCCTCGGTCCGGTACACCACCCAGTTCACCTTGGTGACCGTGGGCTTGGACCAGCTCACCTTGATGGGCTTTTTCGGGATGGCGGCGCTGGGGGCGCTGTACTTCGTGGTGCCGCGGCTGCTGGGCCGCGACTGGCCCCGACCGGCTTTCGCGAACCTGCATTTCCTGCTCGCGGCGGCGGCCGTGGCGGTGATCGCAGTCGCGTTTCTTGGCGGCGGCCAGGCGCAAGGCGCGGCGTTGAACGATCCCGAACTGCCGTTCATCAACGTGGTCAAACGCTACCTGCCGTTCGCCTCCAGCGGCACGCTGGCGCAACTGCTGTTCCTCGCCGGCTCCGGCGTGTTCGCGTTGAACCTGTTGTTGGCGCTGGTCGCGTGCTGCCGCGCCGCGTGGGTGCCGGCCGCCAAGGCGCTCGTGACGCCCTTGTCCGCGGAGGTGAAGGCATGAGGCACGGGCCGTTCATTTTTCTGGGCATCCTCTGCGCCGTGCTGGCTTCCTGGCTCGGCGCGGTCGTGGCGCCGCAATTGCAGTTTGGCGATCAAGCCCTGCTCAAGTTGGACGACCTCGGCATCGAGTACCCGCTGGCTCGCAACGGCGAAGCGAAGCAAGGCGCGGAAATTTATCGCGCCGAAGGCTGCAATTACTGCCACACCCAGCAGGTCCGCTCCCGGGGCGAAGGCGCCGACATCGCCCGCGGCTGGGGCAAGCGGCGTACCGTGTCGCGCGACTACTTGCGCGACCTGCCCCCGATGCTGGGCCAAATGCGCTTCGGTCCCGATCTCGCGAACCTCGGCGAACGCCAGACCAACGCCACCCGGCTGCTGATGAAGCTTTACAACGCCCGCATCGAAATGCCCGGCTCCACCATGCCGCGCTTCCCGTATCTGTTCGAGGCGCGCAAGTTGCGATACGGTCAGGCGCCCTCGACGAACGCCCTTCCGCTGCCGGCTATTTTCGCGCCGCCCGCGGGCACCGAAATCGTGCCGACGACGGCCGCCCTCCAACTGGTCGCGTACCTTCAAAGCCTGAAGTCGGAAACGCTCTTCTACGAAGTCTTCCCGCCGCAACCGCCGAAGAAGACGAATCAAGTGGCCGTTGCTGTCGGCGGTACCAACGCGATTCCTACGACGAACGCTCTGCCCGCGACCAACACCGCGCCTGCGACGAACACGCCACCCGCAACGAACGCACCGGCGACCAACGCCTCAGCCTCGCCATGAAGTCGGCGCCGAAATCTCGCCCCAGCAAGTTTTCGCCCCCGCCCGGGGCTGCCCAACCGGCGGCGGCGGGCGCTGCGGACGCGCTGCGCGAAAATGCCGAACCGGTGGCGGGCACGGCGTGGTACACGCCCATCTGGTTTGTCGCGATTTTCGGCGTGGCGCTTTACTGGGCCACAATGTACCTGGATCGCAATGGCGGCGGCTTCCAGCCGCTGGTGTTCAACCAGGGTGAGTCGCTCGCGGACGTCGAGGCGCGCGTGCCGCATTCCGAGGCCGATGCCTTGGTGGCAAAGGGCAGGAAGGTTTACAACACCTACTGCGCCGCTTGCCACCAGCCGAACGCCCGCGGTTTGACCGGTCAGTTTCCGCCGTTGGCCGGTTCGGATTGGGTCAACACCGAAGGCCCGAACCGAATGATCCGCATCGTCCTGAATGGCCTGCAAAGCCCGATCACCGTCAACGGGACGGAGTTCAACAATGTGATGTTGCCCTGGCGCGACCAGCTCTCGGACGAGGACATCGCCGCCGTCATCACCTTCGTTCGTGGCAACAAGGAGTGGGGCAACACCGCCGGTCCGGCGACACTCGCCCACGTCAAGGCCATCCGCGCCGCCACCGAGGCGCGTGGGACTTACTGGACGGCGCCGGAACTCCTGGCGGTTCCGCTAAAGGACTGAGCCGCGTTGTCGGCGATGCGGAGGCGGCGCGCGCGCTCCGCGGTTCGGGGCGTTATCCGCGGCGGTTTCGTTCAACCCCCGCCGCTACTTCGGCCGTTCTCGCCGCAGCCTCGGACCGCTTGGACGTAGGCGTGGCCGGAATTGGACGGGGACGGCGTTGCCGGAGGCGGAGGAGCTTCCCGCGCCACCGTTCCCAACGGCGGCGGAACGTGGTGCGCAGTGCCGAGGCGGTCCGGCGGGTCTTGTGCCGGTTGGTCAGGTTCTTGGCCCGCTGAAACCAGCGCCGCGCCCACACGAACTCGGTGGCGAGAATCCCCAAGCCAATGGGGATCACCAACACCGCCGGGCCCGGCAGGACGACCATGGCGATTCCCATCGCCAGGATCGTCCCGCCGCCCACGGCCACCATCAGTCGTTTTAAGTTCACATCGGATCGCCCGCTGCCAGCCCGCCCGCCGAACCGCCGGCACGCCTGCCTTCGAACCGTCCCGGCGGCGATGGCGTGGCGACAGCAGGCCCGCGCCGTTGACTTTACAGCCAAAGTTTCGCGGGGCAATGCCGGGCCACCTCTCGACAGTAATTCGACTGTAATTCGTGACTTGATTTGGCGGCAGCGAATTCCCAATGTTCGGCCCGTCTTTGGCGGGACCGGCCAGGGCCCAGCGGGTTGGGAACCGTCGGCGGTGCCGAAGCCGAGACGTCGAACCTGTTTCATCGTGTGCCGAAAGAAGAGCCGATCGAGTTGAGCGGAACGGTCACACAAGTGCTGCCTGGCACCATGTTTCGCGTGGCGCTCCCCAACAAACACGAGGTCCTGGCCCATATCTCCGGCAAGATGCGCAAGAACTTCATTCGCATCAGCGTCGGCGACCGGGTCAATATCGAGATGTCGCCCTACGATTTGAACAAGGCGCGGATCATCTACCGGCACCCGTAACGCGGTTTCGCAGTGCCGGAGCGCTCCATCCCGGACCCGACCGCCGGGCATGCCCGACGCGGTCGGTGCCGCGTTTGAGTTGTCGCCCGCACTTGGCTTGAACCGAACTGGCAGTTGCCGTGTCAAACCCCCTGCGGCAAGCTTGACCTCGGTGGCGCACACACTCACATGGGATTGGCGCGTCCGCACGGCGACTCATTCGCTGTTGCGGGCGTTCGTCATTTCCGTCGTCGTGCATCTGCTGCTCTTTTCGACAGTGGAGTTGGGGCATCGCTATAATCTGTGGCGCTTCAGCCCGCTGGCCATGCTGGCCAGATGGCTCCAACCGCAACTGAAGGCCCAGCCCTTGAATCCCGCCACGGCCAAGGCGCGTCAGGCCGAGCGCAAGGTCGAAGAGGTGCCGGTCGTGTTCGTGGACGTGGACCCGGCCCAGGCAAGTGACGAAGTCCCCAAGGACACGAAGTACTACTCCGCTGTGAACTCCGTGGCGGCGAACCGCAACACCAGCAAAGACACCGGTCAGCCAAAGCTCGAGGGGATCCAAAACCTGGTGCTCAAAACCAAAGATTCCGACCGCGCCAAGCCGTCCCAGCCACCGCCGAAAGCGCCCGTCGTGGCCCAGCCGCTGGAAGCCGGCGTGGATCAGAAACCGACTCGCCCGAAGGACATCGCGAAGGTCGGTCCGGCGCCGGAAGAAACCCCCAAGCCGCAGACCGAGGCGCGACCCGAACTCAAGCCGGGTGACCTCGCGATGGCCAAGCCCGGTCCGGAACAGAAGCCGGTTCCGCAGCCCATGGCGCCCAGCCTGCCCGCCGCGGCGAAGGAGCCGTCGCGGATTCGTCCCCGCACGGTCGCCGCGGCTTTGGCGCAAACGGACCTCAATCCTAACAGCGCCTTGATCGGCCAGAAAATGGCCCAGGAAGGCGGCGTCAAACGCTTCCGTGTCGAATCCTCGCTCGAAGTCAAAGCGTCGTCGCTGGGTAATTACGACGCGCGTTTCGTCGCTGCAGTTCAGCAATGCTGGGACGCGCTGCTCGAACAGCAACACTACAGTCTCGACCGATTGGGCAAAGTGGTAATTGATTTTCGGCTCACCGAAGACGGTCGCATCACCGACATGCGCGTGGTCGAGGAAAACGTGGGCGACATCTGGACCACGATCTGCCAACTGGCGATCACCAAACCCTCGCCGTACGAGAAGTGGCCGACGGACGTGCGCCGCATGGTCGGCGCGGATTACCGCGACGTGCGCTTTACCTTTTATTACTGAGCCGGCGAAGCTCCTCCGAACATCTATGCTGCAATTCCTTCAGGCGGGCGGACCGTTCATGATTCTCCTGGTGCTCACGTCCATCGTGAGCGTGGCGTTCATCGTCGAGCGGGGGCTGGCCTTGCGCCGCAACAAGGTGGCGCCGGACGTGGTCGAAGACGCGCTGGACCGGTGCCAGGGCCGCGACGACCTCGCCTCGCTCCAGGTCATCTGCCAGCAGCAACCGACCCCGCTCAGCCGCCTGGTCCTGGTGGCCATCGAACACTTGCCGAACCCGAAAACCGACAACGCCGACAGTGTGCAAACCCGTGCCCGCCACGAAGTGGTGCAGCTTGAACGCGGCCTGGTGGTCCTGGAAATCATCACCGGCATCGCGCCGCTGCTCGGGTTGGTGGGCACCTTGCACGGCATGATCACGCTCTTCGGCGACATCGGCGCGAAGGGATTGGGCGACAACTCCGTGTTTGCCCGCGGAATTTCCATCACGCTCAACACCACCTTGATGGGTCTGCTCATCGCCATCCCGTCGTTGATCGCGTGGAGCTACTTCAGCAAGAAGATCGAGTCGATGGCCGTCGAAATGGAGACGCTCCTGGACGAGTTCCTCCGCAAGATTTACCGCACGCCGGTGAGCGTTGGTCGCAAAGCGAAGCGCGCGGCCGCGGGAGCGCACGCCACGGAGGCCGCCGCCGCTGACTGACCCGGCCATGCGCTTTCTCGAACGCCGTCGCCGCCAGCCGCCTTCGATCATCATCGTCTCGATGATCGACATCCTGGTGGTGTTGCTCATCTTCCTGATCGCCTCCACCACCTTCAAACAGCAGCCGGCCATCAAGCTGGTATTGCCCGAATCGCGCCAGCCGCGCGAAGGCGGTGACGAGGGCAAGGTCATCATCGACATCGCCAAGTCCGCGCCGTACTTCTACCTGGACCGGACGCCGGTCACGCTCGATCGACTCCAGTCCGAACTCACCGCCCGCGCGGCAAAGAATGCGGAGGCGGTCGTTGGCGTTCGCGCCGATGCGGACGGGGCCGTGTCCAGGTTGGTGAACGTGATGGATATCGTCAAAGCGGCGGGCTTCAAGAAACCGATCAGCATCTACACGAAGACGGCGGAGAAGTAATCGCCGCCCGCCGTTTCGCGGCTCGACTTCGCGGCCGTGCCTCCTTAAAGGGAAGCGGTGTACGAGCCGGGCAAGTTGATCATCGCCGTGCTGGCCGCGCTGTTCATCGGCGTTTCGAAGGCCGGCTTCGGCGGCGGATTGGGGATGTTGACCACGCCGCTCTGTGTGCTGGCCTTCGGGCCCAAGGACGCCATTGGCATCCTGCTCCCGCTCCTGTGTGCCGGCGACCTGTTTTCGCTTTACCACTATTGGGGCAAATGGCGGCGTGACAACCTCAAGTTCCTCCTGCCGGGCGTGGTGATCGGCGTGGTCCTGGGCGTGCGGCTCATCGGTCGTTTTTCCAAGGACGAACTCAACATCGCGATCGGCCTGCTCGCGATCAGTTTCGTGGTTTTCCAAGTCGCCAAGGAACGCATCTTCCGCGCGGAAGGCGCGTTCGAACCGTCGCACCGTCTGGGCGTGCCGTTCGGCATCGGGGCGGGCATCACGTCCACTTTCGCCCACGGTGCCGGCCCGGTGGTGAGCATGTTTTTGATCCCGCAGCGGATGCCGAAGGAGATCTATGTCGGTACGACCGTCCTGATTTTCACCTGGGTGAACTGGATCAAACTGCCGTTTTACTGCCTCGACCAGACGCTGCTCGCCTGGAGCTGGCTGCCGCCGGAATCGATCATCACCCACCGCACGCTCGTGAGCAGTCTGCTGTATCTGCCACTGGTGCCGGTGGGGGTGTGGTTGGGCGTGTGGATGAACCGGCGGATCCCCGAGCAGTCGTTCCTGAAACTGATCTACCTGCTCGTCTTCCTCGCCGGCATCGAACTGGTCTTCAAAATCGACGTGGCGTCCTGGTTCCTGAAGTAGCACCGACCCGCGCGGCTTGCGGGTCGGCTGTCCAGCCTACCGCTCCCCCACGATGTACGGTGCGAACTCGGCTCGCAGGTGTGGTGGGATCCGGGCCTTGAAGCGTGCGGCCTCGCCGTCGTATTCGCGCTCCACGATCTGGCCGACCTCGTGCAGTCGCGCCATTGCGGCCGCCGCGTCGTGCGGGAAGGCCAGCGCCACGAAGTCGCGGATCGGGCGGAGCGCGTCACCCAAAGCCGCCAGTAGCTCGGCGAAGCCAACCCCGGTTTTCGCCGACACCAAGACGCCGTCCGGATGCCGCTCGCGCCAACTGTGCGCGCCTTCGCCGGGCGGCAGCAGGTCGGCCTTGTTGGCCACCATCAGGACCGGTTTGTCATCGGCACCGATCTCGGCCAGCACGCGGTTCACGGCTTCGATCTGGGCGTCCGCCTGCGGATGGCTCACGTCCACGACGTGCAGGAGCAGGTCGGTGTTGATCACTTCTTCGAGCGTGGCCTTGAAGGCCTCGACCAATTGGTGCGGCAGTTTGCGGATGAAACCCACCGTGTCCGAAATCAAGACGTTCTGGTTGGTGGGCAGCCGCAGGCGCCGCGTGGTGGGATCGAGCGTGGCGAAGAGCTTGTCTTCCTCGAGCACGCCCGCGCGGGTCAGCGCGTTGAAGAGCGTGGATTTGCCGGCGTTGGTGTAGCCGACGATCGACGCCAGCGGCCACTGGTTGCGCTGCCGGCCCTGGCGTTGGGTCTGGCGCTGGCGCCGGACTTCGTCCAATTCCAGCCGCAGCTTTTCGATGCGTTCCTGCAACCGCCGGCGATCCGCCTCCAACTGGCTCTCGCCTTCGCCGCCGCGCATGCCGATGCCGCCGCGCTGCCGCGAAAGGTGCGTCCAATAGCGCGTCAGCCGTGGCAGCAGATGCTGAAGCTGCGCCAGCTCGACCTGCAACTTGCCTTCCCGTGTGCGCGCCCGCTGCGCGAAGATGTCGAGGATGACCTGGGTGCGATCGAGGATTTTGCACTCGAAGACCGCCTCGAGGTTGCGCGCCTGGGCGCCGGACAACTCATCGTCGAAGATCACCGTATCCACATTCTGTTCGCGGCAGACGGTGGCCAGCTCGGCCGCCTTGCCCGAGCCGATGTACGTCGAGGCGTTGGGGCGTTCGAGCTTCTGGGTGGTCTGGCCGGCGATTTCGGCCCCGGCGGTGCGGGCCAGCTCGGCGAGCTCGGTCAGCGCGTCGTGCACATCGAAGGCGGTGCGGGTCTTGAGTTCGGCGCCCACGAGGAAGACTCGTTCGGTGCGCCGTTCGCGATGGGTGGAGACGAGGGCTTTCAACAGTCAGTTAACCGGCTGGCGACAACGTAGCCTATATCGGACCGGTGGTGCAATGGCGCGCAAGGGTTGGCGCCGCGACCGAGTTGCGGGTCGCAGGTGAATGACTGGCAGTTTTGCTGGCGGAATGGGCAAGCGATGAATCCGCGGCCGCGATTTCCTTCTGGGACAAAATCAGCGCCATCGGCTAGCTCTTGGATTCGGTCCGCGGCCGCAGATCCAAGACTCGCTGGGCAGTGACGGCCAGCGGTTCGCCGGGCGCCATTTCCAGCCAGCGCACCGGCAGTTGGTGGCGAAGCCAGGTCATCTGGCGTTTGGCGAACTGCCGGGTCTTTTGCTTGACCAGCGCGATCGTCGCGCGCAGGTCACGCTCGCCCCGCAGGTGCTCGACGACTTGGCGGTACCCGATCGCTTGCATGGCGGTGTGATTGCGTTCGAGTCCCGCGTCGAGCAAGCCGAGAGTTTCCTCCACGAGGCCGCTGGCAAACATCGCGTCCACGCGGGCGTCGATGCGGGCGTGCAGGTCGCCCGGCGTGCGGCTGAATGCAATCACCGTGGCCGGCGAACGCGGGGTTTCGCCGCCGGAGGTGCTCCACGGCGCGCGTTGGGCGGAAGCAGGTTTGCCGGTCAGGCGAACGATTTCGACCGCGCGCACGACGCGGCGCGGGTTCTGGCGATCAATGCGGGCGAACGTGGCCGGGTCGTGCTGGGCGAGTTCCGCGAGCAGGTCGGGCCGGGGTGTGCGCTCAAGTTCGGCGCGCAACTGCGGGTCCGGCGCCGGCGCCGTGCCCAGGCCTTCCAGCAGCGCCTTGAAGTAAAGCCCGGTGCCGCCGCAAAACACCGGCATCCGGCCGCGACGCCGGATGTCCGCGACGGCGGCGGTGGCCAAACGCACGAACTCCGCGGCTGTGAATGGTTCAGCGATCCCGACTACATCGAGGAGGTGATGCGGGACGTGCGCGCGCTCGGCGGCCGTCGGTTTCGCGGTGCCCAAATCCAGGCCGCGATAGACCTGCATCGAGTCCACCGAAATGATTTCCCCACCCAAGGTTTCGACGAGTGCCAGCGCCACCGCCGATTTACCGACCGCGGTGGGACCCGCGAGGAGGATCGCGTTGTCGAGGTCGGCGCTCACGCCTTGCTGGGCGTGGCTTCCGCGCGCGCCGGCCGGCCTTCGTTGCGGGCCGAGAGCAGGAACAGGAGTCCCACGCCGATGCAGATGGCGCTGTCGGCCACGTTAAAGGCGGGGAAGCCCACCTCGGCCCCGTCGCCGCGTCGTTCGAGGTAGAACCGGATGAAGTCGATCACGTGGCCGACGCGGAGGCGGTCGGTGAGGTTGCCCAGGATGCCGCCGAGGATGAAGCCCAAGGCGATCTGGCCGGGCAGCACGTGCGTTTCGAAGCGTTCGCGGGTGAGCAGCAGCACCGCCAGCGCCACCAGCGAAACGAGGGCGAGCAGGCCGTTGTTGCCCGAGAAGAGGCTCCAGGCCGCGCCGGTGTTGCCCCAATGCACGAATTTGAAGAAACCGTCCACGATGACGTGCTGGTCCAGCGGGCCGAGCAGCTTGAGGACGGCCAGCTTGGTCAACTGATCCGCCAGATAGACCGAGGCGGCGACGTACAGCGTCGTGCGGTTAACCGAGAGTTTCATGCGCTCGGGCTGGGAGTGTAGCCGAACAGCCGCCGCTCTTTGATCAGGCGCGTGACCGCGGGTGGCACCAGGCGTTCCCAATCGGCATCGCCGGCGCGGATCTTCGCCAGGACTTCGTGGGCGAAAATCGGCAGACACTCCGCCGAGTAGCACTGCAGCGCCTGAATGCACCCGCTTTCCTTCAGGTACGCGTAGAGATGCCGGACGTGCGCCGACACTTTCAAATCCTCCGCAGTCTCGATCCGGCCGGTGAGGGGATCGCGGAAGGGGTACACGTACAATTTGAGGTCGTTCTTGAAGAGCCGTCCGAAGGATTCGAGGATGCCGCCTTCGAGGTCGCGATAATATTTCTCCTCGAACAGTTCGTGCAGGATCGGCACGCCCAAGGCCAGGCCGATCACCTTCTTGGTGTAGCGGAAAAGGTAGCTGGCCAGCCGGTGGAACTCGGCATAGTCGGAGATCAACACGGTTTGGCCCAACGCTCCCAAAGTGTCCACGCGATCCAGGAAGTCCTTGTGGTCGATGACGCCGCCTTCGGCGAGGTTCTTGAGCGTCATTTCCGCCAGGACCACGATCCGCTCGCCTTGGACCTGCGGCTCGGTGAGGAACTCCGAATGCGCACACTCGAACATGTCCATGGTCGCGCGCGTAACCGGCCGGAAGCTCCCGCGGGTCACCAGAATCGGCTTTTTGTGGAGCACTTCGGCTGCCTGCACCACCTCGCCTTGGGCGGTGAACATGGCGGCGTCGGTCAAACCGCGGGCCACGAGCTGGAGCGCCATCAGGCGGTTGTCCACGCCGGCGAAGTCCGGTCCGGAGAACTTCACCGTGTCCACCTCCACCCGGTCGCGCGAAAGGTTGTCCATGAGCGACTGGATCGCGACTTCGGGCTGGTCGTGCAGGTACAGCGCGGCATAGACCAGGTTCACGCCCATGATGCCGAGCGACTCCTGTTGCTGGAGGTTCTCTCGGTCGTGCATCTGCACGTGGATGATGATGTCCGACGGCGGCGTCAGCGGCCGGGCCTGGAAGCGGATGCCCATCCAGCCATGCCAGTCGTCGTTTCGCGAGTAACTGCGCGCCGCGACGGTGTCCGCGAACACGAAGAACCGCGTGTTCGCGCCGCGTTGGCTGCTCAAGCGCTCGTGCTGCAGGTCGTACTCATGTTGCAGCATCGTCTGGAGCCGTTGCCGGCTCACGTAGCGGTCGCACGTGCCATAAATGGCGTCGCTCACCGCCATGTCATACGCCGACATGGTCTTGGCGATCGTGCCGGCGGCGCCGCCCACCCGGAAGAACCATCGCGCCACCTCCTGGCCCGCCCCGATCTCGGCAAAAGCGCCGTAGGTGCTCTGATCGAGATTGATCTGCAGCGCCTTCTCGTGGGTGCTCAGAACCGGGCGATTGGCCCCAGGTGCTGCACTTCCGCCGCCGGGCGCCTCGACAGGTGACTTTGCCGGCCGCAGCAGGCAGAAAGTCGAGTGCGTCATGGTTTGCTCGAAATGCGCATCCAATCGGTGCCGCGCGACGCGGCATAGCGTGAGAGCGCCTTCTCGTGCTTGATCAACACCGCCCGGACCACACTCGAATCGTCCGCCCGGCCGAACTCCTGATTGCTGTCCGGGATGAGGTCCATCTTGTTGTGGGAGTAAGCGAGCGCAAACACGGCTCCCGCCAGCGCCACGTAAGGCAGTTCGTTGTAAGCGCCATCGGCGGCATCTTCCACCGCGTCCGCCAGGAACTCGAGTTGCCGGACCAGATGAGGGTATTTCGGAGCGTTGATCTGCGTGAACTCCGCCTTCCACAGCGGCAGCTTGCGCAGGACGGTTTGCACAATGGCCGGCGTGATCTGCGCCGCGCCTCGGTTCACGAACTCCGAAATCTCAGGCATGGCGCGAGCCTAACAACCCGGCGCGACGTGTAAATCGGAAACGACGGCTGCCTCACGCCGCCCCGCAGGATTCCCGACCGACACGGCGGTTCAGGAGGCGATCCAGACCCGCACGGTAGTTCCGCGACAGGACGAGCTGGCGGCCGTCCCGCAGGATCACCGCGTAGTCGCCGTAAAAAAGCGGCTGGAGTTCCTTGACTGCGTTCAGGTTTACAATCACCGAGCGGCTGAGGCGCAGAAACTGGTCCGCCGGCAGATCCGCCTCGAGCGCCGACAAGGTTTCGCGGAACAAGTGGCTGGCGGCGCCGACGTGCAGCCGCACATAGTTGCCTTCGGCTTCGAGCCACTCGATGTCGGCCGTCCGCACGAACAGGACCCGGCCGTCCACCTTGATGGCCAGGCGCTCCACGCCGCGGGGTTCGCGTCGCAGACTCGCCAGCAGCGAAACCAATTGCGGATCGGAACCGGTGGTTCGGGCGCCGCCGCGCAGGCGGGTGCGGAGCATCTGCAGCGTCTTCTGGAACCGCTCCCGGTCGATCGGCTTCAGCAGGTAATCCACCGCGTGCACGTCGAAAGCCTGCAACGCGAACCGATCGTAGGCGGTCACAAACACCACCGTGGGCATGGCTTCGGGTCCGATTTCGGTGCACACCTGCAGGCCATTGGGCGGGGGCATCTGCACGTCCAGAAACACCAGTTCCGGCCGGCGCGTGCGAATGGCCTCGATGGCCTGCCGGCCGTTCGCCGCCTCGCCAACAATTTCGTAGCCAGCCTCGGCTTTGAGCAGGTGCCGCAGGCGCAGGCGCGCGGGCGCTTCGTCGTCCGCGATCAACGTGCGGATGGGCGCGGCGCTGGTCATGGATGGCGCGGGGCCGGATGGCAGCCGATGACCGCCGCAGGGGGCTGCGGACGCGGCGCGGGATCGTGGGCCGTGCGCAACGGCAGGTTGACCCGCACGTCCAGCCCGCCGCCCGCCGCCGGGCGCAGTTCGAGCCCCTGGCGTTCGCCGTAAAGGTGGCGCAGGCGCGACCGGGTGTTGGACAGGCCAATGCCTTCGGGCTTGAAACTCGTTTCGCCCGTCGCCAGCCCGGGCCCGTTGTCGGCCACGGACAGTTCCAGTTGGCCGCCATTGGCCGTTGCACGAATCGCGATCCGCCCGCCCGTCTCCCGTTCCTCGATGCCGTGGCGGATGGCATTTTCCACGATCGGTTGGAGCACCAGCGCGGGCACGAGCGCTTCTTTGAGCGGGTCGGGCACTTCCACGTCCACGCGGAGCCGGTCGCCGAACCGGGTCTGTTCGATCTCGAGGTAACGGTCGAGGAAGTCGAGTTCCTGTCCGAGCGGAATTTCCTGGTCGTCGCCGCGGTCAAGACTGTGCCGCAACAACTCGCTCAGGCGGGTCACGGTGCGGTCTGCGATCTCGGGCTGCTCGTGAATGAGCGCGGCGACGGTGTTGAGCGCATTGAACAGGAAGTGCGGGTTGAGTTGCATCCGCAGGGCCTGGAGCTGGGCGCGGGCGAGCTGGCCTTCCAGTTCCGTGGCGCGCCGCTCCCGTTCCCGGTATCGCTGGTAGTAATGCCACCCGTGATGCGCGAGCACGACCATCCAGTAAAAGCCGACGTTCCCGTACGTGTAGAAGATGATCAGCTTCTTGAACGTGTCCGGGAAAACGAACACCTTGCCTTTCACCGAAGTCTGGCCGTTCACCAACAGGGCGTAAGCCGCGCTGTAAGCCGCCGCGTAAAGGAGCGCGAGGCCGAAGTGGCAAGCGAACCACCGCCAGGCGTGCGCCCGGTCGAACGGAAACCGCCGTGCCAGCCACAACACGCCCAGGCCGAGCACGGCCATGGTGTAATTGCTTTCGCAGCCGCGCCGCAACGCGGTGGGCCAGGTCACGGTGAACTCCTCGAAGCGTTGCCCGGCGTAGAGCTGCACCGCATCGATCAGGGCCAGCAGCGTGAATAATCCGAACCAGCAGATCAGCCAGCCTGCCGGGCTGCCGCACAAACCGCGGAAGCGTTGCCATCCTGTTGCCATGTCTTGCGGCCGGAGCTTACACGACGGCGCCGCCTGACTCCAGCCGTGTCTTGCGCCCGCCCCAAAGTCCGCTCCGGAACGCAAAGGCTAGATGCTGGACTGACCGCCCGGAGTGCCCGGCACGGTTTGGCCGGCGGTCGGACTGCTGGCTGGCCGGGCTTTCGCGGCGGCCTGCGCGGCCAGGTTGGTGTCCACATACCGCAGCGCGTAACTCGGGTTCGCCAGCATTTCCGGCGTTTGTCCCAGTCGGGCCGCGAACGTTCCAGCACGCGGAATGAAGTTGGCGATGGCGGCCTGGAACTGCCAGCAGGCGGCCACCGTGGCCAGCGCCAGAATAAAGTGCGCGATGCCCTCGAACCGCTCCCGCTGGACTTGTGGCAGTCGCGGGGTCGCCGAGCTGTCCGATTGTTGGTTCGTCTTCATGACGCCCAGCCATTACGCGCGATAGCGGTTTCGGCCCACCGGAAAGTGACGACCCGCTCCGGGCTGGGACGACCCGCTTCCCCGGCGTGACGAAAACACGCGCTGGGGCCCGGGTTGCGGCGACGTCGCTGACGCCGGCCGCGGTGTTTAGCCAACTGCTCGCTTGCCGCGTCTCCCAACTCGCGGTAAGGGACAGCGGCAGCCCGGTGGGGCACCGAATCTGTCATGCCCGTTGGACCCCAGGAAACCAAACCCGGCGGCGATGACCGGCGACGGCGCGCGCGCGCGCGCGCCATCGCCTCCGCGGAGCTGTCGTTGAGCCTGGCGGAACTGCTCCGCGCCGGCACGTTGCTCCCCCACGCGCTGGCCGCCATTGCCGACCAGCGCCGCCAACGCGGCGATCCGTTGGCGGCGGTGTTCGCGCGCATCGCGGTGGCGGTGCGCGACGAGGGCCAGTCGTTGTTCCAGGCGGTGGCGAACGAGAAGGCGGTTTTCACCCAACGCTTCGTGGCGATCCTGGCCCTGGCCAATCTCGGCGGGCCGCTGTTCCGCACGTTCGTCCGCCGGCTCCGCGAGTTCGTGCAGGAGTTCAACCAGCTTCCGCCGGACGCGCTCGACGATTTTCCGCCCATGAAGGACGAGGTGCGGGAGTTCTGTTTTTTCTTCGGCCACCTCACGCACGAGGGAGTTTCGCAGCCCGAAATTCAGCGGTGGTTGCCGCTGATCTTCACCCCCAAACTGCGGCTGGTGGCGACGCACGTGCTCGCGCGCTTTTACGATCAGGGCCTGCTGCTCTCCGAGGCGTTTTTGCGGACGCCGCCATTCAACGACGCGGAAATGGTCCTGGCCGTGCAGGCCGGCGAGGAAATGAACCGGGTGGGGCGGGAACTGATCGACCTCGCCGACTGGCTGGTCCAGCGCAAAATCCTGGAGGAGCGCCTGCGTTGGGGCGATTTGCTGCTGCCCGAAAACCTTGGCCGAACTGACCCCCCGGCTTCCGCATCGCCCACCACTCCGAACCCCGCCGCCTCTGATGGCGTGGATTCGGCGCGGGCTGAGTAAGGTGCGAAGTGCGGGGAGTGCTTTCCCCGCAGGCGGCCTGCGTTTATCCTTCCGGCATGGACAAAGATCAGGTGGCCGAGGTCCTGGCCGAGATTGGCGTGTTGCTGGAACTGAAGGGCGAGAATCCGTTCAAGACCCGCGCTTACGCCAACGCCGCCCGCACGCTCGAAGGCTTGGCGGAGCCGCTCGAGAAGCTGGTGGCGGAAAACCGCCTCGGCGACCTCAAAGGCATCGGCGAAGCGCTCCAGGAAAAGATCAGCCTGCTGGTCACGACCGGACGGTTGCCGTACTACGAAGAACTCAAGGCGTCCATCCCCGCGGGCTTGATCGACATGCTGGACGTGCCCGGCCTGGGACCGAAGAAGGTGAAGGCCCTGCACGATCGACTCGGCGTCGATTCGGTGGAAAAACTGGAAGCGGCGTGCCAGGCCGGGCAGGTCGCCGACCTCGACGGTTTCGGCGAAAAGACGCAGGCGAAGATCCTCGAGGGCATCGCGCACCGGCGCCAGTACGCGTCGCGGCACCTGCTCAGCGAGGCACTCGCCGCGGCCGAACCGATCCTCGACCACCTGCGGGTGCATCCGGACGTGGTGCGTTGCAGCACCGCCGGCAGTCTGCGGCGTTGGCGCGAGACCATCGGGGACATCGACTTCGTCGTTTCTTCGGCGCAGCCAGCGGCCGTCATCGACTTTTTCACGCACCAACCGGGCATGCAAAGCGTGAGCGCGCAGGGGGAGACCAAGGCCAGCGTCATCCTGGAAGGCGGCATCCAGGCCGATCTGCGCGTGGTGAGCGACCGGGAATTCCCGTTCGCGCTCGCCTATTTTACCGGCAGCAAGGAACACAATATCGTCATGCGCCAACGGGCCATTGCGCGCGGTCTGCGCCTCAACGAATACGGCTTGTTCCGGGCCAAGGAGGAGACACGCGACCCGGCATTGGGTGTGGCGTGCGCCACGGAGGAGGAATTGTTCGAGAAGCTCGGCCTGGCGTTCGTACCGCCCGAACTCCGCGAAGACAAAGGCGAGTTTGCCGTCGCTGAAAAGGGGCCGTTGCCGCGCCTCCTCGAGTGGACCGATCTCAAAGGCTCGCTGCACAACCACTCGAACTGGAGCGACGGCCGTGGAACGCTCGCTGAAATCGCGCAGGCGATGGAAGGACTCGGCCTGGCTTACTGGGCCATCACTGACCATTCGCGAGCCTCGTTTCAGGCAAACGGCCTCGACCCGGCGCGGTTGCGGAAACAAATCGCCGAGATCAAAGGCGTGAACGCCCGATTGGCTGACGCCGGCAGCGAGTTTCGGCTGCTGACCGGCACGGAAGTGGACATCCTCCGCGACGGGTTGGACTTCAAAGACGATTTGCTGGCCGAGTTGGACGTGGTGGTGGCCAGCCTCCACGTTCCCGCCAGCGACGAAGCCGAGAACACCAAACGCCTGATCCGCGCGGCCCAGAATCCGCATGTCCACATGCTCGGTCATTTGACCGGCCGATTGCTGCTCCGCCGCGAAGCCGCCAAGCTGAATCAACAGGCGGTGATCGATGCCTGCGCCGAAACGGGCACCTGGCTCGAGTTGAACTGCAACCCGTCGCGCTTCGATCTCGACTGGCGGCTCTGGCCGTACGCGAAGAGCAAGGGCGTGAAGTGCGTGATCAACCCGGACGCGCACCGTTTCGAGCACGCCGGCTTCCTCCGGCTCGGCGCCGGCGTGGCGCGGAAAGGCTGGCTGACGAAAGCGGACGTGATCAACGCGCTGCCGTTGAACCGACTGCGAGCGGCTTTGGCGGCCAAACGCCAGCGGCATTGAGCGTCAGCGGCGAGGGCGCAAAAAGAAATGGCCTTGGGCCTCAACCTTTCCAGCCGTCTCCCGTTCTCTTCGGGCTCCGCCTGCGTCAAACTTGTTCCACCTTGAGTTTCCCGCTCAGCGCTTTTCGCATCGCATCGAAGTGGGCGTCTCGACAAACCACGGGCAGGCCGACGCGGATGGCCACGGTGGCCACGAAGAGGTCGTTGCGCGGGATGGTCAAGCCTTTGGCCCGAAATTGTCGCTCCAACAGGGCCGCCTCCCTCCAATCGTCGCGCTCGAAGGGGAGGTGGTGGCTGAACTCGAACGCCTGCTCCAAGTCCGTTTCCTCCTCCGGCTTCACCCCGCTGAGGAGTTCAAATCGAACCGGGCAGGTGTAGGCCGAGAGGTCGGCTTGGATGAGCCGGGCCACGGCCTGTTTGACCGCGGGATCGCCTTTCTTGCGCAGGAACTCCACCCAGGCGGAGGTGTCAACGAGGTTCATACACGTCGCGGGCCTCCAATTCCTCGTTGGTCAGCGCGTAATCGGTCTCGCCCGACAGCACGCGCTCGATGAACTGCCGCTTTTGTTGCTGGCGTACGAATTCAGCCAACGCCTGACTAATCGCCGGCGATTTCTTCTTCTGCCCGGTAAGTTTCTGAATTTTATCCAGATCACTTGCATCAACCTCAATGGTCACTCGCATATTTTGTGCATTTAATATGCGTCTTACGGACGGTTACGCAAGCGGCATTGTGTCACATCAGAATTCGCGCTACCGCCGCGCAGCTCGGTGCATAGCATCCGATGGAAGTCCTTCCGAACGGCCCCCAACATTCGCAGGCCATGATCGAGTTTCCCGACCGCCCGCCTTGTCCCCGCAACACTCAGCACGGCAGTGCTCGAATACCTGCTGGCTAACCTGCCGCCGGCGCGAGTGACGCAATCCACAGCATTGGCGGCCAAACGCCAGCGGCGTTGAGCGTCAGCGGCGCGGACGCAAAAAGAAGTGGCCTTGGACGGGCTTTGCCGGTTTGATTTCGGGCCGGTTTATGTCCAGGCGCACTGCCAGCCATCCGGAAATCTATTGTCGGCGTCGCCCGATCCCCCGCGACCAGGGGCGCGCATCTGGTTTGGTGACTGAATATTCCGCCGTTGCAGCCATCCAATTCGTAAACAAATGAAGCCGCCCCATCCCCCGACACTCTTCGCGCCATCGACCCTCCCACCGTTGCCTGCCGCTGGCTTGACCACTTCAGTTGGCCGCAAATCGACGCGTCGCGGGGACGCGCTTTTAGCAGGCAGGGGACGGTTTCTCCCACCGCTGTTAACGGCCGTGGTTTGCCTGGCGCTGGCCGGGGTCGCCCTGGCGGAGACGCCCTTGCGCGAGCACCTGAAGGTCCTGCCGTTCAAAATCGCCTGTGAGTCTTACGTGAACGACAACTGGGAGATCTTCGCCATGAACGCGGACGGATCGAACCCGGTGAACCTCACGCAGACGCCCGGCGAGCACGAGCTTTACCCCCAGGTTTCACCGGACGGGAGCAGGATCGCCTTCGTGGCGGACCGTGGCGAGGGCCGGGAGGCTGTGCGCAGCTTGTGGGTCATGGACATCGACGGCAAGAACCGGAAAAAGCTGGCGGACTACGCGCGCCAGCCGTTCTGGAGCACCGACAGCCAGCGGATCGGCTTTCTCCCGCAGGAATATCCCAAGTTCAACGTGATCGACTTTTTTACGAAGGGGATGGAGTTCTACAACCTGGCGACGGGCGCGATCACGCCGCACCCGAACAGCACGAACCTGCATCACCTGTACAACCCCAATTTCTCGCCCAACGGGAAGTGGATCGTCTCCACGGTCCATGCCGGCATGGGGGTCGATCACGGCATTCTCCTGCTTGCGGCGCACGGCGACACGATTCTCAACCTGAAGATCCCCGGCTGCCGGCCGTGCCTCAGCCCGGACGGCAAGCATGTCGCGTGGGGCGCCGACGACCACGAGATCGTGATTGCGCCGATCGACACCACCGCGGACACGCCGGTCGTCGGCCAGTGGCGTCTGCGCATCAAGGACCAGACGAACAAGATCTACCACGTGGATTGGTCACCGGACAGCCGGTTCCTTTGTTTCAGTCGCGGACCGGATGGCGAAGGCGATCTGAGCAAACCGGGAACGTTCCAGGCCGCGTGCGAAGTTGTGGGGGTGTACGCGAACGACTGGAACCTCTGCGCCGTGTCTGCTGAGCGAGAAGGCACGCTCGATTTGAACGCCGCAACCGATGCGGACTTCACGATGTTGACGACCAACGGCGCCAGTAACAAAGAACCCGCCTGGTTTCGGCCGGCGCACAAAAGCGGCCAGTAGTGGACCCCAAGTCGCTCAACGACATTCTTCGTTTTCTATGAACCGAACCAGTGGTTTCCTCGCCTTCGCCGCGGCCGCGCTCCTGACTTCGTGCGGAAAGCCGGGCGAGGGAGGATCGAGTACCGGCAACACCGGGGCCAGCGGTCCTCTCGAAATTCTCACGGCGTCCGGCGTCCCGATGATTTACCTGCCGGGCGGCGAGTTTACGATGGGCAGCAACCGGGGGAATCCGGACGAGGCCCCCGCCCACAAAGTCCGGGTCAGTGCGTTCCTGATCGATGAGTTCGAGGTCACGCACGAGCTGTTTGCCAAGGTTCAGTTGCCGGATCCCTCGCACTGGCAGGACAGTCCGCGGAAACCGGTCGAGCGCGTCCGCTGGCTCGACGCCAAACGCTACTGCAACGAGCGTTCGCTACTGGAAGGCCTGACGCCGTGCTACAACGAGAAGACGCCCGATTGGGACTGTAATTACTCGGCCAACGGCTATCGCCTGCCGACCGAGACCGAATGGGAATACGCCAGCCGCGCCGGCACGGACGGTCCCTATGATTTCGCCTCGCCCGGCAAGCTCCGGCAATACGCCTGGTTCGCGGAGAATGCCGGTCAAAAGACCCATCCGGTGGGCGAGAAGAAGGCGAATCGCTGGGGTATTTACGACCTGTACGGAAACGTCTCCGAGTGGTGCGAAGACGTTTATAGTCCGACCTACTATAAGGAGAGTCCGACGGTTGATCCTCCCGGTCCGCCCAGCCCCGGTCGCGACGTCAAGCGCGTGCTGCGGGGCGGCAACTGGAAAGCCAGCGCGGACATGTGCCGCGCTTCCTTCCGCCAGGGCCAGCGCACGGGCGACACCGATGCCTGCTTCTACACCGACTATTGCGGCTTTCGGTGTGTGCGTCGGGTGATGCCGGAGGAGTTGAAGCAACGCCGGAGCAAACTGAAGTAACAGTTCCCTCCGTCCGACGATCCAAGCAGGGACCACCCCAACATGCTCTTTCATACCTGGCCGTTCGTGGTCTTTCTCTCGATCGTCCTCCCGGTATTCTTTGCCTTGCGCAAGACCCGGCTCTGGTTGCCGTGGCTGACGCTGGCCTCCTATTTCTTCTACGGTTGGTGGAACCCCTACTACCTCTTCCTCGTCGCCTATTCCACGGTCCTGGATTTCTGCCTCGTCGTGCTCATGGACCACTGCCCGCGGGAAGGGCAAAAGGTGGACCTGCGGACCCGCCGCATGCGACTGCGGTTCGACGATTCTGTACTGCGAAACGCCTTTGTCATCGCGGCGCTGGGCGCGCTGGTTTGCCTGGCTCTGGCCGTGGTGGGGCCCCAAACACTTCGGCCGACGGCGGTCGTGTTGGGTGTGCTTGTCTCACTGATGGCCGTCGGCGCGTTTTACCGCAGCCGCCGCACGTGGCTGTTCATCAGCCTGGCCAACAACTTGGCGCTCCTGTTGTTCTTCAAGTACGCCCGCTTCGCGATCGAGAACGTCAATACGCTCTTCGGCTGGTTCCACCTCGCCGTGAAGCTGCCAGACCCGTCCACGCTGATGCCATTCGATATGGCGTATGTGCTGCCGGTCGGCATCTCGTTCTTCACGTTCCAGTCGATGAGCTATACCATCGACTTCTATCTCGGCAACGTGGGTCGCGAGCGGAACTTTCTGCGGTTCGCCACGTTTGTGTGTTTCTTCCCGCAGCTCATGGCCGGTCCCATCGAGCGCGCGAAGCACCTGCTGCCACAGTTTCGCCAGTTTCCGGCCTTCCAACTCCAAAACTTCACCGACGGCCTCTCGCTGATCCTGGTGGGACTCTTCAAGAAACTGGCCGTGGCCAACTATCTTTCATTCTATGTCGAGCGCGTCTATGACAATCCGAAGGCCTTTGGCGCGCCGGCCTTGATCCTCGCCACCGTCGCGTTTGCCTGGCAGATCTATTGCGACTTCAGCGGTTACACGGACATGGCCCGCGGCGTGGCGAAGCTCATGGGTTTCCACCTCATCCTGAATTTCAACAACCCCTATCTTGCGACCGGCCTGGGCGAGTTCTGGTCGCGCTGGCACATCAGTCTTTCGACGTGGTTCCGCGACTATGTCTATATCCCGCTGGGCGGAAACCGGCACGGCGCTTTCAACACGTATCGGAACCTGTTCATCACCTTTCTCGTCTCGGGCATCTGGCATGGGGCGGCCTGGACTTTCGCCATCTGGGGCGCGTTGCACGGATTGGGCGTGATGTTGACGCGGGCCCTCGAACATTCGGCGTTCTACCGCGATCGCGTGCCCAAACTGGTCAAGCAAGGGTGGGTGTTTCTCTACGTCTGCTTCGCCTGGATCTTCTTCCGTGCCGAATCGCTGAGCGACGCCTGGCTGATCGTCCACCGCGTGTTCACCGCCGCCTGGCAAGACCCGCAGATTCCGTTGCTGATGCTCGCGCTCGCCGCAGTGGTTTGGGCTTACGAGTTCCTTTATGAATCGAGATTTCGCGAGGTCCTGAAGTCGAGCGTGGTGCGGGTGGGCCTGGCGGTCGGCATGGTGTTGTACCTCTGCCTCTGCTCGTCCGGGGGGGGCGCGTTCATCTATTTCCAGTTCTAACATGGCGGACGAATCCCCAATGCCGACGAAAGCCCCTGTCCCGCCGCCAGTCGCGAGCCGGAATGGCGTTGTGTTTGGCGTGAACGAAATGCGTCTGACCGCGTGGCAATGGCTCGTAACGTTCGCCCTTCTGGTGGTGATTGTGCTGTTGACGCCGCGGATCTGGAAGCACGTGGAGCGCTTCGACACCGGCCCGGATTACCGCCTGCCGTACGCTTTGAGCAAGGACTACTGGCTCTACGAACGTCGGCTGGAACGCATCACCGATCCGGCGGCGGTGGTGGTGCTCGGCGACTCGGTTGTGTGGGGCGAGTATGTGTTGCCCAACGGCACGCTCCCGCATTTTCTGAATCGCGAGACCGGTCAGTCAGGCCGTTTCGTGAACGGTGGCGTGAACGGCCTGTTTCCACTGGCTTTGGAGGGCCTCGTCCGGTACTTCGGCGCCCCGCTGCAACACCGCCACATTCTCCTACAATGTAATTTGCTCTGGTTGACCAGCCCGAAGGCCGACCTGAGCGTGCGGAAGGAAGAGCCGTTCAACCATTCGCGGCTCGTCCCGCAGTTCTTCCCGCGCATTCCGTGTTACCGGGCCGACGCGAACGAGCGGTTAAGTGCCGTCATCGAACGGGAGGTGCCTTTCGTCGCCTGGGTGGGTCACCTGCAGAGCGCGTACTTCAGCGAGCGCAGCATCCTGGGCTGGACCTTGGCCGACGACGGCGGCGATCCGCCGCGTTACCCCAACTGTTATCGGTCACCGCTCTCCCAGATCACGTTCCGTGTGCCCGCCGCGCCGGCAGACGACCCGCAGCGTGGCCCGCAGCGTGCGCGGCACAAAGCCTGGTTCGCCAATGGCAGTGGCCCCGCGCATTTCGAATGGGTGCCGCTGGAGGCTTCGCTCCAATGGCGCGCGTTTCAGCGCCTGGTCGAACTGTTGTGTCAGCGTGACGACGATGTGCTGGTGGTGCTGGGCCCGTTCAACGAACACATGATCGCCGCCGACAACCGCCCCGCCTACCGCCAACTCCGCGATGGCGTCGTGGCCTGGTTGGCACAGAACAACGTGCCTTGCGTCGCTCCCGAGGCGTTGCCCAGCGCCCTGTACGCGGACGCCAGCCATCCCCTGACGGACGGCTACGCGCTGCTGGCGCAGCGGCTTAACGGAGACCCGCAGTTCCAGAAATGGCTCGCGGACCGCTGAGCCGCCGGGCGCGATGAGGCCGGCCGCCGGCTCTGCCGGCACCGTTGGTTCGAGACTTTGCCGGGGCGACGGGCGCAGAAAAAGAGTCGCCATTCTGTGGCGAGCCGTGTTTCATCCTCGCCGTTTTTGGTATGCCCAAGCGCACTGACATTCACTCGGTCCTCATCATCGGTGCCGGCCCGATCATCATCGGGCAGGCGTGCGAATTCGATTACTCCGGCACCCAGGCCTGCAAGGCGCTCAAGGAGGAAGGCTTCCGCGTCATCCTCGTGAACTCCAATCCGGCCACCATCATGACCGACCCCGAGTTCGCCGACCGCACCTACATCGAGCCGATCACGCCCGAGTGTGTGGAGAAAATCATCGCCCGCGAGGTCGAGGAACTGAAGCGCATCGGCGCGCAGGGCAAACTCGTCCTCCTCCCCACCCTCGGCGGCCAGACCGCGCTCAACACCGCCATGGCCCTCCACCGCAACGGCACGCTTGCCAGGTACGGCGTGGAAATGATCGGTGCCAACGCCGCGGCCATCGAGAAAGGCGAAGACCGCCTCGTCTTCAAAGACCTCATGCTCTCCATCGGCCTGGACGTGCCCATCAGCGGCGTCGCGCACACACTGGAGGAGTCCCGCGCCATCGCTGAGAAGATCGCGCGGTTCCCGCTCATCATCCGTCCAGCCTACACGCTCGGCGGCACCGGCGGGGGCATCGCTTACAACCGCGAGGAGTTCGACGAACTCGCCAAACACGGCCTCGACCTCTCGCCCGTCACCGAAATACTTATCGAAGAATCCCTCCTCGGCTGGAAGGAATACGAAATGGAAGTGATGCGCGACCAGGCCGACAACTGCGTCATCATCTGCTCCATCGAAAACTTCGATCCGATGGGCATCCACACTGGCGACAGCATCACCGTGGCGCCCATCCAGACGCTCACCGACAAGGAATTTCAGATCATGCGCGACCAGAGCTTCGCCGTCATCCGCGCCGTGGGCGTCGAGACCGGCGGCTCGAACATCCAGTTCGGCGTCAACCCGGACAACGGCCGCATGGTCATCATCGAGATGAACCCCCGCGTCAGCCGCAGCTCCGCGCTCGCGTCCAAGGCCACCGGCTTCCCCATCGCCAAAATCGCTGCCAAGCTCGCCGTCGGCTACCTGCTCGACGAAATCCGCAACGACATCACCCGCGAAACACCCGCCAGCTTCGAGCCGACCATCGATTACGTGGTCGTGAAAGTCCCGCGCTTCGCCTTCGAGAAATTCGCCCAAGCCGACCCCACGCTGAACACGCAGATGAAGTCCGTGGGTGAAGCCATGAGCATCGGCCGCACGTTCAAGGAAAGCCTGCAAAAATGCCTGCGCTCGCTGGAGATTGGCCGCAGCGGCCTGGGCGGCGACGGCAAACCCTGGCGCCTCGGCACCGAAGTCTATGGCGACCGCGACCTCCTCCCGCGCGACGTGATCAGCCGCAAACTGAGCGTGCCCAACGCCGAACGCATCTTCTTCATCCGCCACGCCCTCCGCGCCGGCTTCACCATCGAGGAGATTTTCAACCTCACGAAGATTGACCGTTGGTTTCTGGTGCAGATCAAGGAGGTCGTGGATTTTGAGGAGGAACTGGCGGGGGTGAAGAGTTAGGAACGGGTTGCGGAAGGTTTTGAATCGGCTAACGTTTTTGCCATGAAAGCGCTGGTTGCCAAAGCAGAACAGTTTCTCACCGACGCCAAAGGCAAACGCACTGGCGTGGTGCTGAAGTTGGAAACCTATGAACGTCTTCGGGAAGCCGAGGAGGAACTGGCCGACATTCACGCTTATGACGCACTGCGGGATCAGGCGCATTCAGAAATCGCCGCCGGCCAGTTCGTCAGCCTGACCGCCTACCGGGCTGATCGCAAACGCAAGTCGAAATGAGATACCGGGTCATCCTGCCCAAATCGGTTCAGAAGGAACTGGATCGTTTGCCGGATGAAATCGCCAGCCGGATCCTGGCCCGGCTGGCGGGATTGGAAACGGACCCGCGACCGGCGGACGTGAAGAAACTCAAGGGGCGGGACGCGTGGCGGATTCGGGTTGGCGACTACCGGGTCATTTGCGAGATTCATGACCGCGTTCTGCGAATTGTCGTCATCACTGTCGGCCACCGGCGAGAAGTTTATCGCTGAACCGTGAGCGCTCGATTGCCAAAACGCCACGCCCGCCGCGCCGGCTTCACCCTCGAGGAGATGTTCAACCTGACGAAAATTGACCGCTGGTTTCTGGTGCAAATCAAAGAGATTGTGGATTTTGAGGAGGAACTGGCGGGGGCGAAGAATTGAGCGGTGAAAGTTCGTGACGCCATCAAACTGATCCAAGACGACGGTTGGTTCCTCGTCCGGACACGCGGCAGCCATCGCCACTTCAAGCATCCGACGAAGCCGGGTTTGGTCACGATTGCCGGTCAGAGCGGTGTGGACATTCCCAAGGGGACGATGAATAGTATCCTCAAGCAGTCAGGATTGAAGAGTTGAACTATGCGCTACGCGATTGTCATTGAACGCGGGGACACCAGCTACGGAGCTTACGTACCCGATCTTCCCGGCTGCGTGGCCGTCGGGGAAACTCGGGAGGAAGCCGTCAAGCTGATCCACGAGGCGATTGAAGCCCATCTGGAACTGCTGCGCGAGGAAGGCGAACCGGTGCCGGAACCGCGCAGCACGGCGGATTACGCCGAAGTCGCCTTGGCTTGAAAGCAAATCAGCCCGACGCCATGCGAGTGCGCTTCATCCGCCACGCCCTCCGCGCCGGCTTCACCATGAGGAGATTTTCAACCTCACGAAAATTGACCGCTGGTTTTTGATGCAGATCCAGGAGATCGTGGATTTTGAGGAGGAACTGGCGACAATCCACCGCTAACGCGAAACCCAACAAGACATGGCTGAAACATATTCTAAATTGGCCCAGTGCCTCGCCCAAGCGATAGGCAGCCTGCTAAAGAACAGAACTCCGCAGGGGCACTGGGGGGACACACGCTCGACGGCACTGGCAGTTTGGGCCTTCAACGAGGTCATCGCTGGCCGCAATGTCCGACCTGGCTCACTCCCTGAATTGCAGACAGCGGTTCGTGACGGAACAGCTTGGTTGGTCGGCCAGGCACGGCGGGAAGATGGAGGTTACAGTTGGGCCTCAGAAGCCTGGGACACGGCTCTCGCTGTACTCGCTTTGGTGTCATCGGACGACAAGAGCGAACGAATTGACCAAGGGGTGGCTTGGCTTCAAAGAATCCGCGATCCCGAATCCGGTGCTTGGTATGATGAGGTGTGGGAAACCACGCTAGTGACGGTTTCTCTGCTTCGCGCAGAACGAACGCGGCAGAAACCCATACACGATCTGAGTTCATGGCTTGAACCGGTTTTGAAATGGTTCCTCCAAATCCCGTCGAAGCCCTCGGGAGAATTTGTGTGTGCCCACTATTCGGGATTTCTGGCTTGGGTTTTGGGCGAAGTACTGATCAGTCCTTAGCATAGGCTACACTTGGGGCGCCAAAAAAGGAGCGCACCAGCTTGGCATTGGCCTTGATGGCTGATAGATCGCCCGCGACCCG
>JAKANS010000193.1 GCA_021823625.1 bacterium | reverse complement strand
TCGTTGTCATTAGGAATCGAGGATCCGTTGCCGCAAATCCAGTGCGCGCGCGCGCCTCCCCCAGCCCCCATCACACCCGCCCCCCAATGGCTACACTATTTGTTGAAATGCTCTAGCCTGCTATGGCTCAAGTTCTGCAACATCTTCATCGGCATCTTCATCGCGTTCATTTTCATCGGCGGACCCGCGCGCACGCTCGGCCACCGGCTGGATGTGCACACGTTCCCTGAGTTGCTCGGCCGCCGGTACCAAAGTCGGTTCATCCAGGTCTTTTGTGGCGCGGTCATCGTCTTGTTCATGCCGTTGTACGGCGCGGCCGTACTGATCGGCGAGACCGAGTTCATCTCCACCACGTTCCAGATGGACTACAACGCCGCGCTGCTGCTTTTCGCGTCGATCGTGGCCGCGTACGTCTTCTTCGGCGGGATCTTCTGGCGCCGGATGACCTCGCCCGCGGCGATCGCTTCGTTGCTCGTCGGCTTCGCTGCCAGCACGGTCTGGCTGGTGTTCGTGAAGACGCCGGAGTGCACGGTGATCGGCGTGGTCAAGGCCAGCCTCCTGGCGCAACTCCCGAACTGGCCGGTCGTCGATCCTCTTTTCGTCGGTCTGCCACCAGGCGCATTTGATTTTCGAGTACCTCTCCGGCGACGACGGCGGCACGCCTGGCAAGGACGAGATGTTCGACATCCTCTGGGGCCGCTGGCCGCGCTGGAGCGAATTGTACATTTACTCCTACGCCCAGGAAACGGGCGGCAAGGTGGCTCAGTTAAATAACATCGAACGCGTCGGCGCGGGTTGGACTCTCACCCCCATGAGAGACACGACGCTGGGCGCCTATTACAACGCTCTCTTTGCACCCCAGTCGGATGCCCCCCGTACTCTTAATGCCTCGCGGTTCACCGGCGACGGCAACTTCCGCGGCCACTACCTGCAACTGGTTCTCAAACACCAATTCAGCAAACAGATCAACGCCCACCTCTGGGGTGGGTGGACCTGGCAGGGTGACTACTACAGCCAACGCGACCTGCAGAGCTTCCTCCGCGCGGAAGTTCAATTCACGTTCTGAATCGCCGGCTCGGTTAGGCGGCCTGGTCCGCGGTCGCAGCGCGCGGCGGTTGCGCCGGGCCGTCAGGCGCGATGGCTTGCAGCTTGGCCACCACGCCGGGCAGCTTGGCGAGCAGGTAATCCACGTCCGCCTCGCGGATGACCCGGCCGAGGCTGAACCGGATGCTGCCGCGCGCCTGCGCCGCGCTGAGGCCCATCGCCGTGAGCACATGCGAGGGTTCCAGCGATCCGGTCGTGCACGCGGAGCCGCCGGCCGCGCAAATGCCCAACTGGTCGAGCAGCATCAGCATGGCCTCCGCTTCGACCGCCGGGAACGCCAGGTTGGCGGTGTTGGGCAGGCGCGGTTCCTGCGCGCCGTTGCGGGCAGATTGGGGAATTGCGGCCAGAACGCGGGCTTCGAGCCGGTCGCGCAGCGCGCGCACCCGCCGGTTCTCCTCGTCAAAATGGGCCAGCGCCAGTTCCGCCGCCCGGCCGAAGCCCACGATGTAAGGCACGTTCTCGGTGCCGCCGCGCCGGCCGCGCTCCTGGTGGCCCCCGACCAGGTACGGCACAAAGCGCGTCCGCCGTCGCACGTACAATCCGCCAACGCCTTTCGGGGCATGCAGCTTGTGGCCACTCAGCGACAGGAAATCCACCGCCGCCGCCTGGACATTCACTGGAACCTTGCCCGCCGCTTGCACGGCGTCGGTGTGGCAGAGCACGCCTTTGCTCCGGCAAATCGCCGCCACCTCCGCGATCGGGAACAGCACGCCGGTTTCGTTGTTGGCCCACATCACCGACACCAGCGCGGTGTCCGGTCGGATCGCCTGTTCGAGCTGGTAGAGGTCGAGTTGGCCGTTCGGGTCAACCGGCAGGGTGGTCACCTCGAAGCCCCGACGGCGCAGAGCTTCAGCGAACTTGAGATTCGCGGAATGCTCGACGGCCGTCGTCACGACGTGGCGCTTATCCGGCTGGGCCATCAACGCGCTGTTCCAGGCCGTGTTGTTACTTTCGGTGCCGCAACTCGTGAACAGAATCTCCCGCGGCTCCGCGCCGATCAGCGCCGCGACCTGTGCGCGGGCGGTCTCGAGGTGGCGCGCGACGTCGCGACCGAAGGCGTACGCGCTCGAGGGGTTGCCCCAATGCTTCCGGAAGAAGGGCAGCATGGCGTCCACGACTTCCGGCGCGACCGAGGTCGTGGCATTATGATCGAAATAGCAAAAGCGGCGCTCGTTCATGCTTTCCGTCCGCGACCAGCTTGGCCGCGAGGCTCAAGCGAACAGTATGGCGTGGGCGGTCGCGCGCAAGGCGGGACGCCGGTGCACTCGGGCGAAGCTCCGGCCGAGCCCGGCAATCCCCACCGCCAAGACGCAGAGGCACGGAGGTTGGATTTGGAACCCAGGAAAACCGGAAACCAAAGTCAGTGCTCCGGCCGAGCCGATGCAGAAGGAAAAAGCCAAGGCTCCGCGGGAGCGTCGCTCTACCGGCTCCAGGTAGGGCGGGCAGTCCTCTGCCCGCCGCCAATCAAGGAGGCTTTTGACGGCGCGCCGCTTTCCCAAGCGGCTAAAACCCGAATTCCGAAGTTGGGGAGCACGCCCGCCCTCGGGTGTGGCTGGACGCGCCTCGCGTCCAGCGCCTTGGGCACACTCAGTCCAGGCGGTGGCCGCACGGGTTCCGGCGCGAGCCATTTTCGGCGAGGGCGCCGAAAACCCCATGCGGGGCGCGTACGCTCCCCAACTCAACTTCGGTTTTCAGCTTAAACCGTCGGGCAGCGTCCAAGCCGTTGCGATGCCATTCGCCGTTTAGTGCTGACGTGTTAACGCGCGGGCGGCGGTGGCGTAACGAGTCGTTGGTGGCGTTTGACGAAATACCGGACCGCCAGCACCGAAACGACCAGCACAAGCAAGCCCACCACGCCCAGCCGGATGTAGCCCGTGGCCGAGTGTTGGAGCAGTCCGGCCCCCAGAAGCACCAACGGCAGCGCCTGTGGAATCATGCCGATCACCGTGCCGGCCAGATAAACCCGCTTGCGGACTTGCGAGACGGCCAGTCCCAGATTGACCACCAGGCCCGGCAACGGCAGCAGGCGGGCCACGATCACCCCGACCAGACCCGGATCGTGCGCGAGAAAGGCCAGCCCCGGCGGCCAGGGCACATCCAGGCCGTCCCGTTTTCGGCCGCGAACCAGCAGGAACGCCGCATGGTAGCCGGCCAGGCTGCTGACCAGGCTCACCAGCAAACCGAGCCAGGCGCCGAACAACGCACCGGCGATCGGACAGAAGATCAATCGCGGCACGCCCAGAAACACCAAGACCGCCGCGCCACCCGTGAAGCTCAACACGCCCAGCCATCCCGCCTGCCGCACCCAATCCGCCACCTCACCCGCGGGTTCCAGCCAGTCCTTTAGCGCGGTGAACCGGTAAGCCAAACCGCCGAGCACGCCGAGGATCAGCAGGCACACGGCCTTTACCAGGATTTTGCGCGCTTCGATCGCAGGCAGCGCCTGGGGCGGCGACGCGGGGTCGGGTCCCGGACCGGCGGCGCTCATGATGGGCGCGTCCCGACGCCGTCGGTTTCCGGCAAAAGCCGGTCGGCGGGCACGGCGCGGGCGGCGTACCAGCGCATGGCGAAGCAATCGCGGAGGCCGCGCCAGAGCCGGTTGCGCGTGCCGTATTTCGTCACGCCTTGCGTGCGCGGGCGATGGTTCACCGGCAGTTCCGCCACGCGGTAGCCCTGGCGGCGCAGGATGGTGGGGATGAACCGGTGCAGGCCGTTGAAGACCGGCAATTCGCGGAGCGCCTCGCGGCGCAGGGCGCGGAAGGTGCAGCCCGCGTCCGTGATCCGGTCGCCGGTCACCCAGTTGCGGTACGCGTTTGCAATGCGCGAAGAAATGCGGCGCGTGGCGTTGTCCAGCCGGCGGCGGCGGACGCCGGTCACGCACGCGATGCCCGGCGTGAGCGCTGCCAGCAAAGCGGGGATGTCGTGCGGATCGTTCTGACCGTCGGCGTCCATCGTGATCACCACCTGGCCGCGCGCATGGGCGAAACCGGTCGCATACGCCGCGCTTTGGCCCGCGTTGACGCGATGGCGGAGCAGGTGCATCTCCGGGTATTTCGGCTGCCATTCCCGCAGCACGGCCACGCTCCGATCCGTGCTGGCATCGTCCACGCAGAGCACCTCGAAGGGCCGCCCGGTCGGCCGCAGCACCTCGGCAAACTCGGCGAGCAACGCCGCGAGGTTGCCTTCTTCGTTGAAGACAGGCAGGACGATGCTGATTTCAGGTACGACGGCACTCATGCGCTTTCAACGCAGACAATGAAATCCGGTTGGCGATTCAACCGAAACCCAGCCCGCCACTGCAAGCTTTCTGGGCAGGCCGGTGTCGCAACCGCTTTGGGCCTGGCAAAACGCGGCGCCAACGATTCTGGGATCGTCGCTCCGGGGCGGCAGCCCGCTGCCCGACGCGAAAACCCGGAGACGCAGCGCACGCGGAATGCGGCTGGCGCGTTGCGTTCGGAATGCGATGATCCACCCATGCGCACCCGTTGGAGAAAATCGAATCGGTCTGGCGCGAGGGTTGTTCTCGGAGAGTCCCCGAGGGCGGTCACCTCTGCGCGAGGATGGCGGCGTGGTTGGCCGCGTTGCCCCGCGGTTCCGGTGAGTCTGCTCGCGTTAGCCTGGCTCGCCCTTTCCGCCCGCGCCGGCGATCGGCCGCAGTGGGGCCAGGCCTGGTCGCGGAACATGGTTTCCAGCGAGCGCGGTCTGCCGGATTCGTTCGACCCCAAGACGGGCAAAAATATCAAGTGGGTCGCCAGGCTGGGCACCGAAACGCATTCCTCGCCGGTCGTTGGCAGCGGCGTTGCGATCATTGGCACGAACAACAACGATCCCCGCGACCCCAATCATCAAGGCGACCGCGGCGTGCTGATGTGCTTCGACGAAAAGGACGGCAGGCTGCGCTGGCAACTGGCCGTGCCCAAGCGCATCGAGGACATTTATTTCGACTGGCCGAACGCCGGGATTTCGTCGCCGGCCACCCTCGAAGGCGACCGCGTCTATGTCGTGGACAATCGCGGTGTGGCGCTGTGCCTGGACTTGCGTGGGATGGCGAATGGCAACGACGGCCCGTTCACGAACGAAGCAATCTATTACGCGCCGCAGCCGACCAACTCGCTGGCGCGCGGCGCGCCGGAAGCCTTCCAGCCGGACGGTACGCTGATCCCGAGTGCGCCGACACCCAACCGGGTAGAGGTGGGGCCGCTCGACGCCGACATCGTGTGGATGTTCGACCTCAGCAGCGGCGCGGGCATCTGGTCGCACGACGCCGCGCACAGCTCGATTCTCATTCACGGCGACCAGCTTTATCTCAACACCGGCACCGGCGTGGACAACACCCATCGCAAGATTCGCCGGCCGGATGCGCCCGGCTTGGTGGTGCTGGACAAGCACACCGGCCGGCTGCTGGGCCGCGAGCGTGTCACGCACGGCGAACGGGTGTTTCACTCCACGTGGTCCGCGCCGTCGGCGGGCGAGGTAAACGGCAAACCGCTGATCTTCTTTGCCGGCGGCGACGCGGTCATCCACGCCTTCCAGCCGCTCGCGCCCTCGCCGCCTCCCGGCGACGTGCAAACGCTGAAGGAGGTCTGGCGATTCGACTTCGACCCGACCGCGCCCAAAGAGGACGTGCATCGCTACCACCTCAACCGCCGGGAAAGCCCCAGCGATGTCTTCGGCATGCCAGTCTTCTACGAGGATCGGGTGTACGTCGCGGCGGGTGGCGATTTGTGGTGGGGCAAAAACGGCGCCTGGCTGAAGTGCATTGACGCCACGAAGACGGGTGACATTACCAGCACCGGCCTGGTCTGGTCGTACACGCTCGGCAAGCATGTCTTCGCCACGCCCGCCATCCACGACGGCCTGGTGTTTATCGGCGATTGCGAGGGGACGCTGCACTGCGTGGACTCTGCGACAGGCCAGGCGGTGTGGACCCACGAGGCGAGCGGGGACTTCTGGGCGTCGCCACTGGTGGCCGACGGGAAGGTCTATGCGGGTACGCGGCGGGGGCAGTTTCTGGTGTTCGCGGCGACGCGCGAAAAGAAGCTGCTCAGCTCGCTCGACCTTGGCACGCCCATCAGCGCCACCTGCGCCGCCGCCAATGGCGTGTTGTACGTGGCCACCATGAACAAACTCTACGCGGCTGCTTCATCGGTGGGAGTGCGGTAGCTCCCTCGCGTTGGAAAACCGCGGCCAGCATGGCACGTTGGCGCAGATCAGCGACGCGGAAGCCCGCCTGCCCTTTGCCCTGTTGGGCGTGGACCGCGACCACGGCGGGGAGTTCCTCAACCATCCACTGGCGGCCTATCTGGGCCAGCGCCAGAAGCCCATGCTCTTCACGCATTCGCGCCCCTATAAAAAGGACGGCGCCGCGCATGTCGAGCAGCGCAATTGGACGCCCGGGCGCCGGCACTTCGGCTCCGAACGGTATGACAATCCGGCGGTGGTGCCGTTGATCAACGCCCTGTGCCAGGGCCCGCAGGGGCAACGGCTCAACCCCTTCCTGCCGACGCAGCAGTTGCCGCAGAAGCGGCGGGTGGGGACGCGCTTGGTGCGCGTGTCTGGGCCGGCTGCACTGGCGCCGCCGCCAGTGCAGCCGGCCCAGAGGACCCAGTTGCGGTGCGATCACGCGCGGCTCAATCCGTTCCCGTTGGCGGGGGAAGTGGAACGGCAGCAGGCGGTGATCGCGGCGCAGCGGCAACTGACGGTTTGAAGAGCGCCTGACAATGAGTTAGAGAAACGCCCCCTCAGAAACGGGACGAGGGAGGCCGGGCGGAGGCGCCACCTCCCCTGGCTTTCTTCGTTTCCACGTGGGGCCTGGGTAACCGGACTTTTGGCGCAACGGGTTCCTTCCCGTCCCGCGCTCGGGTAACAGTTGCTTTTGGCGCACTATGCCGCTGGGGGCCGACTTGGTCGGGACGGATACGCCATCGCGGCGAATCTGCCGTGCATCCCGGCCAGCGTTACAACCGCTTGCGCCTGAGCCGGCTGCCTGCCCGCGAGTCCTGATTCTCGCAGGCATCGACGAGTGCGCAGGCACGGCAGCGAACGAGCAAAGGCGCACAGGATTCGCACAAGCTCGCTTGGCGGCGTGCTTCAGGGCGAGAGGCGGGAATTGGCTCCAGAGAGAGGGCTCGAACCTCTAACCCGCCGGTTAACAGCCGGCTGCTCTACCATTGAGCTACTCTGGAAGCCAGAGGCGGGTCAACCTAGCGAGACTGCCCCGTGACCGTCAAATCCAAATTCAGCAGGACATTTCCCCGTTTTTCAGGTGAAGCCGAACAGGGTTTGTCGCAGGGTGGAAGCAACGGACGCTGACGGATGGCACAGCCGGCACCACCGTCTCGGGCGTAGCGCATCACCGCCCCGCGTGCCACCTCCTCGGCACGGCGGCTGCGCCCCCGCACCCTCAGGTGCCGTCCCCTTTGAGCCGGATGAGGCAGCGCAAGCCCCGCGCCAAGAGCGGCTCGTACAACTTCATCCGATCCCCGCCCCGATCCAGCACGTAGATCCCGCGCCGCTCGTGGCCGTGGCCCGCGTGTCGATCATTCCCAGCAACTGCGCGTTCTCACCGACAAAGTCCGGGGCCCCGGCCGACCCCAACTTCTGCAACAGCGGCAAGACCCGCCGGCTCTCCGGCGCACACGCCGGCGCCACACAGCCCGAAACCAGTTCGCCCGTGCTGCCGTCGCGCACCGGGGCCAGATGGGGCCTGGCCTGGGCGTAGGGCTTGCGCAGGTCCGTCGGGTCGATCCCCCAGCAGCGTGTCTGCCCGCCCCCGCCGCGCCGCGTGCTGCACGATTTGCTGCCTGCACCGTCGGCCCCAAGGCGGGTTCGGCCAGGTGATGCGAGAGCCGTTCCTCCGTCTTCTTGAGCGCAATGTCCTCACCCAAGGCGCGAGCGACTGGGCTGAGTTTACAGTCTTGGCTGGCCGACAGGCCGAAGAACATTTGCTCCAGGAACCGGGCCTTGGGTTGGGAAAAGTGGGGGGAGAAAATATCCCCGAAAACTGGTGAATCTGAGCGCGCAACTTCTGGGCGATGTGGGTCGCCTTCATCACAGGCCTCCGGGGTTGGCTGGTGGGTCTGGAGCATCCCAAGCAGCCGCTGGCTGCGGAGGCCAGTGTTCCACTTTCCGCCCCGATCAACAACCTCCCCCCCCAAGCCCTTCCACTCACTCCCCCCCTCGCGAAACCGGGGATCTCGTGCAAATTCAACGCAAAAACGCGTGCACGTTCCGGTGTCGCAAAGGGCAACACCCGAAAACCAGCCGCGTGGTCAACGTGAACTAGTGCCGGCACAGTCCCGCTATTCGGACGGAAAGGTTCGCAAAGCATCGGCTCTGCAGCCAGAGAAGCACCGAAAGAACCAGGTTGTTCGCGGGCGCACGGACGCCACAGTTGATCCGGCAGCATGGTCCTGGCCGGGCAACCGGCTTGGCGGCGTTGTCATTGGACTGGTCCCGCCGTGTGTCTTTCCTGACCAGCCTACGGACATGGTAGCCAGCCCGGCGTCACAAATCCGCTGCGAGGTCGGCGGCCACAACACCAAGCTGTGTCAAATCTGGATGCGCTTGGGGAAGAAGCCGTCACCCAAGCGGGCGGCGTTTCAGCGAGGGACAACAAGCAGGGATCGGTCGGAACCCTAACCGAAGCAAAACCATGCCTGTGCTTAAGGCGGTTACCCTCGCCACTTGCCTCGCACGGCGGGAAAGCGGATTGAAACCGGCAGTCGAAAAGTGGCGCGCTCGGCCGCGACTCTACGCCTGGTGGCGAAAACGATAGGCTGCAGCGCCTAACAGGCAGAGCGCGCCAGCCACGGCAGAAGTCGAAGCGGGTTCAGGGATGGGAATCTGGTCGAAGTGCGAGGACAAATCTGCCATGTAGGAAGAGTCTCCCGCATACACTGTGGGAGGAATGGCCGTACCATCCACGATCGAAAACACCGCAGTCGATCCCGGTTGGCCGGAGTAATTGCCAACATACAAGTTGATGCCGGCGAGTTCCCATTGTCCCCCGGTTTCGACGAACACAACGCCACCCGAGTCGTGAGTGGCAAGTTGCGCGGATCCGCTTGTCGGTAATGCTAGGATCCAAAAACATCGGTCTTGCTGGAGCCACTCACCACCGATTTCGTGGAAATCTCCAGGGTGTTAACACCCCAGTTCTCCGTGCCGGAAGTTCCATATGTATAGCCAACACTGTACAGACCGGAAGGCGTCGTGGTTTCCGTCCAGGAATTCCAAAACTCGGGATGCCGGATTACCCCGTTGATGTCCCAAGTTGTCTGCGACGCTGCGCCCGTGTAGCCGTAACCAACCATGGTCAGGGAACTGCCCAATGCGGGTGCGCCGGATGCCACTTTCAAGGTGGGCAGGCCTGGGTTGGAACTGATCTTGTAGAGCAGGAGGTCAGTGAGTGAGTTGTCGGGGTTCGTGAGCCGGTAACTGCTGCCCGCTACTGCAGAGTACGAAGTTCCACCCAAGTTGATCGCGCCGGCACCAACATGATTGGCTGTCAGAACCCAGTAACCCGATCCGTGCCCTGGGATAGACACGTTGCCGAGATAAACCCCGCTGCTCCCGTTGACCTTGCCGACATTCGCCCAGCCCGGATCGTCCGCCGGTGCTTGGAAATTCGCCGAGGTGCTGCCTCCATAAACCACCACCGCCCGCGCCGCTCCCGGCGCCAACGTCACCGCCCCCAGCACCGCCAATGCGACGCTCCCGCTCTGTCTTGCACCTATGAGTGACCGTTTCATGGTTTGCTTGGTTTGCCCGAATCCGCCACACCCGGCCCATTGCGTTGATTGCGCGCCGACATTAACCGTCACCGGTCCGCCGCGCAAGTATGTGTCTTCGCTTACCCCACCGGCAACGGTGCGCACCTACCCCCCCGGCTCATTCCGGCCGCACCACCGCCACGACGGCATCCTCGGCGCGGAGGTGCTTGGCAGCCACGTCCCGCGTGCCCGCCACCGTCACGGCCTCGAAGTGCGCATCTTCCGCGTCCAGGTTCGCGTAGCCCAGGCCGTACAGTTCGTCCAGGGCCTGCGTCATGGCGAGGGTGCCCAGGTCCTGGCGCGCGATTTTCTTTTGGCCAACCAGCTTGGCCTTGGCGCGCTTCAACTCCTCGGCGGTGAGTCCTTCCGCGCGCAACAGCGCCGTTTCGGCCAGCAGTTCCTGTTCGACTTGTTCCGCCTTCTCCGGAGCCGTGCCCACGTAGAACGCGAAATAGCCGGGCACCAAGCCCAGGA
>JAKANS010000024.1 GCA_021823625.1 bacterium | reverse complement strand
CGGCTTGGCCAACCAACCCGTCCCCAGGCCGTGGTTCGGCAACAAGGAACTTGCGATCGGCTTCGCCTGATCCTCAAAAGACGCCGTTGCGTTAGCTCATTCCATGACCGTGGAAATCGAGGCTAGCAGCGCCACCGGGCCGTCCACGTCCGTGGCCGTAACGCTGGCCGTGGTGGAAATGCCGGTCACCGGGTTGGCGGCGGCGGTGGGTCCCGCCGCGATGACGGGCGCGTCGTTCACCGGCGTGAGGGTCAGGCTCACGGTGGCCGGGGTCGAGCTGCTGTACCCGTTGCTGGCCTTGAAGGTGAAGCTGTCGGCGCCGGCGTAGTTCAGGGCCGGCGTGTAAACGAGGTTCGGCGCCGAGCCGCTCAAGGTGCCGTGGGCCGGAGCGGTCACCACCGTGAACGTCAACGGGAAGCCATTCGGATCGGTGGCGCGCAAGGTGACTGGCAGGGGCAGGTCTTCGGTGGTGGCGGGACTTTGGCCGGTTGCCGTCGGTGGCAGCGTGGCTTGTGCCAGCGCAGCGTCCGCCGGCACCAGGCCGTAGCCCGACGTGAAGTCGAAACCGGCGGTTGCCATGTCGATGGCCGTGGACTGGAGGATGGAGGAGCGCACCTGGTCAGGCGTAGCCGCGGGCTGTGCCTGAAGCATCAGGGCAGCGATGCCGGCGGCGTGCGGAGCCGCGGCGGAGGTGCCGAAAAGTTTGGAAAACCGTCGCCACCACTGCGATCCCGGTCCGCCCCGAAGAACGTCGTATCGCCACCGTCCGGAGCGGTGAAGTCAGGTTTGTTGCGCAGCTCGTAGTTCGCGGTGCCTGCCGGGGTGAAATAGATCGGCGTGCCCCCCAGCGAGGAAAAATACTCGTTTACGGGCGGCGAGATGCCAAAGGCCGGTGTGTTGCAAAACGATGCCGTGCCCACCGCCATGGCGCCTCGCGCATTCATGTGGCCGTATAGGGTGCTGCTATCGGTATAATACTCCTCCGGCCCGATGGAACCCGAAACCGCGCACCACAGGATCTTGACCAACGGCGGAGCAGCACCGCTCTTCAAGTGGATCTTCAGACCGGCCTCCACGAGAAAACCGCTGGCTGGCGCGCCTACCGAGACGCCGAAGACTTCGACCGGATCCTGGCCGAGGTTGTTATCGAAGCTCCCCAACTGCTGGCTATTCACGAGCCACGGGGTGCCATCCTGGTGGACAAACTCCAAGTCAAGATCGGTTGCCGCGCTGGGATTACCCTGCCCACAACTGGCATACCGGTCCGGCCATTGCAGGATGAAATACACGGTCGAATAGGCCATGAAGTTGAAATTCAGAACGTATCGGTTCCCGTGCCGGGATTGAAATTATGGTCCCCCCCGAGGTTTCCTTGAAGGCCGCCTGGTACGAGTTCTGACCGCCATTCCCCGCCGCGGAGAAATATGGCACGCCCGCGGCCGCGACTTCGTCCACCGCCTGCGCCACCACACCGTCGGCGAACATGGGCTCGTTCAGGTAAAGAATGTCATCCACGATGACTTTGCAGCCGGCGTTCTTCAGCGCCCGGATCCCGTTTGCGAAGTCGGCTTCACCCGCCATGGCGCTATAAAAGGAGATTGGCGAACCCGGAGCCACGTCATGCACGATCTCCGCCATCGGCCACTGCGCCAAAAGGCTCCCTGACCAGCTTGCGTTTCCACGAGAATACCAAGCGCATCGCCGGTTCAGGAAAGTGCGAGTTGCACCGACAGCGGAAGCTCGGGACTGACCTCCACCTCTTCGTTCAAGACCAGCAACACACTACCGGCGCGGCCGGTCGCTTGGGCTGAAACGGTCCGCTGCCCCAGCACAACCTCGGCGCCGGCAAGCTGGCGGCTCGCGGGTAGCGTCAGCGAAAGCGTCCGCAGCCGCAGTCGGCCCCACTTCAAGGTGACCTGGGCGCGGCGGCTGGCAGCCTCGTCTTTTTGCGTGAACGTGCCCCACCCTTCTGCGGTCGTGAATGCGCATTGGAAGTCCTCCGGCGTGAGCCGCGGCGCGAAGCCGAGATGCCCTTTTGGCCCGTGGTACTCGAAGCCGCACGCGGCCAGGTAAACGCCATAGCTGGCCATGCTGCGCGCGTAATGATCCCCGCATTCGACCTCGTTCCACGGGTTTCGCCGTGTCGGGTGATAGCGGTCATGCACTGCACGCGTCACGGCCAGACCTTCCTGGAGCAACCCCTCCCAGATCATGTGGCCGGCGGCTTGATACTCGAAGCCATTCATGCACTCGTTGAAGTAACCAGCCGCCCAATCTGCGCCTTTGCCCTTGGCCTGCGTGCAGTCCCAGTCCGCACGCGGGAAGGTACACATGAGCAAGCCCGCCTCTCCGGCCATCGCGTACCAGCGGCCGGCTTTGTAGGCCTCGCGGTACGGGCCGACGTCGGGCGTGAAGTTGTATCGCCAGAGCGATTTCAGCGCCGACACGGTTTCCTTCTCGGGCAGGATGCGGCCCAGCCCGACCTGCCAGGCCCAGCTCTGGCCCATTACCTGATCAATCTCGCAGCCCGTTCCAGAGTTGATCGCGTCGAGATGCTTCGGGTCCGGCTTGTTTATGAAGTACTCGCCTGCAAACAACTTCCCGACAAGGTTTCGCGATCCGGCATCGAAAATGGTGTGGCACTTCTGCGCGAACTCGTGGTCGCCCAATTCGTCCGCCATCGCTTCGCCCGCCCGCAACGCGGCGTGATAAAGCCCGCTGAGCCACGCCACCGGGCCAAACCAATCCGTGTCGAGCGTATTGTGTTGGTTGCCTTCGATGAACCCGTCGCCGTTCTCGTCCTTGGCGATAAGCCACTCGATTGCCCGGCGAATTTGCGGCCAGTTCCGTTTCAGGAACGCGTCGTCGGCCGACATTTGATGCTCGCGCAGCGCGCGCAAGATCGTGCCGGCCTGGGCGTCGATGGCCGGAATGTCGTTGAACTCGCCGCGGAAAAAGATCGCGCCATTCGGCTGCTGAGCGAAGCCGAAGTCCACGTGCTCGCGCGTGATCCGTTCCAGTTTGGGGAACAGCCGCGCCACCGCGTGTGCGTATTGCCAGACATGCCCGCAAGTGCCGTGACAGCAGCCCACGCCTTCCCACCCCCAAAACCGGCCGGTGCCGAACCGGTGGCAGGTGGACGTGGCGAGGATCGAGGTGTTCAGAAACGTCCGATCGAGAAACCAGTACGGGAGCGTGGAGTCGTACCAGGTATCGTGCCACAGCCGGGTGTGGTCGCTGAGCCGCGCGAACTCCTTCGCGACGTAAACCGCCACCGCCGGCGCCGAGTCGAACCGCGTCGCGTAATACCGGCCGGGCGGAAGCCGGTCCCTTTTCAAGTTCGGAAAATGCCAGGCGATGACAAACGTCACGACCTGCGATTCGCCGGGGCCGAGCGTGAGCTTGCGGATCAGCGAACCGACCAGCTTTTCCCCGGCGGGCCGCGCGGCTGTGGTCGCGTCGGTGCTCACGGATTTTGTGAACACATCTGCGGGAATCGTGCTTCCCGGCACGGTGGCGCAGGCAGAGTCGGCTGGGGAGTCTTCGCCCAACAACGCCAGCGCCATCGTGCCGAAGTCCGGCTCTTCCGCCAATGGACCGACCGGCCGATGCGGTGAATCGCTGAACACGAGGTCGTCCACGCCGATGTTTCCCCAGCCGCCCTTTTCGTTATCCACGGCTTGGAGTCGCGCGGTCTTGCCCTGCCAGCGCCGCACGTCCCAGCCTTTTGCCTGGAGGCGATTATCATTGGCACTGGTGGCCGAGGCAACGACCTGGTCGTCCACGAGCAGGTTCAAACACGTTCGACCCGCGTGCGCGCCGCCACCGATGAGGAAATTGACGTAGTTGCGCTCAATCGTGAACGGCCGGCTCGTGAGCGTGCCGGTCTGGGCGTCCCGCGCACCCACATCGTTGCCGGGCGCCGCGGCGTGGGAATTGACGGCGCGTTCGCCGTGCATGCCCAGGTTGCCTTGGTAATCCGGCACCTGGCTCTGCGCGACCGGGCCTTTGCCGAACGCGGCTCCAGTAGTGGTCCAACCATCGTAAGCCTCGCCTTCGAAATCATCGAAAAGGATGTCCGGTCGCTTCGGCGCGTCACTGGGCGGCGGTTCCACTGCGCTGTATTCGAGCACCAGCGCTCCGGGTTGATGGCGCGTGCGGTTCTGGCGAATGACGGCGCGCGTTTCCGCGCTGTAACGGCAGACGGCGTTCTCCAGCCAGCCACCGACCTCCACCGCGGCGGCGCTATCGCCCCCATTCGTGACCGTGAACTGCATCACTGTCGCGGGCAGCGAAGAGTCGTCGGTGTTAAGTGGAATGAACGGCGAGAACGCCTCCAACTTGACCCGCACCGGACAATTGGGATCGCGGTACTCGATGTAGCCGATCGGGTACTCGCCCGTGAACGCGATGTCCGGCCAGCCCGAGCGATCCAATGGCTTCAGCCAGGTCCGGCCGGCGGCCGTGACCTTCACAGCGAAGCCTTGGTCCAGCGGCGAACTGGGCAGGAGCGGTTTCGCGTAATGCTCCGCGCCGGTGCCGACGTAACGGTTGAAGATGTCCCAGTGCCAGAGCTTGCCATCGCCGCCCAGATACACCTGCCCGGCGCAGATGCCGCCGATCGGCATCCCGATTTTTTCGAGTTCCGTGCCACGGTAAACCGTCCGCGAGCCGCGGGCGAAAAGCGATTTCACCCAGGTCTCGCTGAGTTTTTTGTCGGCAGGCACGAGCTTCTCGAAATCCGCGCGCGTAAACGGCCCCGCCATCGCGGGGAGGCGTAGCATCGCAACGCTCGCCGCGGTTAAGGCGCTGAGCCGCAAGAAATCGCGACGCGAAGTCGCGGTCCCAGGCTGGCTGCCGCCGGCGGCGGCCGGCTGGTTGTGGTCGTGCATGTGCGCGACTTTGTACAAAACCGCCGCCGCGGTGCCAAGCCGCAAGGCCAAGAAATTCACGATTCCGCCGATTGCAGAGCCCGCCGCAAGCAGAGACCTAGCGTGGGCTGGGCGCATCTCACTTTCTTGCAACTCCGGTGGGAATTCCGAGGAAAACCGGAGATTTGCCTTGGGATCTCTGGGTGAAATCATGTGAATTCCCTCGGAAAACGGAGGGTGTGCAAGAAACTGAGATGCGCCCGCGTGGGCTCGCACTCGCACTCGCACTCGCCGCTTGACGCGACCGCGGCGGCGTCGGGACACTTCGGCCATGAACTTCTCGCTTCGGTCCGTCGCCCGCACCGCCGGGTGCATCGCGTTGCTGCTCAGTTTCGTCAGCCGGCTGCCCGCCGCCGAGCCCGCTTACGAAACCAAACCCGATCATCCGTTCTTTCAAAAGTTTGCCCCGCGCAAGGCCGCCGCCCCGGCCGGCCTCCAGCTCAAAGAAAATGACCGGGTCGCGATCTGTGGCGACTCGATCACGGAACAGAAGATGTACTCCCGCATCTTGGAGACCTACCTCACCGTGTGCGTGCCGCAGTTGAAGGTCACCACCCGCCAGTTTGGGTGGGGCGGCGAGACCGGGCCCGGCTTCATCGCCCGGATGACCAACGACGTGCTGCGCTTCAAACCCACGCTCGCCACGACTTGTTACGGCATGAACGACCACGGCTACCGCGCTTACGAACCCGCCATCGGCCAGCGCTACCGCGAAGCCATGGAGACCCTCGTGCGCGCGTTCACCAACGCCGGTGCGCGGGTCATCCTCGGTTCGCCGGGCTGCGTCGGCCCCGCGGTGCCGTGGTCCAAGGCCAAATCGGAGGACATGAACCTCAACCTGTGCGAACTGCGGAACATCGACATCGAGATCGCCACCGCCGATGGCGTGGGCTTCGCGGACGTTTTCTGGCCGATGTACAAGGCGATGTTTTTCGCGACCCAGCGCTACGGCGACGTTTACCACCTGGCCGGCAAGGACGGCGTACATCCCGACTGGGCGGGCCATCTCGTCATGGCCTATACGTTCCTGAAAGCCCTGGGCCTTGACGGTCAGATCGGCACGGTCACGGTGGATCTCCAGGCGCTCAAAGCCACGGCCACACCGGGCCATGAGGTGCTCGGATTCACCGACGACATCGTGAAGGTGACCAGCCATCGCTATCCGTTCTGCGCCAGCGGCGAGATTAACAAGGACAACACCATCCGCTCGGGCATGACGCTGGTGCCGTTCAATGCGGAATTGAACCGCTTCGTCCTGGTGGTCACCAACGCCACCGCCCCGCGCTACATGGTTACTTGGGGCGACGGCTACCGCACTTACACGCGCGAACAACTGGCCAAAGGCGTCAACCTGGCGGAAGACTACGTCATCAATCCGTTCACCGCCGCCTTCAACAAAGTGGATGAGGCGGTCGCCGCCAAGGAGGCTTACGAGACCCGCCAGATCAAGATGCTCTTCCACGGCGATGAAGGCCGGGCGGACATGGAAGCGACCGTCGCTCTGACCGAAAAGGCGCGTCAGGCGTACGTCGATGCCCTGGCCGCGACAGTCGTGCCGGTCACGCACACAATCAAGATCGCCGCGCAGTCGCAATAAACGCCAGACCGCCAACCAACCCCCATCGCCATGCTGTCCGCTCATCACGGTATGTCCCGCCGACGTTTTGCCCGGCGGTTGGCCGAACTCGGCATCACGGTCAACGTGGCTGGGGCGCTGACCCGCCGGGGCGCTGCGGCCGACGTGGCTGCTGCGCCGCCCGACCCGGTGCTGACCTTTCCGGCGCAGTGGCAGTTCCAGTTGCCCAAAGGGGCGATCATTCTGGTCAGTGACCAGCAGCTTGAAGACCTCACCGATCCGGACAAGGAAGTCGATTTGAGCCTCAGCGCGACGCCGAACAAGACGACGTTGCGCAAGCTCTGTGAGCAACAACGCGCCGGCGGCGCCCGCACGATCATCCTCGCCTTCGACGAATTCTGGTCGCAATACCGCGCCGGCCAGGGCGGCCAGCCGCGGCGTCTCATGCCCGACATGGACGCGTACATCGATCGCGTCCGGCGGATCAGCGAAACGCTCAAAGCCTACGGCCTCGGTCTCGAACTCAGCCTGCTCAGCCCGCTCGAAGTCGGCTCCGGTTATGTCCGGGCCACCGGCGAATCCGGTCAGTGGGTCCAGTACCGCGAAGGCTGGCGCGATCCGCGCACCGGGCGCTTCACGCTGTCGCTCTGGGAACATCTGCGCTGGACGAACAACAAAGGCACCATCGAACTGAAACGGCTGGGCATTCGTGCCTTCGCGTTCCGCGAACGCCGGGTCGGCCGCACGAGCTTTTACGCAGTCGAGCCAGGCGAGATCGTCGAACTCAAGCAACCGGTCGAGCTCGAAGCCGCGGAGCCGGAAAATCCCCGCACCCGGATGCGACGACTCACCATCCGGGGCAGCGGCGAGACCGACATCGGCCCAAAGGACCGCGTTCTGATTGTGGTCAGCTACGCCACGCCGGAACTCGATTACTTCAGTCCGAAGGCGCTGCCGTTTCTGCAAGGCCTGGTGGATCGCTACCATCAAGCCGGCGTGCCGCTGAACGGCCTTTACGCCGACGAAATGCACATCCAACAGGACTGGTCGTACTTCGATCACCACGACGAAGGCCAGTTTACGCTTCGGTACCTGACGGCAAACATGGCTCGCCGTTTCGCCGAGCTTTACGGCGCAGAATTCGCCGACTTTGAAAAACACTTCGTCTATTTCTGTTACGGCCAGCACAGCTTTTTGACCGGCCTCGACGCCCGGCTGCGCGCACAACACGTTTTTGGCGGCAGTCCGGACGACATCCAACGCACCTTTCTCCTGCGTCGCCGGTATTACGACTTGCTCGACAAAACCGTCATCGACCTGTTCGCGCAGGCGAAGGAACACGCGGAGAAGCTTTACGGGCACGACTTGGAAGCGCGCGCGCACGCCACCTGGGCGCAAAGCCCAACCATCGATTCCTGGCGCACCGGCAACCTCCCGCTGGCCCCGCGCCAGTACGAATACACGTCGGACTTCGAGTGGTCGAACACCGTCCAGCAAGCGGCGGCGGCGTGCAGCGATTACTTCCGCTGGAACGCCTTTCTCACCGGCGGCGGCAACGACCACGCCGAAGGCGGCTGGGCGGATCGCGACTACTACGGCCTCGCGCTGGCCTGCTCGACCGGCATCCTGAACAAATGGCCGAACGCCTACGCGGCCGCCTGGGGCATGCCCGGCCCCGCGCTGCACCGGCACCAAGCGTTGCAGGACGCCTTCGGCGCCGCGGCCAGCCCGTGGTTCCAGGCCATCGAGGACTGCCAGCACCGCGATGTCGAAGTGCTGATGCTTTACCCGCTGGGCCTGGTCGCGAGCGAAGAGCGCTTCGGCTCGTGGATGGTCCAGTACGGCTACGCAAACTACGTGACCGCCGAGCAACTGCTCCGGCACGGTCGCGTCGCGGATGACGGCTGGATTGAGATGGCGGGCCGACGATTCAACACCGTCGCCGCGCTGTTCGAGCCCTTGCCTCCGGCCGGCTTGCTGCCCTTCCTCGAAGACTTTGTCGCCAAAGGCGGGAAGCTCGTCTGGTCCGGCCCGCCGCCGCGACTCGACCTGGCGGGCGCGCCCGTGCTCGAACGCTGGCAGCGGCTGTGCGGCGTGGCCAATTTGCGATTTACCCAGGAAGGCAACGTGGCCGCCGGCGAAATCGTCAGCTTCGAGGCCACGCTGAAAGCCGTGCCGCCCCAGACGATCCTGACCGATTTCCTGGTGGACCGGATTTACCCGGTCGAGCCGGCCGCGGGAACGGAGGTGGTCGCGCGCGTCGCGGGCCAAACAGCAGGACTGCACTACCGCGTCGGCGAAGGTTCAGCCACATTCCTCGGCTTTCGGCCGCGCGACGATCAGGCGGCCTCGCTTGGTTACGAAGTGCGGACGTGGTTCGAAATCCTCAAGGCGCTGGGTGCCTACCCGGGCGCGGACAATCCGTCGTTGGTTTCGCGCGAATCGCCTTACCTCGCGACGCGCTTCCCGAACGGCACGACGGTCGTCGCGGCACATTTTCGCTCTTACGTCGAGAGCTGGCCGGGTGGATTTCATCGCGATCCCAAGCAGGACGAGGCAGTGCTGGCTGCCAACCCGCTGTCGCCTGACGCGCTTGAACTGCAGGACTTCCGCGTCAACGGCCACGCGGTGGACTTCAAAGGCTCGTTGATTGTCGGGTTCCGGCTCGATGCCGCCCAGCGCTTGATCGCCTTCAGCGGTCACAATTGCGACCGCATCCGGCTCGACGGCCGCGAACACATCTTTGCCGACGCGCCGCTGGCACACCTCGCCTGGGCGCCGGTCCTGGAAAGCCGGCGCGTACCAGGCGGCGCGGTCATGGAGTTGTGGGTCAACGGCTCGGCGAACGTGACCATCCCGTTGCCTGAAGGCGTCGCCGGTGGCCGGTTGTTCACGCAAGGCTCGCGACTCGGATCGGTGGGCCAACCCATCGCCGCCACGGTCGAGGCGGGCCAACTTAAGTTCCGCGCCGAGGCGGCTTGGGGCCACGCCCACCTTTACCTATTGCCCGCCTGAGCCTGGACCGCGCGCACGCGGCGCCCAATCGCGACTTACGGCGAACTGACGCGGTAGAAGCGCGCGGCTGTGCCGACGCTGACCGGTTCGGTGAAGGTGCCTTGAGTCAGGCCGGTGGCGACCGAAGTCCAAGGTCCGCTGAGCGCCGGTGCCGTGGTTACGCTGTAGGTTTGGCCGGCTTCGGCATTCCAAGACAGGGTCACTGAGGCGTTCGCGTTCAGCGCAATGCTCACCGTGCCGATGTCGGTCGGGGGAATTGTGGGCGGTTCGCTCCACCGCTTGCCATCGTATCGCCGGCCCGGCGTGACCGGAGGAGTCCCAACGCTTGTCTGCGCCACGAAGCCGCTGTCGATCGTCGGATAGCGCGTCATCGAACCGCTGCTGCTGACCATCGCCGAGGAATAGACCACGCGTTCGACAATGCCACCGAGCGCGTTGCGGACGATGACGGTGTCGCCGGTGTTGTTCAACGCCAGGCCAGCGCTGCTTTCGCTCGCCGGGATCGAAAGGACATCCAGGTTGGGCAGCATTCCGTTGAGCGGGCCGCCATAGACGATGATGGCGTTCTTGGAGCCGAGCGCGAACGAATCGTAGAACTTGTGCCGCACTTGCACGGCGTCGGCGATGGTCCAGCCGGCGAGGTCAAGGTCGGTGCTGCTCAGATTGGCTATCTCCAAGTATTCGTCGTGCTGGCTGGGATTGTCGCTGGGCGGGTCGCGGTGCAGCGGGTTGAACTGCGGCGCGGCGGTGTCGGTGCTCGGGTTCGCCAGGTACTCCGTGACGGCGACCTGCTGTTCCGCGGCGGTCGGGACGTAGATTTGCCAAGTCGTGGTGTTCGTGGCGCCGGCGTTCCAAGCCAGCAATGTCACCCCGTACAACTGGCCGGCCTCGGCGGCGGTCGGGTTAAAGCTGAACGTGCCTTCGACGCTCGCGCCGCTGGTGGTCGCGAAATCCCATTGCGCCGATGCGGGCAGGCCGGCCTGGTCTGGTTGAACGGTGACGCTCCCGCCCAGCGGATCGGTGACGGCGATTTGAATCGTCAGTTTTTCTCCCGGCCGCAGACCCATCTCGGTGAAGGTATTCGTCGGCAGGTCGCCAGGGCGGACGAGATTTTCCACCACGTTTGTGAACCGCACGGTGGGCGCCTTGGTGGCGGTGAGGATGTCGGCGAACCGCGACGGCAGAATCTGGTAGCCGGAATCGCGCGGGTCGCTGTTGTCGAACTGCGACAAGGCACCCACGACGGCGAACGGTCCAGTGGGGACCGCCTGGCCGCCGATGTCCGTGTATTTGTTCACGAACAGAGCGAACGGAAACCCGCCTTCGTCGGTGACGGTGACGGTTTTGCCAGCGGGAAAGGTGGCCACGTCAGGCGGCAGCGTCAGGTTCGTGAAGGTCAAGAGGCGGCCTTCCCAGTTGGCCTCCAACTCGGTGGCGGTCAGGGCGGCCAGTTCGGTCGGGCTGGTGGCGCGGGGCGCGGGCAGCGCATTGCCGGTGCTGAGCGTGGTGACTTCGTGCTGGGCCTGGTCGGCGTCGGGATAAAGCTCCAGCAAACCGTTGTATTGCGAGAGCGGTCCCGTCACCCGGACCCTGGCGCCGGCAGGCGGAACGATACCGGCCACGTGGTTGTGAAACACCGCGATCCCGCCGGTGTCGTCCTGAAGGTAAAACAGGCCGCCGGTCGCGCTCGTGAGGTTGGTCCACGTCGTGACGATGCCTTCGACGGTGAAGAGTGTGTTGGTGTCGGTGAGACCGAAATTCACCGGGTCCACCAAGGAGCGCAGGTAAGCGATGTTCGTCACCACGCCGGCGGGGGGCGGGTTGGTCACGGTCAGGATGGCTTCATCACTGGTGGCTGAACCAAAGCTGTTGCTGACGATGACGCGGTACGGTCCGGCGTCGGCGTCGGTCACACTGTCTAGCGTCAGCGTGGCACCGGTCGCGCTCGGCAAGTTCGTGAGCGCGTGCAGCCATTGGTAGCCCAGCGGCTCCGCGCCAATGGCGACGACGGTAAACACGGCCTTGGTGCCCGCAGCCACCGTCAGGCTTTGCGGCTGTTTGGTGATGGCTGGCTCGTCAGGGACGGCCTCGAAAAGCTCCTCGAAACTGGTGGCCACCCGCAGATCATCCACCACCAACGTCCCCATGCCAGATGCCTCTCGGAACGCAAAGGCGACGATGTCGTTGGCCGTCGCGGTGTCGGTGGCGTTCACGCCGGGATCGGCTTCGGAAGCGGGATCGACCCAAAGCGTGGTTGCCTGGGTATCGATTTCGTACCGCACCACGACGGTGTAGGTAGTGCCGAGCGAGAGATCGGTTTCCAGCGGTGTGGCCGTGTTGGCACCCTTGGAAATGCCGAGCCGGAACTTGCCGGTCTCAGCGCCGGCGGCGGTGGCAAAAATCTTGGCGTTGTACCCGGTAGTGGCGTTTTTGAAATGGGCGAAGTACGTGCCAGTGCTGCTGGGGAGGGCGGTGAAGGTCGCCTTGAACGCTGTGTAGAGCACGGTGGCGCTGTCCTTCGCATACGGCCCGCCTCCGAGCGTGGCATTCAAATCTTCGGATTGCGATTGGGTCAGCGTGATTGCGCCCGAGGCGATAATCACCTGGCCGGCCGTGCCGCTGTGGTTCACCCACCTGCCGGCCGAGACATCGGTGAGCGAGCCGTCGGGATAGCTGAAGTCTTCATTCAGCAGGACGCCGGCCTGAACCACAGTGGCCAGACTGAGCAGGCAGAGGCTGAGTTGAATCGATTTCATTGCGTGTCTCCTTGGGTGCTTATTGCTGAGGTTTACTAGCGGTTCGGATTCCAGATCACGTCCGGGTTGAACTTTTCGAGGGCGGCGCCGGTGCCGTTGGTGATGTAGGCACGGCGGAAATAAGCGGCGTGGCCGTCCACGAAGACAAGGTTGCCGCCGGCGTCGTTGTGGCGTTTGGTGAACCGTTCGCTGCGCGCGGCCGGGAAGATGCCGTTGCGGTTCGGATCGGTGCCGCCGGCGGTGTAGTTCTCCAGCGTCGGACTGAAGACTGCGTCAACGAGCAGCACCACCGCGGTGGGATTTTGAATCGAGCCCAGCTTCGGCATTTGCGGGTAGGTGAGCCGGTCCGAGGTGCTTGGCCCGGTGCGCTTGAGGTCCAGGTTCATCACGTAGCTCCAGAACCCGAACGAGCCGCCCTTCAGAAACTTGTCGCCCGACGCGGCCTTGGCTGCCGGGCAGTGCCAGAATTTGCCCCCCCCGCCGGGGAACGGCAGCCGCTGCCGGTAGTTGCCGGTCACGCCGACCCAGTACTCGGCGAAACGCTTCTCGCCCATGCCGGGCGGCAGCGTGTTGAACCACGCGTACTCGTCGTTCGGGCTGCCGGGCCCGGTGGTCGCCCCGGTGTCCACGCCGTACTGGCCGCCGTCGTCGGTGCCGTCGCGTGGCATCTGGTCGTTGTTATCCGTGGCATAGACGTGCAGGCCGATACCCCATTGGCGGAGATTCGAGAGGCACTGGACGGCCTGCGCCTTGCCTTTCGCGCGGGACAATGCCGGCAACAATAACCCGGCGAGGATGGCGATGATCGCGATCACCACCAACAATTCGATCAACGTGAATGCGCGACGACTGAAGGACCGCAATTGGCAATGGCGATGTCGTGACATGCAGTTTTTACACCTCGCAGCCGCGCACAAGGCGACGCTCAAGCGGGCAGGCTACCGTACCCCGCGGCGGCCCACAAGTCTGCGCTTGGCAACGTTTTGGTGAAACCGCTCTGCCGGCAAGGAAAGCGCGCTCAGCGGGGCGCGGGAGAGTACTTGCCGGCCGGCCGTTTGGACGCCACCCTACGCCACGTCGATGTTGCCTGTGTTGCCCAGTCTTCGTGCCCGCGGCCGTTCCGGATCGTGCCGGCGCGGCTTCACCCTCATCGAATTGCTGGTGGTGATCGCGATCATCGCCATCCTCGCCGGGATGCTCCTGCCGGCACTCAGCCGGGCCAAGGGCCAGGCGCAAGGCACCGCCTGTCTTGGCAACATTCGCCAGCTCATGCTCGCCTGGTCGATGTACGCCGACGACTCGCTGGACCGTTACGCGAACAACCACGGCATCGACCAGACGCGCGCCGAACGAAACACCTGGGTCAACAATGTGCTGGACTGGACCGCGAGCGAGGAAAACACGAACCTTGTCTATGTCACGCACGGCTTGCTCGGGCCATACGCGGGCGGGGCGGCCGGGGTGTTTCGATGCCCGTCCGACAAATCGCGCGCGCTGTGCGGAGCCCGCACGCGCAGTTACTCGATGAACTCGCAGGTCGGCGATCCGGGCGTGCTGACCAACCGCTTCAACCCGGATTACATCCAATTCTACAAGGCCGGCGACCTGGCCGTGCCGGCGCAGATTTTCGTCTTCATCGACGAGCACCCGGACACGATCAACGACGGGTTTTTCATGAACCGCCTGCACGAACCGAATTGGGGCAACCTCCCGGCGTCCTACCACAACCGCTCGGCGATGCTGTCCTTCGCCGACGGGCACACCGAAAGCCACCGCTGGCTGGTGCCCGACACTGTCCGCCCGCCCGAGCAAGGCGCCGCCGCGGGTTCGCTGCCGGCCGTGCCGCCGACCGATTTCAATTGGTTGCGCGACCACACCAGCGTGCTCCGCAACTGAGTTTCCTCCCCGGCCAAAACACCGGTCGGCGCCTGAAGGATTCCAGACTCGCGCGTTCAGGAAAGAGGGCAAAAACAGGCTTGGACGTTGGCCGCCTCGACGCCCGCAGGTTTTCCGTTGCACCGACGAGTGGACTGCCTACGATGCCGCCTCCCGCGTCAACGCGCGGAGCAGGTTTTTCCAACATGAAGAGCTACAACATCGCAGTCATCGGCGGCGACGGCACGGGTCCGGAAGTCGTACGCGAGGCCGTCAAGGTCCTCGATGCCGCTGCCACGAAGTACAATCTCAAACTCAACTACACGCCTTACGACATCGGCGGGGAGCGCTATCTCAAGACCGGCGAAATCCTGCCCGACAGCGTGATTACAGAGCTGCGGAAGTTCCCGGCCATCCTGCTCGGCGCCATCGGTCATCCCGGCGTGAAGCCGGGCATCCTGGAAAAAGGCATCCTGCTCCGCACGCGCTTCGAGCTGGAGCAATACATCAACCTCCGGCCGGTGAAGCTCTACGACGAGCGCTTTTGCCCGCTCAAAGACAAGAAGCCGGAGCACATCGACTTCGTGGTCGTCCGCGAAAACAACGAGGGGCTGTACACCGGCTCGGGCGGCTTCGTCTTCAAAGGCACGCCCAACGAAATCGCCGTCCAGGAGAGCATCAACACGCGGCGCGGCGTCGAGCGTTGCCTGCGTTACGCCTTCGAGTACACACGCAAACGGAATCGTGCCAAGAAGCTCACGCTTTCCGGCAAGACCAATGTGCTGACCTTCGCGTTCGACCTGTGGTTCCGCGCGTTCGAGGAAACCGGCGCGAAGGATTACCCAGACATCACCCGCGACTACGCACACGTGGACGCCACCACCATGTGGTTCGTGAAAAACCCGGAGTGGTTCGACGTGATCGTCACCGACAACATGTTCGGCGACATCATCACCGACCTGGGCGCGATGATCCAAGGCGGCATGGGCATTGCCGCCGGCGGCAACATCAATCCGCAGGGCACGTCGATGTTCGAACCCATCGGCGGCAGCGCGCCCAAATACACCGGCAAGAACGTCATCAACCCGCTGGCGGCCATCTGCGCCGGCCAAATGATGCTCGATTTCCTGGGCGAAACGGCGGCCGCGGCGGCCATCGAGGCGGCGGTGATCAAGGTGGTGCGCGAGAAATTGAAAGACCTCGCCGCCGGCAAGATGGGTTATTCTACGACGCAGGTGGGCGATCTGGTGGCTACGTTGGTTTGACTTGAGCCGCCCTTGGTCGGGAGCGGCCGCCGAGAGTGCTCGCATGGCAGCCGTTTTATCGTGTTCGTGCAACCGCATGTCGAAACCGAAGAACAGGCCCGTTGACGGTAACCTGACCCGTTGCGAATGGTGTCTGGGCCACGAGCTTTATGTCGCCTACCACGACGAAGAATGGGGCGTGCCCGAGCACGACGACCAGAAGCTGTTCGAGAAGCTGATCCTCGACGGTGCCCAAGCCGGTCTGAGTTGGCTCACGATCCTGAAAAAGCGGGAAGGTTATCGCCGCGCCTTCGACGGCTTCGATGCGGGGAAAATCGCGCGCTATTCCGAACGCAAGATCGAGTCGCTGCTGGCCGATCCGGGCATCGTCCGCAACCGGCTGAAGGTGCAAGCCGCGGTGCTGAATGCCCGCGCCTACCTGAAACTCCGCGAAGAACTGGGCAGCTTCGATCGCTTTCTCTGGCAGTTCGTGGGTGGCCGGCCGAAGCAGAATGTGTGGCGCGGCCTCGATCAAATCCCGGCACGCACGCCGGAATCGGACGCGATGAGCGCGGCGTTGCAAGCGCGCGGCTTCAAGTTCGTCGGCAGCACAATTTGTTACGCCTTCATGCAGGCGGTGGGGATGGTCAATGACCACCGCACCGACTGTTTCCGACACCGGAAATTGACGCGGCTAAAGTGATGCACCACCCGGCGCAGGGTGCAGTGATTGAATGCTGCGCGCCAAGCTCAAGCCCGGCGGGCAACGCTTCAGAAATGAAAGGAAACGCTCCCGGTTCAGGAGCGGCCACGCGCAGGGGCTCAGGCCGGGCTGCGCAGCCCGGCGGGGGCGGTCTTGGGTTGCGACCCGGTTTTCCCGTCTGATGCCGCTTTCAGGTTCCGCAAGCTGGCCCAGTACCGCGGCGGCAGCAGGCCGAGACCAATCAGCGCGAGCTGGGTGGCTATGAAACTCCAAAGCCAGAAGGCGGCCTTGTCCATGAAGCCGTACGAGTGCAGCCCCACGCCGAGCATGTTCACCCCAAACCAGGAGAAACTGGTCACGATGTTGCCGAAGACGGCGAGGTTCATCAGCCCGCGCTCCTTGACCAGGCCGCCCCAGCGTGCGTGGAGAATCAGCGCGTTCCACAAAACGATGATGAGCGCGCCGTTCTCCTTCGGGTCCCAGCCCCAGAAGCGGCCCCAGGATTGATCGGCCCAAATGCCGCCCAGCACGGTGCCGACAAAGCTGAACAGCGTCGCGAAACACACCGTGCCATAGACCATGCGGCTGAGCGCGCCGCGTGCCTCCGCGTTCAAACCGCGGCTGAAGACACCGCGCAAGATGTACACGATCGCCAGGAAGCCGGCGACGAACGTGGCCGAGTAACCCAGCGTCACCGTGATGACGTGGGTGCTGAGCCAGAAGTTGCTGTCCAGCACCGCCCGCATCATTTCCATGGTGTCGCCGCCCACCGAGAGGTTGTGGGCGATGATCTGCGTGACGAAGCCGATGGCCGACGCCATTACCAGCCCGACGCTGTCGCGGTAGATGCGTTCCAACACCACCCCGAGCACGACGGCGCCCCAGCCCACGAAGACCGCGGACGAGTACAGGTTCGTCACCGGCGGCCGGCCTTCCAGCGCCATGCGAAACGCGATGCCGACGGTGTGAACGATCAGGCCCAACACCAGCAGGTAGAAGCCACTGCGGTTCAGCACGCGCGGCCAGCCAAACCAGGAGGCGCAACCGAACAGGAAGGCGAGCACATAGATGGTGGTGCTCAGATAGAACGGCTGCCACTGGTTGAACAAATACTCCTCACGGCCCTTCTTCACCTCCGTGGCCAGCGGGCCGGCGAGCGACTGGCGATAGTTGTCCAGCGCCTGGTTGAACTGTGCGGGCTGATCGTGGCGGTACGCGGTCACCATCGCAGCGTAGGCGAGCGCGGCCGGCGGAACCTGCTTGGTACTCAACGCATCCATGAGGCCCGCGCCAAGGCTGGACCAGGCGTCGCGCTGCATCTCAGGATGCGGCGGCGGCAGGATCAACGGGTAGGCCGTCTGCGCGAGGTCGTTGTAGCGGCGCACGTGCGCCACCAGGGCGTTGAGCGCCTTTTCATCGTGCGCCTGGCCGGCTTCGCTTTTCGCGGCGGCGGCGAGGCCGGGTTCGAGGTCGCGTTGGAAAGCCGCGAGTTCGGCACTGAAATCGTCGCTGTCCTCCGGGCGCAGCGTGTTCTTGAGCCGCTGATAAAGGATCAGGTTCTGCTGGAGTCTGAAGACTGACTTTTCAAAGGCGGTGCGCGTGGCCGGCTCGATCGCGGCGGCGCGCTGCCCCTGCTTGTCGATTTCCGCCAGGTGCGGCGCCAGGTCGTGCAACGAAAAGTAGAACGGCCCGTCCACCGGCAGGCGCAGCAGGCTGAGCAATTCGGGATTGTCGATGCGGAATACCTTCCGGTGGTCCGCCTGTTCGGGCCTGGCCGCGAGTTCGAGGAACCACTCGAGGGCGCTCATCCGGGTGTATTTCTCGGACGGCTTCCACCACGGGGCGTCCGGGTTCTTCACCTCGGCGAACGCCTGGCGCGTGCGGATTTGGAGAAGCGCGTTGCGAGCCACCGAATCGATGGGTTGCACGCGGCCGTTGAGCAGCACCGGCAGGCGGCCGAAATCGGTCAGGTCGAAGGCGGTTTTCTCGGCGGGCGGGCGCAAGCCGCCGAGCACCCACAGGGCGAACACGCCGACGACGATCCAAGGAACGATTTTCTTCATGGCGATCAAGGAAAGAGAGGTTTAGCGGGCCAGGGCCTTGGCCGGCTTGAGTTTGGGCTTGCGCTCGCGAGCCGCGGCAGGAACCGGGGCGGCGGCCAGAACGGCTTTGGCCAGCCGGCGGCGGGCGAAACCGATGAGGTGCGTGCTGAACTGAACGACCAGCCCCAGCCCCACCAGCACGCAGGCGATGTACGGCGTCAACCAGCCGGGGTTGCGGACGACCTGCAGGGTCGAGGTCGGTCTCTGGCCAGCCTGGCGCAAGTCTTCCCCGGCCATCATTTGATACTGGTAGAACGTAAAGCCGTCGTACCGGAGCGGATCGTTCATGCGGATCAACACCTCGCGATCCTCGCCCGTGGCCGGATTCCGCACGCGCACGCGACTGGAGAAATTGCGCGGAATGGACGTGCCCTTGTAATTGTCATGGCGCGCCTCAAGGAGCGTGATCGAGAACGGCTTGTAATACCGGGCTAGCCGCAGCGACAACTCGTACTTCTTGCCGGCCACCTCCAAAGACTGCGGCGCCAGCAGCCAGTCGCTGAGCAGCCACGTACCAAGCAAACCGCCGTTGCCGACGAGTTCGACCACCGCGGTGGGCACATTGCGTTCGTCGGTGCTGGTGACCGGCGGCCGCTGCATGAACTGCTGGTTGCGGCCCGCCCCCTGGGTGGCCATCGGCACCACCGCGTTGGTCTGACCGCGCACCGGCGCGGAGTTGAGCCAGAATTGCTGCACCTTGATCGCGAACGGCAGGCTCGCCAGGCGGATTTCCGCGCCCGGTTTGAGCTGCGCTTCCGGGATGGCGACCACCTGGTCGTGGCTCGGGTCGCTCACATCCGCCACGGCCAGTTCCGTGTGGCGCTGGGATTCCGAGTAGCTCTTGGTCTCGCCTTCCTCCAGCCGCATCACGCTCTCGCGCTGCGCGAGGTCGGTCCAAAGCTGGCCCAGCAGCAACAACACCAGGCCCGCATGGATCAACAGTAGCCCGGTGTGGATGCGCCGGAAACCGATCCGTGTCGCGTACGCGACAATCAGGTTCACCAGCAGAACTCCCCCGACGAGGTAACCACCCGGGAAAACAGGGATGCGCAGCGCGGTGCCCGGCACCTGCCAGAACACGAAGAAGCTCTGAAAATAGTTCGCCTGGACCGCGTACAAACCCTGGTTGACCTGGGCCAGCGTCCCGATGAACACGAGCACGGTGGCGCACGCGAGGCAGACCACCGTGAGTTTCAGCGACGAGAAGAAACGAACGAGCGGGTTAGAGCGCATACTTGGCAGTCTCGACAAATTGGATGAACGCGGCCTTTTCCTTCTCCGCGACCGCCGTCTCGCCGGTCAGTTTGTAAAACCAGGTCTGGCCTCCGCGGGTCACCGCCGCCGCAATCATCCGGCGCTGGGAAGCGTCGTTGGTGATGTCCACCAGGTACCCCTGTGCGCCTTCGATCTTCAAGGCCGTCGCCAGTTTCGCCGGGTCGGTCTCGGTCGTGGGTTCCAGGCCGAGTTGCCGGCGCCAGCGGTTGATATTGGCGAGCTCGCCCCCGCCATCGCCGGGCAAAACGACGACCGTGATGTCAGCTTTGCCGGCGGCGCCTTCCGGAACGTACTTCACCACCTGCATCGGCCCCGGCGCTTCTTCCTTCCAGGTCGCCGGCACAGTGAAGGCAGGCTTGCCGGCGGTGGGGGCTGGCATTTGCGCCGGCGTCAGCAGCGGCGGTGGCGCGGCCGGAGCGGTGGCTGCGCCCGCCGGTGCGCCGGCCGCGGCGGCGGGTCCGAAGGTCAGGGTTTTGAGGAAACTGACATAAGCAGGCTTCTGCTGGGTGACCAGCGCATCGTCGCCAGTCATTTTGAAGAACCACGCCGTGCCCTCGCGCCGCAAAATCGCCGCGAGCATCCGCTTGCGCGGTTTCTGGTCCGCCGGCCCCGCGAGGTCGAACAACTGCCCTTCGCTGCCGCCCACGCCGACCTTTTCGGCCAGCTTGCCCAGTTCATCGGCCGTGATCGGCGCCGCGCCCAACTGGCCGAGCCAGCGATTCACGTTGTCCAGGTCGCTGCCAGCCAGGCCGGGCAGCGGAATGATCGACACGTCCGCCTTCTGGCCGTTCTCGCCCGTGACGGCAAACGACCCGACCCGCATCTGGCCCGCCGGCAGTTCCTGCCAGCCGGCAGGGAGCTGCCATTTCACGTGCGGAACGCCGGCCGACGGTTCCGGCGTCATCATGCCCGCGGGCGGGGTGGACGCGGCCGAGGCGGTGCCTTTGGGCGCCTGGTACTGGCGCACGCCCTCGCGATCGCAGCCGGTAACCCCGAGCCACGCCACGGCAACCAGGGCCACTGCGCCGAGCGCCGGCGACCGCCGTGGGTCCGGCCGGATTGTCGAATAAACAAAACGCATACAGGATTGTTACTTGGCAGCGCAATTTTGGCAAATACTCCCGGCTGAGTTTTTGAACCGAGGGGCAACCGCCACCGTCGGCAGAATCGCGACCGCATTCCGCTTCCCTGCCTTTTCCGTCCAAGCCGCACTTGCCCGCGAGGCGGGGCATCGCATACGTTCGCGCGGCATGATCATCGCACCATCGTTGCTCGCCGCGAATGCCGGCCGGCTGGCAAGCGAGGCCGAACGCGCCCAGCGGGCGGGCGCCGATTGGCTGCACGTGGACATCATGGACGGCCACTTCGTTCCCAACCTCACTTTCGGCCCCCACGTCGTCCGGGCCGTCCGCAAAGCCACCCGCCTGCCTTTGGACGTACACCTCATGTGCAGCCGGCCCGAAACACTGATCGAGCAGTTCCGCGAGGCGGGCGCCAGCCTGCTCACCGTCCACGTCGAACTCGGCAGTCGCGTGGCCCCGCTTCTGTGGAAGATCAAGTCACTCGGCGCCCTGGCCGGGCTGGCCGTCAACCCGCCCACGCCGATCGCCGAGGTCCGGCCGTTCCTCAAACAAATCGACCTGTTGCTGGTGATGACCGTGAATCCCGGCTTTGGCGGCCAATCCTTCATCGAAGAGACGGTGCCGAAGATCCAGCAGGCGGCGGTGTGGCGACGCAACGCGGGTCTGGATTTCCACCTCGAAGTGGACGGCGGCGTGGACTTCCAGACTGTCGCCGAATGCGCGCGCGCCGGCGCAGACACGTTCGTGAGCGGCACCACACTCTTCGGCCAACACAGTCTGCGTCGCGCGATTCGCAAGCTGCGGCAGATCGCCGAACGCCACGCGCCGGCCGCCGCGCCGGCCGCCGCCACACCTCGATTGGTGGCAGTGGCTTGAGGCCGGCCAGCGCCCCACGCGGCCATGCCCCCAATCCGCTTCGGCACCGACGGCTGGCGTGGAGTCATCGCCGAAGATTTCACCTTCGCGAACGTCGAGCGCGTCGCCCAGGCCACGGCGGACTGCTGGGCATCCGAGACGGCCAGAGGTCGCGAGCGCCTGGCCGTAGTCGGCTACGACACCCGTTTCCTGTCCGGGCCATTCGCCGCTCGGACCGCCGAAGTCTTCGCCGGCAACGCGTTTCGCGTCGTTCTGACTTCGGCGCCGACGCCTACGCCGGCGGTTTCGCTCGCGGTGAAGCAACTTCACGCGGCGGGTGGCGTGATGATCACCGCCAGCCACAATCCGCCCGAGTTCAACGGCTTCAAACTCAAGGCCTGGTTCGGCGGCTCGGCGGACGCCACGATCTGCCACGGGGTGGAAAGCTGGCTGGATCGCACGTCGGTGCGACGCTTGCCGCTGGCCGAGGCGCGGCGGCAGGGCACGGTGACCCTCAAGGACCTGCGGCCGGCGCATTACCGCGCGATCCGGCGACTGGTGGATTTTGAGCGCGTGGCGGAGTCGGGCTTGCGCGTGGCGCATGACGCCATGTTCGGCGTCGGCGCGGGCTGCTTTGCCGCGTTGCTCGCGGGAACAACCTGCCGCGTCACCACGTTCCGCGGCGAGCGCGATCCGCTGTTCGGCGGCATCCGGCCGGAGCCAATCCCGAAGTTCTACGCCGCCACTTCGGAGTTTCTGCGCCGCCACCGGCACGACGTGTGCCTGGTCAGCGACGGCGATGCCGACCGCCTGGGCGGCCTCGACGAACGCGGCGCGCCGCTGACCGCGCATCAAGTCGTCGCCTTGGTTCTGTGGCATCTGGTGGTGAATCGGCGCCAGCGCGGAACGGTGGTCAAGTCACTGAACACCACGTCGCTGGTGGACCAAATCTGCGCGGCACACGATCTGCCGCTGCGGGTGACGCCCATCGGCTTCAAGCACATCAGCGCCGAGATGAGGCGGCCCGGCGTGCTGGTGGGCCTGGAGGAGAGCGGCAGTCTGGGGTTCCCGGCGCACCTGCCGGAACGCGACGGGCTGGCGGCCGGCCTGCTGTTGCTGGAGTTGCTGGCATCGGAGCGGCAACCGCTGAGCCGCGTGCTGCGGCGCCTGGAGCGCGAGTTCGGTCCGCACCGATACGCGCGTTTGGACCTGCCGTTCCCGGCGGAGCGCCGGGCGCATTTGATGGCCGCCTGCGCAGCCACGCCCCCCGCCCGGCTGGGTCGCTCGCCGGTGGTGGAAGTGCACACTTTCGATGGCGTGAAATACGTCGCGCGCGACGGTTCCTGGCTGATGCTCCGCGGCTCGGGCACCGAACCGCTGGTGCGTGTCTATGCCGAGGCGGCGAGCCAGACCGCCGCGGAGCGCCTGGTGCAGGCCGGCGCGAGACGTCTGCGGTCGCTTTGACCCCGGTGGCGGGCGGTTCGGGACTGGGTTGCCAAGTTGCCGCTGGCCAAAGCGGAGGAGGCTTGTTCCTATGTGGGCCAGCGTTCACGCAAGCGTGCCGCGCATGAAACGACCGTCGCCCAAGAACTACATCAACCGCGAGTTGAGCTGGCTGGAGTTCAACCAGCGGGTGCTGGAAGAGGTCCTCGACCGCACGAACCCGCTGCTCGAGCGCGTGAAGTTTTTCGCCATCGTCAGTTCCAACCTGGACGAGTTCTTCGAGGTGCGCGTGGCGGGGTTGAAACAACTGGTGGCCAGCGCCGCGAACGAGCTTGGCCCCGACGGATTGACCGCCGGCGAAACCTTGCGGGCCATTGCGGCGCGCGTGCAGCGGATGGTGGCCACGTTGTACCGGGTCTGGCGCGAGCAACTCGTGCCGGCGCTCGCGAAGCACCGCATCCGGTTCCTCGACCCGGCCGCGCTCGAAGGCGCGGACCGGGAGTGGTTGAACGCGTTTTACCGCGCGGAGGTCCAGCCGGTGCTCACGCCGCTGGCCATCGATCCGGCGCATCCGTTTCCCCGGCTCCGCAACAAATCGCTGAATCTCATCGTCCAGGTGCGGCGCCCCGGCAAGAAAAAGACCCGCCACCGCCTGTTGGTGGTGCAGGTCCCGCGCGTGCTGCCCCGGCTCATCGAACTCCCGCGCCCGGACGGCGAACACGCGTACGTCTTTCTGGGCCGGCTGATCGGGCACCACCTGGCGGACCTCGTCCCGGGTCAGGACGTGCAGGGTTTCTGGGCCTTTCGCGTCACGCGTAACAGTGAGCTGTACATCGACGAGGGGGATTCGGCCAACCTGCTCAAGGCGGTGGAGAACGAGATCCACAACCGCCTCAAAGGCGAGGCCGTGCGCCTCGAAGTCGAGGAAGGCTGCCCGCCGGAGATCATCAAAGACTTGCTGGCCACGCAGCGACTCACGCCGGACGACCTTTACCTGGTGAACGGCCCGCTGAGCCCGACGCGGCTCATGATGCTCTGCTCGAATCTCGACAAACCCGAGTTGCGCGACCCGCCGTTTTTCGCGCCCGTCGCGCCCGCCTTGCGCGGGCAAACGGATGTCTTCGCCGCCATTCGTCGGGGCGACATCCTGTTGCACCATCCGTACGAGAGTTTCGAGAGCGTCGTCGATTTCCTTCAGCAAGCCGCCACGGACCCGCAAGTGCTGGCGATCAAGCAAACCCTTTACCGCACGGGCGGCGATCCGCGGATCATCGGCGCGCTCATGGACGCGGTGAAAAACGGCAAGCAAGTGACGGCCGTGGTCGAGTTGAAGGCCCGCTTCGACGAGTCCAACAACATCCGCTGGTCGCACCAGCTCGAGGACGCCGGCGTGCATGTCATTTACGGCATCGTCGGTTACAAGATTCATTGCAAGGCCACGCTGGTGGTGCGGCGGGATGAGGACGGCATCCGCCGCTACCTGCATTTGGGGACCGGCAACTACAACCCTGTCACCGCGCGCATTTACACCGACCTCAGTTTGCTGACCTGCCGGCCGGACCTGGGCGAGGATGCCACGAACCTGTTCAACCTCCTCACCGGTCTCTGCCAATACCAGGGCCTGCGCAAGTTGCTGGTCGCCCCGTTCGAACTGCTCCCACGGATGTTGGAAAAAATCCGGCGCGAAACCGAGCACGCCCGGCGCGGCCTGCCGGCCCGCATCGTCGCCAAGATGAATTCGCTGGTGCTGCCCGAATTGATCGACGCCCTCTACGAGGCGTCCGGCGCGGGGGTCCGGGTGGACCTCATCGTGCGGGGCATCTGCTGCCTCCGGCCGGGCGTGCCGGGGTTGAGCGAGAACATCGGCGTGCGCAGCATCGTGGGCCGCTTTCTCGAGCACAGCCGGGTCTTCTATTTCGAGAACGCCTGCCAGCCGGAAATCTTCATCGGCAGCGCCGACTGGATGCCACGCAATCTGTTCAAGCGGATCGAGGTGGTGTTCCCGATCGAGGACGGCAACCTGCGCGAACGCATCCTCAACGAGTTGCTCGCCGTGCAACTGGCCGACAACGTCAAAGCGCGCTTCATCCAGGCGGACGGCACGCCCCGCCGCGCCACCGTGCGGCGGGGCGAACCCCGTGTGAACAGCCAGGAAGAATTGATCCGGCGGGCGCAGGCGAACTCCAGCGCCGAGCCTGGCGAAATTCAGCCCGCTCACCCCGGCACCCGGCTCACCCCGGCGCCCCGGCCTTCAAGGCCGTCCGTTCGCCCTCCTCAACCGCACGCGCCCGCCCGGGCCGCCACGTCCATACCGGCCCAGGCCAGACGGTGAGACCGGCGGATCAACGCCGAGCGCGGGACGGAGGGAGCCTCACCGAGTTAACACGAACGTTTCCTGCTTTTCTGTTCCTCGAAGTCAAGCGGTCGTTTTCAGGCCGCTCCGCCGGGGGCAACCACTTGCCTTTTGCCTCTTCGCGGTGACTGACGTAAACTACTTCAGCAGTGGCACGGACCAGTTCCCAACCCCCGCTGGCTATGGCGACGATCAACCTTCCCGAAATCGGCCCCCGTGAGCGGCTGGCGGTGACGCTCGACCGCCACACGGCAGCCGGCCGGCTTTGGCACAGGGAAGCGGACAAGGTCCGCTGCGTCGCCTGCGGACACCGCTGCCTCATCGCCCCGGGCCGACGAGGCATCTGCAAGGTGCGGTTCAACGAGGCCGGCGAACTGCGCGTGCCTTTCGGTTACGTGGCGGGCGCGGCCTGCGATCCCGTCGAGAAAAAGCCGTTCTTCCACGTCCTGCCCGGCAGCGCGGCACTGACTTTCGGCATGTTGGGGTGCGACTTTCATTGCGCCTACTGCCAGAACTGGATCACCAGCCAGGCGCTGCGCGATGAAGCGGCCAGCACCCGGCTCCAGGCGGCCACGCCCAAACAACTCGTCGGTGCGGCCCGCCGCGAAGGCGCGCGGCTGATGGTTTCGAGTTACAACGAACCGCTCATCACCGCCGAATGGGCGGCCGCAGTTTTCGCGGAGGCGAAACCGGCCGGGCGGCTGTGCGCGTTCGTCTCCAACGGCAACGCCACCCCCGAAGCACTCGATTTCCTCCAGCCCTGGCTGAGCGCGTACAAGGTGGATTTGAAAGGCTTCAACGACCGGCGCTACCGCACGTTGGGCGGCACGCTGAACCACGTCACAGAAACCATCCGGATGGTGCACGCGCGCGGGCTGTGGCTGGAGGTTGTGACCCTGCTCGTGCCCGGCTTCAACGATGACCCCGCCGAATTGCGCGAGCTCACACGCTTCCTCGCGTCAGTCAGCCCGGACATCCCGTGGCATGTCACGGCGTTTCACCCGGACTACCGGATGACCGATCCGCCGGCCACGACCGTGCAGGACCTCCTGCGCGCGGCGGAGGTCGGTGCCGAGGCCGGCCTGCGGTTCGTTTATGCCGGCAACCTGCCGGGCCAGGTCGGCGATTGGGAGAACACGCGCTGTCCCGGCTGCGGCGAAACGCTGGTTCGACGTCGCGGTTTTCGGATTGTGGAAAACCGCGTCCGCGCGGATGGCGCCTGCCCGCGCTGCGCGCGCCACCTGCCTGGAATCTGGGCGGCCAATGATCGCGTGATCGCGGAGGCAGTGCCCAACCAGACGTCCAGCCGCGGCCCGAAACCGGTGAGCCTCTAGTGGATCGACCATGCTCAGCGCCGTCGCACCGCGAGTTCGCCCCGCCGCCCAGGCCGGCCGGTTCTATCCGGCCATCCCGGCCCGGCTGCAAGCGGACGTGAGCGCCTACCTCGAGGCGGCCATGCCGCCCGAAGGTCCGGTACCCAAAGCGCTGATCGTGCCGCACGCGGGCTACATGTTTTCCGCGGCCGTCGCCGCCTCGGGCTTTGTGCAACTGGCTCCGGCGCACGATCGCATCCGCCGCGTGGTGCTGATCGGCCCTTCCCATTACGAGGACTTCCCGGGTCTCGCCGCGACGAGTGACGAGGCCTTTGCCACGCCGCTGGGTCTGGTGCCGGTGGACTTCGAGGCCGTGACCGCCGCGCAAGCGCTGCCGCAGGTGGTCTGCCTGGAACGGGTCCACGGCCCCGAACACTGTCTCGAAGTCGAACTGCCCTTCGTGCAAACGGTCGTGGACGCGTTCACGGTTGTGCCGCTGCTCGTCGGTCGCGCTTCAGCCGAGGAGGTCAGCGAAGTGCTGGACCGGCTTTGGGGCGGGGCGGAGACGGCCGTCATCGTCAGTTCGGATTTGAGCCATTACCTGGATTACCCGACCGCCCGCCGCAAAGACCGCGCCACCGCCGACGCCATTCAGGCGCTCCGTTGGCAGGAACTGGACGGCGACTGCGCCTGTGGCCACCGCGCAATCTGCGGCTTGTTGGTATGCGCCCAGCGTCGCGGCTTGCGTTGCCAGGTGCTTGACCTGCGCAATTCCGGCGACACCGCCGGCCCGCGCGACCGCGTGGTGGGCTACGGCGCCTTCCTCTTTGCGGAACCCGCCTAGCCGGGCGCGCTCCCGCTATGTGGCGCGCGCCAGTGACCTTGCGCGCTTGCCCGCAGAATCCCGCTCGCACAGACTCCGCCCCGCCGTGCCTGGATCGAGTCGTTCCACCGCCATGCAACCCGTTCGCCTGCTCCGCGAACTCATCGCGCTGCCCAGCGTGAATCCTGCCTTCGTGCCCGCGGATGATCCGGCCGCGGGCGAGAAGCGGGTGGCGGACTTTCTCGCGACGCACGCCGCCAGTTTGGGCCTGGACGTTCGGCGCCAACCGGTGCTGCCCGCCCGTGAGAACGTGCTGATCACATTGCGCCCAAGCGGCCGCACCCGCCGGCGCGTTTTGCTGGCGCCACACCTGGACACGGTGGGCGCGACCGCTTCGCAGTTGAAACCCACCGTTCGCAACGGCCGCCTTCACGGGCGCGGGGCCTGCGACACCAAGGGCAGCATCGCGGCGATGTTCGCCGCGTTGGCCGCGACCGCGCGTGGCGGGCGCCGCCCGGCCGAAACGGAGATTGTGCTCGCCGCGTTCGTGGACGAGGAAAACGAGCAGCGCGGTTCGCGCGCCCTGGCGGCGTCGAAGCTCCAGGCGGACCTCGCCATTGTCGGCGAGCCGACCGGGCTGAAAGTGGTCACTGCGCACAAAGGCAATCTCTGGTTGCGGCTGGAAACGCGAGGCAAGGCCGCGCACGGAGCCCGCCCCGATCTCGGACGCAATGCGGCGCTGGAGATGGCCCGGATCGTGCAATTGCTGGAAACCGAGTACGCCTCGGCGCTGCGCTGCCGGCGGCATCCGGTGCTCGGTCACGCCACCATCAGCGTGGGGACCATCGCCGGCGGCACGCAGCCGAACATCGTGCCGGACCGTTGCACCATCCATGCCGACCGGCGCACCTTGCCCGGCGAAACCGAGGCCGGCGTGCGCCGCGAAATCCAGGCGCTGCTGCGGCTGCACGGTCTGCAAGCCCGCGTGGCCGACAGCAAAAGCGCCCCGTGCTGGCCGATGGAGACCGATCCCGAACTGCCGCTGGTGCGCCAGTTCATGAACTGCGCCGGCCAGCGCGCTCCGGTCGGCGCGCATTATTTCTGCGACGCTTCGGTGCTCAGCCACGCGGGCATTCCCAGTGTGGTGTTTGGGCCGGGCGACATCGCCCAGGCCCACACCGCGGACGAGTGGATTTCGCTGCGCCAACTCGACGCCGCCACCGCAATGTTGACTCGCTTTCTACGGCGCCTGCCCTGAGCGTTCGCCCGCCGCGATGCGCGTCGCCTTGCTCACCCACGAACCGTTCTACCCGCCCAGCGGCGGCGGGTCCGCGGAAGCACCTTACCTGGCGCGCGAGTTGGTCCGGCGCGGTCACGTGGTAAGCGTGTTCGGTCCGCCATCCCAGGAGCCGGATAATGTCGCGCGCGAGTTTGGCGTCGAACTGCACGCCTTCACCGGCTGGAAAATGGGACGCTACACGCGCTGGCGGAACCTGAAATACCTGTTCTACCCCGTGGCCTTGCGCCGCCTGGTCGAGCGGTTCGCGACGCGGGAACGTTTCGATTTGCTGCTCGCCCAGCACGCCATCTCGGCGGTCGCGGCCGGCCAACTGAAACGCCGGTTGCGCGTGCCCGTGGCAATGAACTTCCTCGATTTCCTGACCGGCTTCATGGAGACGTGGCCGGTCCGGTTGATGCCCCCCCCCATGCTCGCGGTGCTCAAACGCTACGAACTGTCGTTGCCGCGGCGCTTCGACGCCGACGCGGTGCTGACCGTTTCGGACACGCTGGCTGACCGCTTTGCGTCCGCGGGCACGCCACGCGAGCGCCTGCACCCGATCTACTATGGTTACGACGCGGACCGTTTTTGCTTCGACGCCGCGGCGGTCGCCGCCCGCCGCGACACGCCGCCGACGATCGTCATGCATGGCTCGTTCGACCATCACCACCTCGGTCGAATCGCGCTCGACGCGGTGGCGCGGGTGCGCAGAGAAAGGCCGGAGGCAGTTTTTCAGTTTATCGGCGCGGACACGGAAGCTTGGCAACGCTTCCAAAACCTCGCGGGCAAACGCGGGTTGGGCGATGCGCTCCGGCACGTCGGCTTCGTTCCGTACCGCGAGATCGCAGGCCGGCTGGCCACGGCTTCGGTCGGCCTGGTGCCGTACGAGGAATCGGCGGGAACGCACTGCGCCTTTGTGGCGAAGCTGGTCGAGTACCTCGCCTTGGGACTGCCGGTTGCGAGCACACCGCTCGAAGGCGTCCGTCGGTATTTCGCCGACGAACCGCTGGCGACGTTCTCCGCCTTCGATGGCGCCAGCCTCGGTCACACGCTCCTGGATTGGCTCGGAAAGTCGCCGGCGGCGCGCGCAGCCCTGGCCGCACCGGCTGCCCGGCGGGTGCGGGAGCGACTCGACTGGCGGGAGGTCTGTGCGCGAGCGGCGGACGCGATCGAGGTTGCGTACCAGTGCGCCGCGGAAAAGAACTAGGCACGCATGAGCGGGAGCCCACAGAGCAAACTGGCCTTTTTCCGGCAAACCGGCTGGATGGTGATGGCCACCGGCCTGGGCGGCGTGTGCATGTGGGTGGTGCACATCCCAGCCCAGTCCCGCATGACGGAGGCGGAGTACGGTGTCTTCCTGGCGTTGCTGCAGGTCCTGAACCTCATGCTGATTCCCGCGATAGGTCTGCAAACCATTTTTGCGCAGCAAACGGCGGCGGCGATCGCTCCGGAACAACAGCGGCAACTCACCTTCACCGTGCGCTGGGCGCTGGCAGGCACTTTCATTCTTTGGTGCGGGATGGCGCTCGCGGCATTCCTAGTTCGCGGCGAGTTGCTCGAGAAACTGAAGATTGCGCACGCCGGCGCGTTGTGGGCCACCGTGGGCATCGGTCTGGCAATGTTATGGTGGCCGATCCTCCAGGGAGTGTTGCAAGGCCGGCAGGACTTTCTGTGGCTGGGCTGGCTCCAAATCCTCAATGGCGGCGTGCGCCTGGGCGGGGTGTTGGTGCTCGTGTGGTGGCTCGGCAACTACGCCGCCGGTGCAATGACCGCAGCGCTGATGGCTTACGTGGTCTGCGTCGCGTTCGCGGGCTGGCACAGCCGCAGCGCGTGGCTCGGCAAAGGTGAAGCCGTGCGGTGGCGCGAGTGGTTCGGCATTGTCGTGCCGCTGACGCTGGGTTTGTCGGCAGGGCAGTTCATGATGGCCGCCGACCAGATTGTCGTGCAAAGCGTGTTCGACAAGGAAGTCACCGCCTTCTACGGCGCGCCGGGCACGATCGGTCGGGCGTTGATTTTCTTCACCGCCGCGCTGGTGGCCGTCATGTTCCCGAAAGTCGTCCGCAGCGTTGCGCTCTCGCAGCGAACGGACGTGGTCGCGCAAGCCCTGGGCGCCACCGCCCTCGTGGGTGCGGCAGCCGCCCTGGTCTGCACGCTCTTTCCCGAATTGCCACTGCGGTTGGTGTACAAGCCCCGGTATTGGGTCAGCGCCCCGTTGGTGCCGTGGTTCGTTTGGTCGATGCTGCCGCTCACCCTGGCGAACGTACTCATCACGAGCCTGCTGGCGCGACGTCGGTTTGCCTGCGTGCCGTGGTTGCTGTTCGTGTCGCTCGCTTACGGGGTAACGCTCGTTCTGCGCGCGAACAGCCACGCCAAGGCGGCGCACGGCGGTGCGTTCGGCAGCGAACACCTGATCGCCTTCAAGGCGGTGGTGCAAACCATCGGCCTGTTCAGCGCGCTGTTGTTGGGCGTGGCGGCGTGGTTCACTTGGGGAGGCGGGCGCAACACACGCGGGACAGCCGCCTGAACTCAATCGAGGTTCGCAAATTTCGCAATGGCTCCCTCGCTTCCATCGCCGCTCGACCGGGAAGAACGACTACTCTTGCTGGCATTGGCCCGTGCGGCCTTGCACCGCAGCGTCGCCGGGGCTTCGCCGCCGGATGTCGCCGGCTGCAAAGTGCCGCCACGGCTCGCCGAGCCGGCCGGCTGCTTCGTGACTTTGACGCGCGCCGGCCAACTGCGTGGCTGCATCGGCAACCTCGAGCCGCGCTGGCCGTTGTGGCAGGCGACGATCGAGAACGCCCGCGCCGCCGCCTTGCGGGACAGCCGCTTCCCACCGGTCACCCCCGACGAACTGGACACCATCGAGATCGAGATCAGCGTGCTCACCCCGCCGCAGCCGCTGCCGTTCGCCTCGCCGGCGGAGTTGCTCGCGAAACTCGAGCCGGGCCGCGACGGCGTGGTCCTCGAACTGGGCGCGCGCCGCGCGACGTTCCTGCCGCAGGTCTGGCAGAAGTTTCCCGACAAGGCGGGTTTCCTGGACCAGCTTGCGCTGAAGGCCGGCGCTGCTCCCGGCGATTGGCGCCGGGCGGGGACGGCGGTGAAGACTTACCGGGTCGAACATTTTTCGGAGGCTGACGCGGCGACCGAAGAGGGTTGACCGCCAGTGCGGATCGCCATCGCTTGCCGGGCCGTCCCGCCGCAACTAGTCTCCCGTCATGGACCTGATCACAGTGTTCCGAACGTTCAACCCTTCCGAGGCGCAACTTGTTCGCGGGCGACTTGAAACGGCCGGCATCCCCGCAACCGTCAGAAACGAAAGATCCGCCCTGGCCGGGGGTGCGGGCATCGGCGGCGTGGAGTTGTGCGTCGATGTCCCGGAAGCTCTCGCCGCCGACGCCCGCGAGTTGATCGACGCCTCGGAGCACGCCGAATGAAGAAGTCCTTCGCCGCCACGGTGCGGCAACTCCAACGTCAATTGCCGGCCGGCGAACTCCGTCTCGATCCCACCACGCTCGCTGCCCACGCCGGCGACAAGTGGTTCGCCCGCCACGAACCCGAGGCGGTGGCGCTCCCCCGCTCCGCCGAGTCGGTCGCAAAAATCCTCCGCTTTGCGAACGAACGGCGGATTCCGGTCACGCCACGCGGCGCCGGTCATGGCTACGTCGGCGGCTGTGTTCCCATGCAAGGCGGCCTCGTGCTGTCGCTGGCGCGGATGAATCGCATCAAGCAAATCCACGCCGGCGATTTCGTCGCGGTCGTCCAGCCGGGCGTGATCACGCAGAAACTGCAGGACGCGGTCGAGGCCCAAGGCCTGTTTTACCCGCCCGATCCGGCCAGCCGCGTCGATTGCACGCTGGGCGGCAACATCGCCACCAACGCCGGCGGGCCGCGTTGCCTCAAGTACGGCGTCACGCGCGACTATGTGCTCGGCTTGGAAGTCGTGCTCGCCGACGGCACGGTGACGCGCCTGGGCAGCCGCACGCACAAGAACAAGACCGGGTTCGAGCTGGCACGATTGTTCGTCGGTTCCGAGGGCATGTTGGGCGTTGTCACTGAAGCCACGCTCAAGCTGCTGCCCTTGCCGCCCGATCGCGCCTGTCTCTGCGTGGGCTACGGCACGATGCGCGCCGCGGCGCGGGCCATCCGCGCCATTTTCGCCGCCGGCATCCTGCCGTGCGCGCTCGAAGTGGCGGACAAGTTCACGTTGGCGGCCGCGTGTCGCCGGACCGGCAGCAAGCGCCTCGAGGGCTGCGAAGCGCTCATCATCGTCGAACTCGACGGCCAGGCGCGGTCGCTGCGCGCGGAGTTGCGCCAGGTGGAAGCGGTGACGCGCGACGCGGCAAGGCGGTTCGTTCAACGCGCGTTCGGCGCGGCCGAGTGCGAGAAGCTCTGGCAGATCCGGCGCGAGTTTTCCTACGCCTTGCGCGACACCGGCCTGACCAAGCTGAACGAAGACATCGCCGTGCCGCGCGGCCGCCTCGAGGATTTGTTCCGCTTCGCCGAACGCCTCCAGCGCAAGCACGGGCTGCCGCTCGCGTGTTTCGGCCACGCCGGCGACGGGAACATCCACGTGAACGTCATGGTGGACGAGACGCAACCCGGCGCGAAGGCGCGCAGCGAAGCGGCGCTGGACGACCTGTTCGCGCAAGTGCTGGCGTGGGGCGGCGTGATGACCGGCGAGCACGGCGTCGGCCTGGCCAAGAAGCGTTGGTGGCCGCTGGCGGCGAACGAAGCGGTGCGCAGTCTGCACGCCCGGGTGAAACAGGCCCTCGACCCGCTTGGAATCCTGAATCCAGGAAAGTTTCTGGAATGATGCCTCGTGGCTGCCGTCGTGAGACGGCGGCCACATAGTCAGCCGCGTTCTGACGAACGCAGCCACTTAGCCGAATATCCGCTTCAACCGCCAGGCGTCGTAGGCCGCGCGCTGCGCGGGCGTCATCTTCTCGAAGTCCGGGGCGCCACCGCCGAAGGTCGGCCAGGCGGGTGCGGCGGATGCCGGTCGGCTGGCAACGGCGGGCGCGGGCTTCGTTGTCGCGAGCGGGTTGCCTCGCATCTCAACCTTTGCCCGTGAACCGCTGCCGCCGTAGCTCATGGCTTGATCGGTGAGTTCCAGGTCCTGCTTCAGTTCGCGTTGCGGCTTGATGCCCTTGGCCTGTAAAACGCCGTGGTAGGCGCGCACGGCTTCCTCCGGCGACACCTTGCCGTCGGTGATCAGCCGCAACATCTCGATGAACGCGAGTTGGTGCTCCGCGTTGTTGATCTTGCGCCCGAAAAGCGCCACCCGTGCGCCGTGCTTCTGCGCGTCGTGGATGAGCTTGAAGGCATCGTAGGTCGTCCCCGCGCTGCCGCCCAGGACGCCGACCACCATGTTCGGATCGTACTGGCAAAGCTCCTCCATCGCGCGCGGCCCGTGATAGACGATCTTGAGGAAGATCGGCCGTCCGGCCTCGGGCACGCCGGCGAGGGTGCGAAGGATGTTGTCGTTGATGAACTCACCGAGCTTCTCCGGCGGGATGCCGCTCTCGACGTTGGGATCGAACACTTCGAGAAAATGCCGGAAGCGCTTCCGCTCCGCTTCTTCGCGGAACGCTTTGTACCAGCGCAGGGCTTCACGGTCTTGTTCGAGGTCGTTGACGAACGTGACCGAATACAAGCCCAGGTTCGCGCCGGGGAACTCGCCATTGCCGTCGCGCTCGCATTCGACCTGGCCGCACTGGATTTGATCGATGCTCGCGCTGCGGAAAGGCTGGGACGGCTCGCGGGTGTAACAACCGTGGCGCGCGGCCCAGACATCGGTGGTATCGTTGGCGCGCGCGGCCGGCGTCACGGGCGAGTCCTTGAAGATCCCTTCCTTGATGGTGAGCAGCTCGTTCACATAGGCCGACATCAGCATGATGTCCACCAGACCCTGGTGAGTCACTTCGCGGATGATGTCGAGAAACTCCGGCAGGTTGCGGTAGCCGAACTCCTCGCGGCTCCAGACCTCCGGCGAAAACTGCGCGGGCCGGGCGCCGCCCCGCGCCAAGTAAGACCGTGGCCCGGGCGCCCGCACGCCAAAGGCCATGTCGGCGTCCTTGGCGTCCGCGATGATGAACGCGCGCGACTTCGGGTTCGCTTTGATCTCAGCGAGTTTGGTGTCGAGGGATTTCATGGGGTCAACCACGAATCAACACGAAGAAACACGAATTACAGAACCAGTCGCTCCCACTCCAGCTTGGCGTGCATGAAGTTCAAGATCACTCCGACTCTGAGTCGGGTAATCTTCAGGTAATTCAGCATCTGGCCACGCTCCACGTCAGTGATACGGTCAATCACTTTTGCGTCCACCACAACCTGGGCAAAAGCGACAAGGTCGGGGATGAACTGGCCGACCGTTACGCTCTTGTAGGTGACTTCGAACCGCGGCTGTTGATGGAACGGGATGTTCCGAAGCTTGAACTCGACCACGAGCGCATTTTCGTAGGGCTTTTCCGTCAGCCCGTGCCCGATACCGTTCAAGACCTCAATCGCGGCACCCACGATTTGATAAACCTCGTCCCGGAGCAGGAGTCGGCTCTTCTCATTGGTGTCCATTCGTGTTCATTCGTGGTTCACTTCAACTGCGCCAGGATCTGGTCGGTCACCGCCTGGACGACCGCCTCGGCCTCCTTGTCGAAGCCAGCCGGTTCGGCCTTCGCCGGCACCTGGCACGTGACACCGGGTCGCCACTCGTCGTTGTCGCAGAGTTCGCACTCCTTGAGACCATAGCGCGGATCCACGTAGCCGAGGCTCTGTTTGATCTTCAGCAAATCCTGGAGCTGCTCGGCCGAGAAGGTGTTGGGCTTCACGCCGAGTTGCGCGGTGACCAGCAAGGTCCGGCAGTAGGCCTCGATGATTTCCATGCGCCAATAGGCCTCCTCGATGCCGTTGTGGCTCCAGGTCACGACGCCGTGGTTGGCCATGAGGATCGTGTTGTGGGTGTCCACCAGATCGGCGACGAGTTTTCCCATCTCCGGCGTGCCCGGCGTACGATACGGCGCCACCGCCACGGCGCAGAAGACCTCGTACTCTGGCAACATGCACGTCGGCGGCGCGATGCCGGCCACCGCGAAGCCCGTCGCGTACGGCGGATGGCAATGGCAGGTGGCGATCGCCTTGGGCTGACGCTTCATCATCTGCAAGTGCATCAGGATCTCGCTGGTGCGCTTCTTGAGGCCGAGCAGTTGGTTGCCCTCGAAGTCCACCAGGCACATGTCCTCCGGTTTGAGCGAACCTTTGCTGACCAGCGTCGGCGTGCAAATCGCGATGTCCTCCCCAACCTTGATGGCCATATTGCCGCCGTTGCCGTCCACGTAGGCGCGAGTCCAAAGGCGCCGGCCCATCTCGCAAATCTGCTGCTTCAGGTCGAGGGCGTAAGCGGAGTTGAAGAAGGCCTCCAGTTCGGCCTTGGGCGACTTCGAATTCAGGGGTTTGGCCGGCGGCTGCGGCTGCTCACCGGCGGTCGGCGCGGAAGAACGCGCGGCCGCGGCGGACGGGGCCATGCCCGTGGTCCTGCCGCTGCCGCTGTCCTGCGTGTCGCGGATGAGGTCTCGCGCGGACGGGGTGAGCAGGGCGTCGGCGGGGATCGAATTCAGGTCCACGCCCCGGCGGAGCATGTCTTCCACGTCGCGGGCGCTGATGACTTTTTTCATGGGCGGAATGGAGAGTAGAACACTTCGTCGATAAGAGCGGCGTTGATGGCGTCCACCGGCGTTGGCTGAGCGAACGGCTGCGCGGCCTCGCGGCCTTCCACGTAACCGATCACGTCACCTACGCCGCCACCGAGATTGTCATAAACCACCAGGCTTGGGTCTTTGCTGAGAGTAATCGGCGCCTCGCCGGCTTGGGGAAAATGCTCGCGCGTGAACGGGCTGACCACCAGCCAGCGGCCCCCCTCGTAAGCCGGAATCGTCCGGCTCAAGGTCACGCGACCGATGACGGTGCCGAGTTTCATGGCGAGGGGCGGGCCGGCGCGCCTAAGGCATCTTCCATCGCGGTGGTGCCGGGGGCGACCTCGTCCACAAGCCCGATGATCATCCAGCGCGCCGGACTCTTGTCGTCGCCGACAGCCTTCCGCGCGGCCAAGCCGTCGCTGGAGAGGAGAACGCGCTCGTGCATGCCGGCACCCAAAGAATCGAGCGCCACGCACGGCGCGCCTTCCGGCTGGCCTTCGCGCCCGATCGGCTGGCAGATGATCAGCCGCCAGCTCGCGAAGCTCGGATGCTTGCGGGTGGCGGTGACATTGCCTTCGACGCGGGCGAGGAGCATGGCGGACAGAAATTAGGAGTCAGGAGTCAGAAGCTAGAATTCGCGAAGCATAGCCTTGGAGCATGCGACCCACCTCACCGTATTGTGCCAATAGTTCACTGCTGTCGCCGTAACCGAGATCCTTGGCGAGCACCAAGTAATAATGGCTCTCCTCCAGAGACCCTTGGGCAATATTGAAAAAACGCACTTTGTCGCTGGCACCGCGTTTGGGAAAACCTTCAGCAATGTTCGCTGCGATGGAGACGGCCGCCCGGCGGAGCTGTGAAGTCAGGCCAAACCGTTCGTCGGTGGGGAATCCACGCGTGTAGCGATACACACTCAGCACAAACTGGTGCGCCTTCTGCCAGACAACCAAGTCTTGGAAGCTGCGCGCGGGTGTACTCATTCTAGCTCCTAAATTCTATATTCTGTCTTCTACCTCCTGCTCAAAATATCCTCAAATTATCCACCATCACGCAGCGCCGCACGCGGGTGAACGTGCGCGGGTTGCAGATGCCTTCGCCGGTGGTCGTCGCGATCGAGAAGTTCGAGTAGCCTTCGCCGCCGTTGCCGAGGCCGGCCACGCAGGAGCCGTTCTTGATGAACAGCGTGGTTTCCAGCGCCTTCGCCATCGCCGTCATGTGGGAGACGTCGTGCGAGTGAATCATCGCCGAGTGCCGGTAACCGTGCTCGGCCTTCTTCGACTCGGCAATGCCTTCCTCCACCGTCTTCACGCGCACAATTGGGAGGAACGGCATCATCTGCTCCTCCTTGACGAAGAGGTGGTCGGCGGAGGTCTCCGCAAAGAGCAGTTGCGTGCCTTGCGGGATATTGACTCCCGCCGCCCGCGCCAGCACGGCCGGGTCGCGACCGATCAAGTCACGGTTGACGACCGGATGCGGACAACCCGCGCCCTGGCCGGCGGGGAACACGAAGGCGGCCTTCGCCAACTGCTCGACCTGCGCGTCGTTCAGGCGGAAGGCTCCGTGCTTGTCCAGCGCCGCCATGAATTGGTGGAACACTCCGTCGAGCACAAAGACTTCCTTCTCGCCAATGCAGAGGAGGTTGTTGTCGTAGGCGGCGCCGAATATCACCTTCTGCGCGGCGCGATCGAGATCCGCGGTTTCGTCCACGAGCACCGGCGGATTGCCCGGCCCGGCGCAAATGGCGCGCTTGCCGGTCTGCATCGCCGCCTTCACCACCCCCGGGCCGCCGGTCACGCAAAGCAGGCGCACGAACTCGCTCTGGGCGATGGCGCTGAACGATTCCAACGTCGGCTGTTCGATGATGCAGGCGAGGTTCTCGATGCCGACCTCGGCCTGGATCGCTTCGTTGAAAACGCGAATCGCCGTCACCGCGCATTTCGCCGCCCCCGGATGCGCGTTGAAGACCACCGCGTTGCCGGCCGCGGCCATGCTGATGATGTTGCACGCCGCGGTGGGAATCGAGTGCGTGCTGGGCGTGACCGCACCGATAACGCCCACCGGGGCGTACTCTTCCAGCGTGATGCCGTGATCGCCGCTCAGCCCGTAAGGTTGCAGAAACTCGACCCCCGGAATCGCGCGCTGGCCTTTGAGCTTCTCGATCTTGTGATCCAGCCGGCCGATCTTGGTTTCCTCGAGTTCAAGCCGTGCCCAAGGCACCGCGTTGAAGTCACACAACCGCTTGACGATCTCGACCACCTTGGTGCGACCGGCGACGCCTTTCTGGGACAACTGCAGGTACGCCTCGTGCGCCGCGGCACACGCTTCCTTGGCATCCTGGAATACGCCGAACGTGCCGCGCCGGGCCACGGAAACAGGCTTGGCAACGATCGGGCAACCGCAGGCCGGATTCACCGCGGGCACCGAGGCCGGTGCCGGTGCAGGCTTGGCAGGCCCGCCGCCGAGGCGGCCCAGGACTTCGCTGACGATGTCGCGGATGAGAGTTTCGTTCACAGTGCTCATGGTAGAGGGGTTGAAGTCAGATCGGATGGCTCCCGAAATGAGCGCTCGGTGTTCACATCAACTCAAAGCCCGTCTAAGGCTGCGCTTTGCCGCTGTAAATCATTTTCCCCAGCACGTCCACGGTGTCCACGATGCCGATGATGACGGCATCGACGGGCGCTTCTTTGAGGCCGGGGGCGAGCCGGGCGCTGCTGCCCTGGCAAAACATGACCATCTCGCCCAGGCCGGCGCCGACGGTGTCCACGGCCACGATGGTATTGGCGCCGGGGCGGAACTTCGTCGGGTCCTTGTCGTCCACCAACATGGGCCGGAGCAGGAGCAGCGTGCGGCCGCTCATACCCGCGTCCTTCTTGGTGGCCACCACCGAGCCTTCAACCTTCGCGAGGAACATGGGGAGAGAATTCAGAATTTAGAAGCCAGAAGGACGCACGGTCCCGCCATCTTCTAACTTCCGGGTGCTAACTACTTCTTCTTCGGCAACACCGCTTCCACATCCGCGTGCGGGCGGGCGATGACATGGACGCTGATGACTTCGCCCTGGATGGATTTCACCGCCTGGGCGCCGGCATCGACGGCCGCTTTGACCGCCGCGACGTCGCCCACCACGACGGCGGTGACGAGGGCGTTGCCGACCTGCATCATCGGGCCGGCGAGCTCAACGTTCGCGGCTTTGAGCATGGCGTCGGTGCCCTCGACGAGAGCAACCAGGCCGCGGGTTTCGAGGAGTCCAATGGCTTGAGGCATAATCTAGGTTCGTTGTGCTTTGAGAGTTATCCGTTGAGAGTTGTCCGTTGCCAAGTCCGTGGGTTTTCAAGAAACCGCTTCACTTCGCGCGCCACCACCAGTTCTTCGTTGGTTGGAATCACCATGACCTTGACGCGCGAGTCGGGAGCACTGATCACCGCTTCCTGGCCTCGAGTCGAGCAGTTCTTCGCTGCGTCGATTGCAATGCCGAGCTGGTCCAATTGTGAGCAAATGGCCGCGCGAATCTCGCCACGGTTTTCGCCGATGCCGGCGGTGAACACCAGCGCGTCCGCGCCGTTGAGTTCGGCCAGGTAAGCTCCGATCCAACGCCGAACTTCGTGGACAAAGAAGTCGATGGCCGCTTGGGCCGCGGTATTGCCCTGCTCTGCCGCCGTCTGAATGTCGCGGATGTCGTTGGAGACACCACTTACTCCTTTGAGACCGCCATCCTTGCAAAGTTGGCGCTCGGCTTCATCGAGGCTCAGGCCCTGCGTGCGCATCATGAACGGCACGGCCATGGCGTCGAGATCGCCCACGCGGTTGTTGTGCGGCAGGCCGGACTGCGGGCTCATGCCCAGGCTGTTGCCGATGGCCACGCCGTTGCGGATGCCGGCGATACTGGAACTGCCGCCGAGATGGCAGGAGATCACGCGCAATGCCGGCTCACGAACTGGGGTTGCGCCACCGTCCACGTAAAGGTTGCGGGCGCGCGCGGCGACATCTTCGCGGCCCAGCAATTCCGCGGAGCGCTCCGCGATGAACTTGTGGCTCGCGCCGTGAAATCCCCAGCGGCGAACCCCCGCTTCGTGCCAGGCGGCCGGCACGCCATAACGCGTCGCCGCGTCCGTAATCCACTGATAAAACGCCGTCTCGAACAACGCGACCAAAGGCACGTTTGGGACGCGTTTCGCAAAGAGCCGGATGCCGGCGATGTAAGGCGGGTTGTGCGCGGGCGCGATGGCGTTGAAGGCTTCCATCGCCTGCACCGCCGCCTCGTCCAGCCGCACGCAGCCATTCACCCCTTTGGCCAGAACGGCCTTGAAACCGACGGCGGCCAGATCGTTCTCGGTGGCGATCGCGCCCGCCGTTTTGAGCTGAGCGAGGCAATCCTCGATCGCCTGCGAGTGGTTGGCCACCCGCTCGAAGCCGCCTTTGTGGAGCAGGCGCTCGGCGCCGTTCGCGAAGTCGAACAGCCGCCACTTGAGCGACGTGCTCCCGAGATTGGCGACGAGGATCTTCATGGGAGGAGTTAGTAGCTAGGAGCTAGAAGTTAAGATGCGCCGGACGTGACAAGCTTTCTCGATTCTATCTTCTATCTCCTAGCTTCTGACTTCTGTCTTCACTCACTGCAGCCACTTGCCCAGTCCGGCCAGCCCTTCATGCGGCCGGGGAATCACCTGGACGCTGATGACCTGGCCCACCTGGGAGGCCGCCGCGGCGCCCGCATCCGTCGCGGCTTTCACGGCGGCGACATCGCCGCGGAAGAACGAGGTGACGTAGCCGCTGCCGATCTTCTCCCAACCGACCAGCGTCACGTTGGCGGCCTTGAGTGCGGCGTCGCTCGCTTCGAGCAACGCGCACAGGCCTTTCGTTTCGATCATGCCGAGTGCTTGAGTAGCCATAAAATTTGTTCGTCGTTAGTGGTTGGCAGTCGGTCGTTGGCGGTCACTTCGCGGCCTTGGCCGGCGCCGCTTCGCCGAGAAAGGACTTGAGCAGATCTTCGTGGGGCCGGGCGATGATGTGAGAACTGATGATCTCACCCACCTTGCCCGCGGCCTTGCTGCCGGCATCGACCGCAGCTTTCACGCTGCCGACGTCGCCCCGGCAGAGGACGGTGATCATGCCCCCGCCGATGGGGATGGTTTTGACGAGGCTGACGTTGGCGGCCTTGACCATCGCGTCGCTCGCTTCGACGGAGCCGACGTAGCCTTTGGTTTCGATCATTCCGAGTGCTTCGCTCATTGCTTTGCAGGGTTAATGTTCAAAGATTCAACCACGAATAAACACCAAGGGACACGAATTAGAGGACCAATCGCTCCCACTCCAGCTTCGCGTGCTTAAAATTCAGCAGCACGCCGACCCGTTTTCCACAAATCCGAAGATAATTTAATATCTGGCCGCGCTCGTAGTCCGTGATGGTTTCGATCACCTTCGCATCGACAACAATCGCATCGAAGGCGATCAGGTCCGGCACAAACTCTCCCACGACCACGCCCTTGTACATGACACTGAAGTGTTGCTGCTGCTGGACCGAAATGCCGCGGAGTTTGAACTCCACCACGAGCGCGTTTTCGTACGGCTTCTCCGCCAATCCGTGTCCGAGCGCGTTCAGCACCTCCATGCCTGCGCCTACGATCTGGAAGGCCTCGTCTTTGAGCAGGAGTTTCGTGTCCATTGGTGTCCATTCGTGGTTCACTTCACCAGTTCGCACGAGGTGTTGGGCTGGAGGTTGCAGGCATTGCCTTCGTCAGTGTCGATGTGGACTTCCAGCTTGAAGCTCGGGTCCACGCGGCAAAGCATCTGGTCGAGCGTGATGGCGCACGGCCCGCCGACCTTCAGTTTCATCTCGTCGCCGGCTTCGACGCCGTAGAACGCCGCGTCGTTCGGGTGCAGGTGCACGTGTCGCAGCGCGCGAATCACGCCTTCTTTCATCTCGAAGAAGCCCGCCGGCCCCATCAACATGCAACCCGGCGTGCCTTTGATATTGCCCGAAATCCGCAGTGGGATTTCGAAGCCTAGCGCAATGGCGTCGGTATAGGCGAGTTCCACCTGGTTCAAGGTCCGGCAGGGGCCAAGAATGCGGAGGTTCGAGATGACGCGACTGCGGGGGCCGATCAGCGTGAGCGTCTCTTTTGCGGCGAACTGCCCATCTTGGTAAAGCCACTTGTGAACCTGAAGCTGGTGCCCCTGGCCGAACAAGGCCTCGACCGCCTCCGGCGTCAGGTGGCAATGCCGCGCGCTAACGTTCACGACCAACGGGTTGGGCGCGGTGGCAACGCGGGGCAACGGTTTGCCCAGACGCTCATACACCACTTGTCGGACAAGGTGCTCGACAACCGCTCGCGGTAAAGATTGCTGGGCCGTAGCCATGATTGCGGACCGCAGTGTGCCTCAACCTGGTGGAATGTCAATAAACTTCTTGCAAAGTCTTCCACAATCTTCCACCAATCCTTCAACATGACGCCCGAAGAACGCCAGCAACGAATCGAAACCTACCTGCAAAAGGTCGAATTCGCCTCGCTGGAAGAGCTGGCCAAAGAGGTGGATGCCTCGGTTTCAACCGTTCGGCGCGACGTAACTTTGCTAGAGGCTAACGGTAACGTTCGGCGCACGCATGGCGGAGCGCGGATCGTCACCCCGCGAAGCGACGAGTACGTCTTCAACGCCCGCGATACGCATCAGTTGTCCGAAAAGGAAGCGATCGGTCGTGTCTGCGCCGAGCTGATTCCGCCCCAACAGAGCGTCATCATCGACGCCGGCACCACCTGCTATCATGTCGCGCGCTACCTCGAACCGAAGAAGCCGCAGATCATCACCAACTCATTGCCGGTTGCGACCCTTTACACGTCATCGAGCCTGGTGGAAGTGGTGATGTCCGGCGGCGTCATTTACCCGCGGCTGGGTGTCCTGGTCGGCCCGCTGGCGGTCGAGTCGTTCTCGAAGATGAACGCCGACGTCGCGATCATGAGCGCCGGCGGCATCACCGCGGACGGTTTGACCAACTCCCACGGCCTCCTGATCGAAATCCAGCAGGCGATGATGCGGGCCGCGCAGCGGGTGATCTTCTGCCTCGACCACACGAAATTCGGCCGCAAATCGATCTCCGTTCTGGGCGGTCTGGAAGGCGTCCACGCGATCGTCACCGACGAGCAGGCACCAGCCGAACTGGTGCAGCTCCTGCGTGGGCGCGGAATCGAAGTCGTGGTCGCGAAGCTGGCAAACGGGGAGGCGCCCGGCTAGCCCCAGGAAGGATCACGCTACGGCAGGCGATAGCGCGCCCAGCGGCGGCCCAGTTCCCGGCGGGGTGGCCGGTGCGGTGAAGCTTGTGAAGCAGGTACCACGCATGGTGCATGTCCACGCACAGCAACTGCTGGCACTCGGTGTTGTTGATGCTGCCGGCCCGCCTGACGTGCTCCAAGATCGTCATCTCTTCTCGCGTTATTCCGCCACAGTCACCTGCCTCCTGGCCGGTGGTGCTGGGCACGGTGTCCAGTGAGTTCGCCGCCGCCGTCAAGCCTGGCGCGCGTCGCAGCAGGTACAGGTGTTCCTCGCCGATCGTCTCGCCACCGCTTTCGATCAGGACACGCTCCACGATGTTCTTCAACTCCCGGACATTGCCTGGGAAATCATACGCCCGCAGCGATTCCACAGCCGCCGGGCTGATGGCGGGATGCGGCACGGCCATTTCCGCGGCGAACAGGCGCAGGAAATGATTCGCCAGCAGCGGAATGTCTTCGCGGCGGTCGCGCAATGGCGGCACCTCCACCGTGAACCGGGCGAGCCGATAGTAGAGATCCTCGCGGAACCGGCCCGCCGCGATCAGTCTCTGAAAATCGGCATTCGACGCGGTGAGCACCCGCACTTCCACGCGCCAACCCTCCGAAGCTTCCACCGGGGTGACGATTCCGTCTTCAAGGATGCGGAGCAGCTTGGGCTGGAGCGCCGGCGGCAGCTCGCTGATTTCATCGAAGAAAAGCGTCCCGCCGTCCGCCAGTTCGAAGCAGCCTTTGCGGTCACCGTGCGCCCCGGTAAATGCCCCCCCGCACATGGCCGAACAGCGTGCTTTCCGCCAGTTTGTCTGGAATGGTCGAGCAATTCGCCGGGATGAACGGTCCGCCTGCCTTCACGCCACCGAAATGGGGTTCATCGGGCAGGTTTGTTCCTGGAGTGAGAATCTGCTATCCATAGGGCAATTATGAGTTAAAATATATTGCATCACGCCTTTGGCGTGCGTGAAGGCTCTGAATATGTGCGGACTGATTACCAGCAAGGAGCGGTTCAGTTTCATCTGGCCGTGAAGGCGGCTCAGTTCGTTTGTCCGAGCTGCCAGAGCGGCAACGCGATTCGCAAAGGGCGGCGGGAGCGGTCGCTCCAGACCGTGCCCATCGGGGTGAAGCCGGTGTTTTTGGTGACCGAGGTGCCCAAGTGCGCGTGCAAGGACTGCGGGGCCAAGTTTGAACTCGCCCCCCTTTTGCCCCGGCCGATGTGCATTACACCGAAAAGCTCGCGGCGTGTGCCGACACGTTGAGCCGGTCGATGACGATCCGCGACGTGGCCGAAGTGACCGGCTTGTGCCGGGACACGGTCAAGCACATCGTCAAACAACGGTTGCAAAAAGACTGTGGCCGCCTGGCCTATAAG
>JAKANS010000192.1 GCA_021823625.1 bacterium | reverse complement strand
ATGCCGTGCTGGCGGGCGAAGTCCCGGGAGCTCAGTCCGCTCGCATCAAAAGTGGCGAGGATAGCGTTCCGTTCAGCGGCGCTCTTCTGTGGGCGACGCGGTGATCTGCTTTGCATGCCCCCATCCTTGCCCCTCCTCGCCCGATCGCCTAGATGGGGTTGCTAACACGGATACCTTCGGTCTGCGTGCCTACCTGCGCAGCGTGCTGCCTCATCTCGGGGACTGGCCGATCAACCGCGTGCGCGAGTTGACGCCCACCGCCTGGAAAGCCGCTCAGGCAAAACCGGCCTGACATCCCGCCAGCGTACTCGCCCGCCGTCCTGCTGCCCAGACGGGGTTGCCAATACGGATACTTTCCAGTAACGATTGTAGTGCGGGATCTCCTGGAACTGATGGCGAGGTTTGTTGAGCAGCGGAAAGGGTTTGGGGCGGCGCTTGAGAACCCGCGGTTCGCCGCGCCCCGGCCGGTCGGGCACGGGGTCGGCGGCGATCACCCGCAGCAGGTCCGCGACTAACTCACGTTGCTTTCTCTGCGAGCGGGCTTGGTGTGGGACTGACAACTCCGGTTCATAGCCGCAACTCACGGATCAGTTCGACGGGCGTGATGATTCGGACCCCGAAAGGCTTTCCCAGGACGAGCAGGTCACGATCTTGCGTCACCAGGAAGGCCGCCTGGACCGCTGCCGCGGAGGCCACGAACACGTTGTCGTCGGGATCGCGGCTCAGTTTGCCACGCAGCGGCATCGGTTCCACACGAACCGACTTGGCAACGATCCACGCCAGCGCCCCGGACGGTTGGGCTTGAGCAAACAGTTTGGTCCGAATCTCGGCGGTAACGGCCGCGTACTCGTCCAGAATACCCTGGCTGACCGCAGTCTTGAAGCGGCGCAGCGCCAACCCAGCCAGCGCCCGGCGGGCGGTGCTCCGCGGCCAGAAGATGGCTTCGACCACTACGTTGGTGTCGAAGACGACAATCATGCGCGGCCTTTGCCCTGGCGATGCCGCCGGATCGCCTGGCCAATCAAGGCCCGGTCCTGCGGCGTCGGTTCCCCCTGGCCTCCGTGCGGGTCCACGCCGGCAAAAGCGGCGCGCATCTCCTCCAGGGCGCGGTTCTCCTGCTGGTCGCGCAGCAACCGCAGGGCTTCGCGGACGACTTCGCTGGCATTGCCAAACTCACCCGCGCTCACCTGGCTGGCCACGAACTGTTCCCACGTCGGCGGCAACGAAACATTCATGCCGGCAAAATAGGTCGATAACAATGGATGTCAATAGATAACACAACACATAAAGGGGTCGCCCATTAGCGTGAGCGGTCAAGTGGGAAAACAGATTTCCGTCAGCCAGCCTTGCTTCTCTTAAAAGCTGTCTTTGCTTTTCCGGGCCGTTGCGGGCGGCGTCCAAGGTGCCATTCGTGCCTGTCATTTCAGTCGTTGATTCGGATGCAGTCCTCCCACCCGGGAGGCGATCCGTTCAGTCACCCATCTGGTTCCAGCGTGTCGCGTCCGGCCTGGGTGACAGTCCGGTCTGCCGCTGGCGGACTTGCGTCCGCCCGCAGCGCACGCCCTCCTCCCGGTCGGCCGGGAGCCAGAAAACATTCAGTGCCAAACCGGGTTCATTCAGTAGGTAATGACTTGGGGCTCGCACGACTTTCGGGCCGTGCGTCCAACCTGTCGCAGACTCCCGGTTTGGTCGAATCGCCATAAAGTTTCACTTGGGGCCACTCCCGCCGCGGCGGGCTTGAAGCTGGGGGAGACCAGCCGCGCCCATTCAGTTCTGTTGGCTCGGGGGTCCAGACCCGTTTGCTGGTTCACGACCGGTCTCCCCGAAATCACTGTTCTTTGCCGGCCCGAAGACGCGCACCGCGTCGTAGGGCACGTCCGCCGCCATCACATGCCAGGCGGCCTTGGCCAGTTTGCAGGCCAGCGCCTTGGTCGCGATGAGCGGATTGGTTTGCTGCTTCTTCCGATCGTAGAACCGGCGGCACTGTGCGTCGGAGCGGCCGGCGAAGTGCGCGGCTTCCACGAAGGCCCAGGCCAGGTAGGTGTTCCCGCACTTGCGGTTGTTCTCGCCCTTCTTCTTGCCGTTGCTCTGCCGCAGGCTTTTCACGCAGCGGCAATAGCGGGCGAAGTTCCCGGCGTCGGCGAAGCGCTTCGCGTCGCCGGTCTCCAGCGCGATGGTCAGCCCCAGAATCTTGCCGATGCCGGGCAGTTCCTGCAGGCGCTGGTAGGCGGGCCATTTCCCGGCGACGCCCAGGATGTGCGCTTCCAGCTTCGTGATGGCGTCGGTCTGATGCGCCATCAGGGTGATCTGTTCGCCAGCCAGGAGTTGGTCGGCCGGTTCGGCAAAGCGGGCTTGCGCTTCCGCGGCGCTCATCGTCTTGACGCGGGCCAGGGGCACGCGCTGGCCGAGGGTGCGCTCGTGGAGGCTCTTGAAGCTCAAGATCAGCGTGGTGCGTTGGCGCACCAGCAGCAACCGGCGGCGCAGCAGGTCGCGCACGGGGCGGGTCTTGCGGTCGTGGATGTGGCCGGTGGGCAGGAGGTTCAGGCGCAGCAGTTCGGCCAGGAAGTAGGCGTCGGAGACATCGTCGCTGTATTTCATCCCGCTGTAAGGCTGCATCGCGGCCGGGTTGGCGAGCGCGATGTGATAGCCGTGATCCTGGAGGCCGTCCACCAGCCAATACCAGTTGAAGGTGGACTCGAGGGCGATGGTGGCGATCCGCTGCTGGTAGGGCTTGAGCAGTTGGAGGATGGCGGCGAGATCGCAGGGAAGTTTCTTGTGGACGAGGCGACGGCCGCTTTCGTCCATGAGGCCGCAGAGGGCGTTGTTGCTGTGCAGGTCAATTCCGACCATGATCTTCATTGTGGTTCTCCGGTGGGTTGAGGATTGAGGTTTGTGGTCACACCTCAAACTACTCACCCGCCTGCCGGATAACCACGTTTCACTCCAGCGCCAGCTCACGCTTAATGCTCTACAGTGATGGCCAGGCTGTTTGGTCTCGCATTGGCCTCTACAGCCCCGTCGGCGTGACGCCTACGGGGGCAACCGGGACGTTCGCGCTCTTGCACTTGAGAAGTCGAGGGGGTGGCCTTGAACGCCTTGGCAATCTGGTCGTCCAGTTCCACGCGGTCGATCACGACCACGAACGTCCAGTTGCCAGCCACCTTGCGCAGCACCTTCTGCGCGAAGAAGACCATCTGGGGAAGTCCGAATTGCGAAATTCGAATTCCGAAGTGTGAACTCGAAATGCCCGGGCCATTCGACAGTCGAAACTCGCAGTTCGGAATTCGTAGCGTTCGACAATCGAAATTCGCCGTTCGGAATGGGCATCGTTCGCCGGCTACTCCCGATCAATCACGCGGGCGCGCAGCGTCTCTTGTCCACGTCTTCCTCCCTGATGTTGGTAGGGCGGCGTTGATGCGCCGCCGGGAACATTTGGGCGGAGCGGCAGCTCCGCCCACCGGGTTCATGGCGCGGTGTCAAATCCGTTTCCGGCACGGACACCTTGATGCCTTCCGTGAGGAGCAGATACACCTCGCGATTTGCCGCTTCCAGGCTCATGGCCGAACGGTCGCGGGTCAATTCATCCATGGCGGCGGTGAGGGCCTCGGGCGGCAGCGCTGGATTCAACCGCTCCAACGCCGCGCGCTACCGGGACACCAACACCACGTCGCCCTTCGTCTCGCGCAGCAACGTGCCGGTCACGCCGAAGGTTTCCTCCAACGCCGACACCGTCTGCCAGCCAAGTTCGGCGAACAACCCAACGGCGGGCTGCTCGACAAGTAAGCCCTCAGAGCAGCGTCGGCGCTCATGGCCAAGGGGAAAGTCAATACCTAGTTTATTACCTAGTTTCCGACTTGATACCTAGTTTCCACTTTTTCCCCACTTTGCGCCCCGGCCCGTGCCGAGAGACTTGATCTTCTTCTCCCTTTGCAGCCGCGCCAGAATCTGGCGGATCAAATCCACGCCCACGCCGGGACATTCGGCCTGCAAATCCGCCACGCGGAACGTGCTGACCTGCCGGTCAATCGCCGCCAGCACCGCCTCGGTCTTCGCACCACGCGGTGACTTAAGCTGGCCGACCCTCTGCTCGAACTCCTTGCAAGCCTGCGTCAGGATAAAGAGCAGGAAATTCATCGTCGGCCACGGGTCATGTTTGCCCTCGTGCCAGCGCGCCGAGCTTTGTTCGAGAACCTCGTAGTAACGCTCTTTGTTCTGCTCAATGAGCCGTTCGAGACTGACATAGCGCCCGGCTTCCAGCCCACAGTGATAGCACCCCAGGAGAAACAGGAGGCGCGATACCCGGCCATTGCCGTCGCGGAACGGATGGATGCAGAGAAAATCCAGATTCAGCGCGGAGGTCAGGACCAGCGGGTGAACCCATTTCTCCCGCATACCCCGGTCCCATAGCTCGATCATCTCGGCCATGGACCACGGCGTTTCCTTCGCGGGAACAGTCCTGAAGCGAACCCGGCTGCGGCCATCGGCATATTTTTGCATGATGTCCACATCTTTCTCCTTGTAAGCACCCGCATCCCAAATTTCGCCGCGACAGAGCTTGTGCAGGCGTTTGATCGTCGCTTCGCTGATGGGAAGCTTTGCGCCGCTCTCGTGAATCAGCTTGAGCGCGTCGCGATAGCCGCGAACCTCCTCCTCGTCGCGGTCGCGCAGCGCGGGCCTCCCGAACATGAGTGTGGCGATGCGGGATTGGTCCACTTCGACACCTTCGATGCGGTTGGACGAAACGGCACTTTCAACGAGGGCGTGTTCGCGCAGCACCTTGAGTTTCTGCGGCGACTGGCGGGTGAACAATTCCTGTTTGCCGCGCGCCTCGGCCAGATCGGTCAGATACCAAGTCGTCCGCGTAGGCAGCGTGAGCGGTTCGTCGGCGAGTTGGCGGAGGGTCATCATGATTTTGGTTCGATTCAGTTTCAAATACGCCTGCCCCGACAGCAGACGCGGCAGCAGCCGGTCGCGCTGAAGGTTTCCTCCAACGCCGACACCGTGGCCCAGCCAAACTCCGCGAACAACCCGATGGCGGGCTGCTCGACAAGCTGGTCTTCAGTGTAGGCGTGGGGCATGGGTTATGCGCAGTTGACACTCTGGATTCGCTCAATCATATTATTCGCAAGTCGGACCGGAAATTTCCGGTCGGCGCTGGGCCCCTGGCAATGCCGGAGGCCCTTCGCATTTCAGGGAAACAGCTTCAATCCCCAGCCTTTCGTTTCACTCGCCGGACTCCGGCGGAACTTCTTTGCCACGATGTCATACGCCCGGTTCGGCTGCGCCGGTCGCAGCACCTTAATGCCGACGGAACGCGCCACCAAATCAGCAATCTGCAAGCCCGTCGAGTTCGACGCCTTGGGAATCATCACCAGTTCAAACGGCAACCGCTGATTGAGCGCATTTGCCCCGGCGCAAATCCGCCGGAACGCCAGATCAAGCTGGTTGTCCTCTTTCTCGCCGCGCTTCTCGACGATGATGTGCGTGATTTTGCCCGCCTGGCCGCGACTGTTCAGTTCAAGGAACATCCGTTCCAGTCCAAACTCCAGCGCCAGGTCTTAGGGATTCGCCGGCAACACATACTGTTTGGAAAACTCCAGCTTGCGGATGACCGCCGCCACAAGTTGGAACGCTGTTTCGTCCACCAGCTTGCTCACCGCGTCCAGGAATTCCGTCCGCTTGGCCGGGTCGAAAAGGAAGCCGTAGTTCTTGTTCGGCTTCCGAATCTCATGCTCGTGCAACACCTGCTCGTCGTGTCCCCAAAACCGAAACTTCAACCTCTGCAACGCTGGGCCGACGCGGTCCACATAGTCGCCCTTCGCGAACAGGCAGAACGCCAGCACGAAGATAGGATAGCCGGGGTCAACGCGCGCCAACCCGTGGTCGCCGCTTTCGTCCACGAAGACGAGGTAGTCGCCGAAGACGTCTGGATTGGGCAGGCTCATCGCTGTTGCTCAAAGTATGCCCAGCCAAGCTCCGCGACCAACCCGATGGCAGGCTGCTCGACAAGCTGGCATTCGGTGTAGGCGTGGGGCATGGCTGAATCGTCTGTTCTGCCTCCGGGGAATCGCACTCAACTCCTTCGGCCACGCGGACACAGCATCCGCTTTCGCACTTCCTTCCTGTCCCAAACAGGTGGGGTAAGTTTGAACCCGTCGTCGGGATTTGTATGGTATTGCTTTTGTTGCAATGAGTGCCCGAACGATTGGAATTTTCGCAGGGCTTGAAGTCGCAGCGTCGCGCGAAGAAATGTGGTGTTCTCCCCGCCCTTGAATCGCACGATGTCCATTTGCTCACGCTTGGACGGACTCACGATGCGAGAATCACCGTAATGCGAGTCATTGACTTGGATGACGTAGCAGTGCAAATCCCGCGCTGCCGACTCGACGATGTTCGAGAAGTAGTGAATGTCTCGGTTGAACTCGGAGCAGACTATGAAATCCACTTTGGCTTTGAAAAGCGCGCGCTCCTCAATGCTCGCCAGTTCATAGCAGTTATACACGGCAAACTTCGCGCCTCTCCACGAGAACAAATCGTATGGCTGCTTCGAGCCAGAGGGGACGTTCAGATGGCGACCTGTGATTTCAGTCACCTCGCTGGGGGCGTAATGGCGTTTCAACCGCAACCAAGAATAGCAGTCGCGGTGTCCAGAGTTGCGCACCAGAGGCAGAATCGTGGCGGCTCGATTGTAAGCCACATCTCCGTCAATCTGATGCTCCAACCCCGCCACAATCCCGATGTCATGCTCCCGACACCATTTGCCAAGCTCGCCCAGCCAGCAATGCGGTATGGAAACTTCTGGAAGAACAAGCAGGTCACATCCCACCTTAAACACCGCATTCAACAGATGATTCAACTCCCTTTTGCGCTCTGGCTTGCGGTTCGGCATTCCATCCAAATTCGCCAGAATGTTCGCACTGCAGACTCGGATGCTACTGATGGCAATGCGGATTTCCTCGAAACAGGCATCGCTGTTCCCGTCAACCGTGTGTGTTCGCGTTTTCATTCTTCGGGTGAGGTGATTTCCGCTCCCTGAACTTTTGTTCCGTTCAGCCGAAAGTAATCCTTCATTATTTGCTCCCAGTGCTCGGCTGGGTCTTTGGCGATTTCCCGGCCAAGGTGAAAGTTCATCAACTCATTCAGATGAACGAAACGCGGAGAAAGCTGAACCCTCCGCTCGTCCAATCCGTATTTTTTGGGCGGCGCATCCGACACCAAGCTGCCCTGCCAAAGCGTGTAATTGGCAAGCGGGTAGCGAACTAGATGGTGCCGAATCATGTTCGATTCACGGAACAGCAAGGCATTGTCGTGTATGCTTTGCGCACGCGAACCTCGGCTGCTTTCACAACCTCCAGAAAGCCCCCGCGCCATCGCCAAGCACAATTCCAGGTGCTCCATCAGGTCGTCGCGCAAAGACTGAGTGGTTCGAATGCTCATCCGGTTTTCATCAGGAACGGCGTTGCGCTCTGGGACAAATGTCAGTTTCTCGATTGAACCGGCAATTTGCGCACGAAACTTTCCAATCGTCTGGTCTTTCCCGGCAATGGTTAGGAGACTAAGCACACGTTCCCACATGTCCGGGAACTCCAAAGCGTTCACGCCTTTGAAAAAATGGAACAACTCTTCGACGATGCTTTCCTCCATGTCGGTATCGGTGTGGAGGTGCAGAGCGAGACGCTTCGATAGGTATTTTGCCAATTCATTTCGGTCTTCGCGGAAGCCTTTTACGCTGCGCAACTTGTTGGCAGAACCTTCGTAGATTAGTTGCCAGGCAACATCCTTTAGCGGGCGTTCAATGTCATCGTCCGGCAGCAACCGGAACTCGCTGCTCGCCTGCTGTAAGGTGTGCTTGAACTTCTCCAACCCAGCCGACGAGTGCTCCGCATCGAAGTATTGGAGCATACATTTTTCCTGCTGCAACACGAGTTCTGGTCGGTCAACAATGTTGTAGCTATTTCCGTCCGCCGGCGTGAGCAATCCACGCCTCACGAATGCGTGGTTCAAAAACCGTTTAATTGGATTCTGGCGCTCCTCGCCGGAACTTTGAGGCAACTGCCTTCCCCCGCGCAGTAGATGGTCCGGCACCACAAGGAGCATGTCATCGACGTAGCGCCCGTAGTATGCCGGAGTGATTTCCCTCCGAATACTCTCGTCAAACTCCCGCAGCGTCCAATTTGCCAATACCGGCGACACGCAATAGCTCAGCGGGATGCCGACATTGTCACCCTCAATTTCGTGAGTGAACTTCAGCGACGGGCGAATGACTTCCCGATAGCGCTCAATGGTCTTTCGCACCATCGCCCGCAGGCTGTGTCGCAAATCGGCTGGCCCCTCAAACTCCAAAGTCTGGAACCGGGAGTTTGCCTTCAGCCCGTCAAGTTCCGTGGCCATTCGGTCGAAATCCACCCGCACGCGGTAGTAGAACTGCTGGATGTCGAGCGCCAGCAGACACACACCTTGTTTCTCATCTTTCAGCAATCGCTCGGCATGCTTGATCGCCGTGTCGCGCCATCGCGCGTATTGCGTGGGGTAATGACGAAAGAGAAAAGAACATGGGTCATCTTCCTCGTAGAGACTTTCATCGAGTCTGCTGCCGTAAGCGTCGTCCGAAAGTGATTGGTCTAGCGCGTAGCCTTCCACCATCAGCCAAAGCACGGCCAGAATGTGCAACTGCACCGGACCATCGAAGACGTAATTGACTTTGATGGCGGTGTATTCTTCGTCGGAGGTGATGTTCGAAAGAAACACACCCTCGTCTGATTCTTCGTTGTTCTCTGGCCTCCGAATCTTCTTGGGCAAGAGCCGGGTTTTGATGCCCTTCAGCCATTTAAAAAATCGCTTGTCCTCGTCAGGAGTGACCCCTTCGAGAATGTCCACAATCTCGTCGAATGACTTCGTGAGCTTTCCAGCCGTTTCAAACGCTGCGAGCGCCTGACGCTGGAACAAGTCATTGCGCTCGTAATAAACAGACTGCTTCCATTTTCGATAAGCACGTTCCACAACGGGCCGGGCGGCGATAACGCTCATTCAAAAACCTCCAGTTTGCCCGTGACGGCGGCGATGAGCGCGGTGTTTGTCTGGTGTGGCATAGGCTAGTTCGTTGGAAGATTGACCTGCCCCGACAGCAGACGCGGCAGCAGCAGGTCGCGCGTCCGGCGGAGGTTGGGGGATTTGGGCTCTGTTGCGCTCACTTCTTGGCTCCCTTCTTCTCCGCTTGGGCAGTGGCGGCAATTGTTTGATGGCTTTCTCAAATTCGCCACCCGCCGCATCGCCCTGCTGGATGCGCTGGCGGTTGAACTTGTCGTATTCGGCCTCGGCCAGTTCCTTCGCCATCTCGTGCGAGATTTTGCCGGCGTGGGTTTGCTCGAGGTCACGGGCCGGTATCCCGGAGGGATTCAACGTGAATAGCCGTGGATGGTGCCCCACGGCACCGCATTGAAAAACCGTCGCAACCCCACAGGGGTTGAATGTGTCGGCCGTTGTGCATCCGGTTCGACCCCTCCGGGGTCGTGGGCCTCTCAAACGTATGACCGTGGGTTGCCACCCACGGCTATTCACATTCGTCCACCGTTGGGGACGGGTGGTGGGAAGCCGTTCGTCGTCGAGGACGAAGCCTTTGACGATGAACTCGCGAAGTTGCTGCGTGGCCCAGATGCGGAAGCGGGTGGCGACCGCGCTTTTGACGCGGTAGCCGACGGAGATGATCGCGTCGAGGTTGTAGAAATTGGTGCGGTAGTCCTTCCCGTCGGCGGCAGTAGTAAAGAAATTCTTTACCACTGAACTCTCGGTCAATTTCCCCTCTTCAAAGATGTTCTTCAGGTGCTGGCCAATGTTCTGTTTGCTGGTTTGGAACAAGTCAGCCAGGTGCTGTTGCGTCAGCCAGACCGTTTCGTTTTCCAACCGCACTTCGAGCTTCGTCCGCCCGTCTTCGGATCGATAGACGAGAAGCTGGCCTTTGGCGGGCAAGTTGGGTTGTTCGGAGGCGCTCATGTTTTCAGGATCTTGGTCACCTCGGGGGCGATCATCTCGACGTTGGGTTCCGGCTCATTCGTGGTAATCGTCCCGGCCCATGAGGATTCTGCGCAACCGGGCTTCAGTCACGCGGGGCCATTTCAGTTTGCGCAGCCAGAGGTTGGTTTTCGCCATGTCGAAGGCCTCGGCGTCGAACGCGCGGCCCAGCCATTCCTTCATGCTCTGGTGCTCCGGGTGTTTCCGGTTTTTGAGAATCTTGAGCAGGTTGTCATAGCCCCAAACGCCGCCGCAATCCTCCGGCGGACAGGCGCGGGCGCCATCGAGGCAGAGCGCGGTCGTGGCAGCAGCCGCGTCGGACGGCAGTATCTTTTCCACGGTGATCTCGTGCTCCCAGGAGTCGCCGAAGTCGTATTCGTAGC
>JAKANS010000023.1 GCA_021823625.1 bacterium | reverse complement strand
GGGGATGGGAACGGCGGGAACGCCCGAACGGGGGGAACGGGTGCAGACCGCAGGAATAGCGGTCGGCGCAATCGTTGTTGTCATGCCCCCAGCTTACACGACCCTGCAAGAAACTGAGATGCGCGCCCGGCAAAATCAAAAGCAAATCGACCGTTGACACTCACCTCCCCTTTTGATTGGATATCACGCCTTTGACATTGCGATTATGTACGCAGTTTTAGCAACAGGCGGAAAGCAGTACCGCGTGGCACCCGGTGACACGGTTGAAATCGAGAAGCTGACCGCCGAGAGCGGCCAGCCGGTCGTCTTCGACCAGGTGCTGCTCGTCAACGCCGATGGCAAGGTCGCGGTGGGCACCCCCACGGTGGCCGGCGCCAGTGTTGTGGCCGACGTGGTCGAACAAAAACGCGGCGAGAAGGTTTTGGCCTTCAAGCTGAAACGCCGCAAAGGTTATCGGAAGAAGATTGGCCACCGGCAATCGCTCACGGTCGTCAAGGTGAAGGAAATCAAGGTCTAGGCTTATGGCACACAAAAAAGGCGGCGGCAGTTCGCGCAACGGCCGCGACAGCACCAGTCAGCGCTTGGGCGTGAAGGAATTCGGTGGCCAGTTCGTGACCGCCGGCAGCATCCTCGTCCGGCAGCACGGCACCAAGTTCGTTGCCGGCCGCAACGTCGGCACAGCGCGCGACTGGTCGTTGTTCGCTTTGAAGGACGGTACGGTCAAGTTCGACAAGGACAGCAAGCGCATCAACATCGTGGCCAAGGAAACCGCCCCCGCCGCGAACTAGGCCGGGCGCGCACAGTTTTCGGGCGAGGCCGCCGGCCTCGCCCTTTTTTTTTCCAAAGCCGGCCGCGTCTGCCACGCACGGATTGCCCCAATGTTCGTTGATGAAGTCAAAATCTACGCCCGCGCCGGGCACGGCGGTCGCGGCTGCGTGGCCTTTCTGCGCGAGACTTTCCGGCCGAAAGGCGGCCCCAGCGGCGGCAACGGTGGCCGCGGCGGCGACGTCGTCCTCGAGGCCGACCACGACCTGAACAACCTAGTCAATCAATATTACCAACCGCGATTGCTGGCGCAGAACGGCGAGCACGGCCTTGGCAAAGGCATGGATGGTCACGCCGGCAAGAACCTGGTCGTGAAGGTGCCGTGCGGCACGATGGTCTGGCGCGTGACGGGAGGGGCGCCGCTGCCCCCGCCGGTGGCCGATCCCGAAACGCCCGCCTCCCGGCCGCTGCTCCTCGCGGGCAGCAATCAACGTCCCGTCCTGCGCACGTCCGCCGGCGCCCGGGCCTGGGAGATCGACCTCGAAGAGGAATCCACGCCACCTGCTCCGTCAGGGCTGGCCGAGCCTGGCGAACTCGTCGCCGACCTCACCGAAAACGGCCGGCGCTTCGTCCTTTGCGCCGGCGGGCGCGGCGGCCTGGGCAACCGCAACTTCGCCACCGCGCGCCGCCAGACCCCGCGTTTTGCCCAGCCGGGCGAAGCAGGCGCGGAAGGCGAGTTTCGTCTGGAATTGCGCCTGCTGGCCGACGTGGGGTTGGTGGGCCATCCCAACGCTGGCAAATCCACCCTGCTCGCCGCCATCTCGAAAGCGCGACCCAAGATTGCGCCGTACCCTTTCACGACTTTGCACCCGCAAATCGGCATCGTCGAATTTGACGACTGGTCGCGGCTGACGGTTTGCGACGTGCCGGGGTTGATTGAAGGCGCGCACCGTAATGTCGGTCTGGGCCACGCGTTTCTCCGCCACATCCAGCGGTGCAAAGTACTCGTCCTCCTGCTCGACATGGCCGGCACCGACGGCCGACAGCCGTGGGACGATTACCAGCAACTGCTCGCCGAACTCGGATTGCACGCCGCCGACCTGCTGGCCAAGCCGCGCCTAGTCGTGGCGAACAAGATGGACGAGTCGATCGCGGAGGCAAATCTGCGCAGCTTCAAACGCCGCGTGCGTCGCACACCGGTCCTGGCCATGTCCGCCGCCTTCGGTGAGGGCCTGGACCGCTTCAAGGTCGCGATCCGCGAAGCGGTGGAGGAAGCCCGCGCCGCCGCTGCCGTCTGATTCGGCGGAGGAAGAACCGGGCCAATGGAAAAGTGAAGCGCGGGTGGCTGTTCGATGCACCGGTCGGTCCGGATCATTCACCGATATCCTTCAACACGTCATCGAGTGAGCGTGTCGGCTCCGCAGCAGCCAAGGCTCTTTCTTGCCGGAGTGTCTTGAGATCATCGTAATCCTCAAGTTCGTCTTGAAGGCGGACAAACTCGTCGTACGGAAGAACCACAAACTCCTTCTTTCCGTCCTTCTCGATTATCTGCGGATGAATGCTCATAAGCCTGTCAGCGATACGCTTCTCTTCGATGCCGGATACGGTAAACGACAACTCGGTCGTCCACGACCTCGAAAAGCACTCTCCAGTTCCCGGCACGCATCCGGTACTCGGGGAAATGGTTGCTTAAGCGCTTCACGTCTCCTTTGAGCTCGTCCTCAAGCCAGCGCAAACGCTCCACCACTCTGCCTCTATCGTTGGACGCCAAGGCTTTCAAATCCTTTTCCGCCTTTGGCTTCAATTCGACCCGGTACTTCATGAGTGTGGCGGACCACGCATCAATCCGAACGATCCAAAGCTGAGCCACGCCGACGGGCGAGTGGCTCCGCAAGCTCGATAAGCGTTGTATAATTCAAACCGTCCATAAACTCAAGGGGCAGTCGGCGTTGGCTCCAGCGCGGTGTTAGGCATCGTGCTCACCAGTGGACAACTTTACCAACTCGCGGGCTTCCGACTCAGAAATCCCCTCATTCATAATGCGCCGAACAGCGTTTTCTATCTCTCCGGCATGGACGAGCGTATCCCCCCCTCCACATCTTCCTAGCTCCAACTTGGTATGGAGTTATGTCGTGTGGGTTCGGCTGGCCGCAACGAGGACATACCTCGGCATCGAAACTAATCTCTCGATGACAGCATTTGCACTCTGAAAGCGTCATAAACTCACGATGCCTAACAGTGATTGAACCGCAAGCGGCTTAACCCCGGTTTTCCGGGGTCAAACCGCAAAATGGGGGGTGTTCTGCGGTTTAACTCGGGTAATCGGCGGAGATAAGCCGCAAGAAGTTGCGGTTTATCCCGGAAACCTGAATGCCCGGAGATTCGCACAATGTGGCCACGCTCGCGAAACTCCAGTCGGCTGACAAGCCGAAAGCCGGTCCGGGGGCATCTCGCGCAACCGGTGCCGCCGGCCTGAAAGGCCAACGTTAACCAGCCCAGGGCGGCGCTCGCTCTGCTCGCTGGCCCTGGCCTGGTGGACTCCAGCCCGTTGGGCTGAGGCGGGCCGTTCGGCGTGCGTCGAGCCCAATCGGGCTGCAAGCAACGGAGATGCGCCCAACCGGTCCCCACCAACCGGATCGCCTGTTTGCAATAGGGTTGCGGATTGTGGGGCATGTGGGTCAGTGAACTGCTCACCGGAAGCGCCGCAGCTTCGGGCCCGGTCGCTGGCGCTCTTTGCCCGTGCGCCTGGTGCCCATTCTTAATGGCGATCCACCCCGCCCAGCTTGCGCCAGACCGGGCGTCATTCTGTACGCAACGCCTCGTCCGTTTCGCGCTCCGGCACCCACAGCCCAAAGAAGGACGGTGAAATCTTCCACGCCCTGAACCTCCCGAACGTTGCCTCAAAAGAACTCGGAAAACCGAGTTCCTCTCAAATCACGACCACGCGACGAACCAAGTTTTCCCGTCCTCGGCGCGGTTGCCCGCAATGGCATGCAGCGTCAACGCCACGCCGTCGGTGCGAAAGCGCGCATCCACCCAGCCGACGGGATCCTGGTCGCGGAAGTTATAGCCGACCGCCGGCAGGTTAACCAGTTTCAGCCGGTCGCGCTCGCCGAGTTCCCACACGTGCGAGTGCCCGTAAAAGATGGCTTTGACGTGGCGGCAAGTTTTCGTCAGCGCAAACAACTGCCCCGCATCGAGCAGGTCGCCATCGCCATTGCCCAGCGTGTGGTGCACAAACAACACCGTGGGCCGATCGCCGAGGGTGGGCAGGTAGCGGGCGAGCCACCCCCGCTGCGTTTTCCCCAGCAGTCCCGCCACCTTGTTCGTGTAGAGCAGCGAGTCCAGCACGATCAACCGCGCGACCGGGTGTTCGATCGCGGTGATGCATTTGCCGTCCACCGCGGGGTGCGTGCCCGGCCGCTGCGTGAAGACCTTCAGGAAGTTGCCGCGGTCGTCGTGATTCCCCAGGCCGAGGCACACCGGCACCGCGGCGGCGAGGGGCTCCAGCAACGCCGCCACCTCCCGGTAGTCCGCTTCCTTGCCTTCCAGCCGGGCGGCGTCGCCGCACAGAATCGCAGCCTCCGGCGCGGATTCGAGGACGCGCGGCACGACGTTCTGCAGGTTCTGCCAGGGATTGAACCCGCGGTACCCATTGACCCGATCGCCCGGCACATGCGTATCTGACAACAAGGCCAGGTGCCATTCCCCTTTGGTGGCGGCGGCCGGCGCCAACCCGCGGCAGCCGGCCACGACCAGCGCGACGCCACCCAGGGCGGTAGTTTTCAGGAAGGAGCGACGGCTCGACGGATTGTGCAGCAAGATCGGCATGGCTCAATGTGTGTTGAATGTCGCCGACAAAGTTTCACGTGGTCCTGCTGCTGGCAAGTCTGGCGCTCGTGCGGATCGTGGGCGTGCACCGCCGCCCTAAGTAACTTGACGGTTACTTGTCAGGAATTACTTTCCGCGCGGTGAATTGAACATGCACCACGCCGCCGTCAGACCGAAGGCCAAGCCGGCCTCCCCCGCCACGCGCAATCCGCAGCGGACCCAGGAAAAAATCCTGGCGGCCGCGCTGCGCGAGTTTTCGGCCAAAGGGCTGGCCGGCGCGCGCGTGGACGTGATCGCCCGCCGGGCCGGCGTCAACAAGCGCATGCTCTACCATTACTTCGGCAATAAGGACGGGCTCTTCAGCGCAGTGTTGCGACAGAAGATCGCCCAGCGGGAGGCGCTGCTGGCCTCCGCCCCGAAAGACCCGGCGGAAACGCTCGCGTACTGGTTCGATGCGGCCTGCCGCGACGTGGATTGGTTCCGCTTGCTCGGCTGGGAAGCCTTGCAGGGTTCGGACCGCAACCTGGTGCATCAGCGGTATCGCCGCACGGTGGCGCGGCGCGCGGTGGAGTCGATTCGCGCCCGGCAGGGCCAGGGTTTGCTCCCGGCCGACCTGGATCCCGGCCACCTGCTGCTCTCGCTGATGGCGTTGACCGCGTATCCGCTCGCGTTTCCCCAATCCACGCGCCTGGTGACTGGCCGGTCGGTGTCCGATCCGGCTTTCCAGCGCGAGCGGCGGGAATTTCTGCTGCGATTCGCCAAGCTGCTGCATCAGCCGGTGCCCCTCTGACTTTTCTCCCATGAAACTCACCACCCTGCTGAAATGGGTCTGGCTTCCGGCGTTGCTGGCCGGCTGCAGCGTGGGACCCAACTACCACCCGCCGAAACCCGCCGTGCCAACGGCCTGGTCCGCCGCCGGCGCGGGGGTGAACACCAATCGCGACGTGCAATTGGCGCAATGGTGGAAGACGCTCGCCGATCCGGAGCTCGACTCGTTGATCGAGCGTGCGGTGCAGGCGAACTACGACCTCCAGGTTGCGGCCGCCCGCGTCAAGGCCGCGCGGGCGTTGCGCGGCGCGGTGTTGTCGGACTTTCTGCCCACGATCGGCGCCAGCGCTTCACTGACCACCGCACGACGCAGCCAGAACGCGCTGGCGTTTCCGGTCCGGTTGCTCGATACCGACACCTATCAGGCGGGCTTCGACGCGAGTTGGGATCTCGACGTCTTCGGCGGCGAGCGCCGGGCGTTGCCAGCCGCGACCGCGGATTTGCAGGCGATCGAGGAAGACCAGCGCGCGGTGCAGGTTTCGCTCCTGGCCGAAGTGGCGCGCAATTACGTCGAGTGTCGCGGCACGCAGCGGCGGCTGGCGATCGCGCAGAAAAACCTGAACGCCCAGCAGGAAACGGTGGACATCACCCAGATGCGGTTCGACAAGGGCCTGACCAGCGAACTGGACGTCGCCCAGGCCAGGACGCTCCTGGCCGCCACGAAGGCCCAGGTGCCGACGCTGGAAACCGCGCTCAAGCAATCCAGTCATCGGCTGAGCGTATTGCTCGGCGAGGCGCCGGGATCGCTCGACACCGAACTGGCGACCGATTCGCCCATCCCCGCATCGCCACCCGAAGGGCCCGCTGGATTGCCGTCGGATCTTTTGTTGCGCCGGCCCGACGTGCGCCAGAGCGAACGCCAGCTTGCCGCCGCCACGGCCCGCATCGGTGTGGCAAAGGCCGAGTTGTTCCTGAAGTTCTTCCTCACCGGTACCGCGGGCTATCAGAGTCTCGACGCAGCCACGCTGATCGAGCCGGCGAGCAAATTCTGGACGGCCGGGCCGTTCGGTGCGGTGGCGGTTGCTCGAATACCCGCGGCTCAAGGCGCAGATCGACGCACAGACGGCGCAGCAGGAGCAACTGCTCGCCCAGTTCAACCAGACGGTGCTGCTCGCGCTTGAAGATGTCGAAAACGCGCTCGTGGCCTACGCCAAGGAAAAGGAGCGTTACCAGTCGTTGCGCGAGTCGGTGGAGGCGAGCCGGCGTTCGGTGGAGCTGGCGAACCAACTTTACACCAAAGGTTTTGGCGAATTCCTGAATGTGCTGGTGAACCAGCGGTCGCTGTACCAGGCCGAGGATGCCCTGGTGCAAAGCGAGCGCACGATGACCGAAAACGTGGTCGCGCTCTACAAGGCGCTGGGTGGCGGCTGGGAGGCTCCGACCCAGTCCAGTGGAACCTGAACTATGAAGCTGTACGAAGCGATTCTGACAGTGACGGCCGCGGTCGCGCTGGCGGGTCTGGGAGTGGGTTGCTCGCCTTCGGGCGTCAGCCCGGGCGGCCCGCCGATCGGCTAGGCGAAGGGCCGCGGCCTGCCCGTGCCGGTAACCGTGGCGACGGTGGTGGAAACGAACGAGCCGATCAACCTGAGCGCCATTGAAACCGCCCGCGCTTACGCCAGCGTCTCGGTGAAGGCGCGCGTGGATGGCCAGCTCGCGCGCGTCGCGTTCCAGCCCGGCGACGAGGTGAAGCAGGGCGACTTGATTTTTGAGACGACCCCCGTCCGTTTCAGGCAACGCTGGATCAGGCCACGGCCGTCCTGGCGCGGGACGAGGCCTCGCTGCAGAACGCCGAGGCCGACATGAAGCGCACCGACGAACTGGCCGGCACCAAGGCGGTGCCCGCGACGGTGGTGGACGCCAACCGTGCGAAAGTCGCGACGTTCAAGGCCTCGGTCGCGGCCGACCAGGCCGCCATCGCGAGCGCCAAGCTGCAGCTCTCGTTTTGTTCCATCACCTCGCCGGTGGACGGCCGCATGGGGTTGCTGCTCGTGGACGCAGGCAACATGGTCAAGAACAACGACACCATCCTCGTCATCGTCAATCAGACCCGGCCGATCTTCGTGGATTTCGCGGTTCCGGAGCGCTCGTTGCAGGAGGTGAGGGCAGCGGCGGCGCGCGGCCATTTGCGCGTCCAGGCGGCGACCCCGCAACATCCGGAGAAGGCCGCCGTGGGCGAGCTGGAGGTCGTGAACAACCAGGTGGACACCACCACGGGCACGCTGTTGCTGCGGGCGAAGTTCGCGAACGAAGACGAACGGCTGTGGCCGGGCCAGTTCCTGAACGTCACCCTCACGCTGGGCGAATTGACCAATGCGAGGGTCGTGCCGTCGCAAGCGGTCCAATCCAGCCAGAGCGGTGACTTCGTCTTTGTCGTGAAGCCCGACGAGACGGTGGAAAAGCGGATGGTGACCACCGGACCGCAACGCGGGAACGAGACCGTCATCGCCCACGGGGTCAAGGCCGGCGAGACGGTCGTGACCGACGGCCAGTTGCGCCTGGTCCCGGGCGCCGAGGTGAACGTGCAAACGCCGGGTCAGCGCGCCGGCGGCACACCGGCGGGCGGGCCGTCAACCGAAGGACCGCGAGCGGCCAGCACCGCTCAGCCGGCGAAAAGACCATTTGCTGGCGGGCCGGGGCCGGGGAGGATTGCGTGAACATTTCGGAGCTGTTCATTCGCCGGCCGGTCATGACCACGCTGGTCATGTCGGGCATCCTGTTGTTCGGCGTCATCAGCTATCGCTACCTGGCGGTGAGCGACCTGCCCAACGTGGATTATCCCACGCTCCAGGTCTCGGCGAGCCTGCCGGGCGCCAGCCCGGAGACGATGGCTTCCGCCGTGGCGACGCCGCTGGAACGGCAGTTCACCACCATCGCCGGCGTGGACTCGATGTCGTCGGTGAGCGCCCTCGGCCTTTGCCAGATCACGATCCAGTTCACCCTGGACCGGAACATCGACGACGCTGCGCAGGACGTGCAGGCGGCCATCGCCAAGGCCTCGCGGCTGCTGCCGCAAGGCATGCCCTCGCCGCCGACGTACAGCAAGGTGAACCCCGCCGACCAGCCGATTCTGTACATGGCGCTCACGTCGGACACCCAGCCGCTGTCGGCGGTGGGCGAATACGCGCAAACGCTCATGGCCCAGCGCATGTCGATGGTGAAAGGCGTGGCGCAGGTCGGCGTGTTTGGCGCACAAACCTACGCGGTCCGGATCCAACTCGATCCCAGTGCGCTCGCCAGTCGCGGCCTCGGCATCGACGAGGTCCAGCAGGCGGTGGCGCAGGGCAACGTGAACCTGCCCACCGGCACGCTCGATGGCCCGAAGCAGGCGTTCACCGTTCAGGCCAACGGCCAGTTGTTCAAGGCAGCGGATTACCGGCCGCTCATCGTGGCCTATCGCAACGGGCAACCGGTTCGCCTCGGCGACCTGGGCCGGGTGATCGACAGCGTGCAGAACGACAAGGTGGCCGCGCGGTTCAACACCACCCGCGCGATCATCCTGGCCGTCCAGCGCCAGCCCGGCGAAAACACGGTCGAAGTCGTGGACAACATTCGCGCGCTGCTGCCGACCTTGCGCGCGCAGTTGCCCGCCTCGGTGAATTTCGAGATCCTCTACGACCGCTCGCAGTCCATCCGCGAATCCGTGCACGACGTCCAGTTCACCCTCATGCTCACGGTCTGCCTGGTGGTGTTGGTGATCTTCCTGTTCCTGCGGAACCTCTCCGCCACGGTCATCCCCAGCCTGGCGTTGCCGATGTCGCTGATCGGCACGTTCGCCGTGATGTACCTGCTCAACTACAGCGTGGACAACCTTTCGCTGATGGCGCTCACGCTCTCGGTGGGCTTCGTCGTGGACGACGCCATCGTGATGCTCGAGAACATCGTCCGCCACATCGAGGAAGGCATGCCCGCGTTCGAGGCGGCGCTCAAAGGCGGGCGCGAGATCGGCTTCACGATCATTTCGATGACTCTGTCGCTGGCGGCGGTGTTCATCCCGGTGCTGTTCATGGGCGGCATCCTCGGCCGGTTGCTGCACGAATTCGCGGTGACGATCATGACCGCGGTGCTGGTGTCCGGCTTCGTTTCGCTGACGCTCACGCCGATGCTGTGCAGCCGGTTTGTGCGGCCGCCGGGCCAGGCGCACCACGGCCACGTCTATGCGGTGTCGCAGCGGTTCTTCGACGGCATGTTCGGATTTTACGAGCGCACGCTGCGGGTCGTGTTGCGACACCGCCTGACCGTGATCTTCGTTTCGCTGGTCGTGCTGGTGGCGACGGGCTACCTGTTCGTCACCATTCCCAAAGGCTTTTTCCCGAGCGAGGACACCGGCCAGATCTTCATCGTCACCGAGGCGGGGCAGGACATCTCCTTCGATTCCATGCGCGACCACCAGCTTGCCTTGATGCATTTGTTGATGCAGGAGACGAACATCCTCAACAACCTGACCTCGTCCATCGGCGCGGGCGGGCCGACCACCACCGGCAACAGCGGCCGCATGTTCGTGCGCCTCAAACCGCGCTCGACCGGCCGGCCGCACGTGGACCAGATCATCCAGCGCCTGCGCGGCAAGCTCAACTCCGTGCCCGGCATCAGCGCCTTCCTGCAGAACCCGCTGCTGTGAGACTTTCCAGCAGTGGCTCCGCCGCAAACTGCGCCGCCCACGCACCGCTGAACCCGGTCTCGCCGTTTCCCCGACCGCATGAGCAACGCACCCGATCCGCACCCGCCGTCGCCCGGCGCCGAGCCCGGCGCACCCGCAAAGAAGAACGGCCCCCCGCCGTGGCGGCTCGCGGGCTTTGCCTTGCTGGCCGCCGTGGTCGCCGGACTCGGCTTCGTGGGGTTGCGTTATCTCGTGGACGTGTTCACGCACGAGAGCACCGACGACGCTTACCTCGAAGGCCCCATCGTGGCCATTTCGCCCAAGGTGGCCGGCATCGTTTCCGCCGTTTACATTCATGACAACCAGCCGGTGAAGGCCGGCGACTCGCTGGTCGATATCGATCCACGCGACTACGAAGCCGCCCTGGCCCACAAGCGGGCCAGCCACAACGTCTCGGAGAGCAACCAGAAGACTGTGGCCAGCGCTTATGCGTTGATGCAGGCCCGCCCGGCCACCGCGGAATTGACGGCGAAGCAGAGCCAGTCCGAGGCGGCGGCTTCCGAGGCGACGGCCGAGCGCGCTGAGGCGGATTTCAAGCGGATGGAGTCACTGCGTAAAGAAAACGTCAGTTCCGCGCAGGAATTCGATCTCGCTCGCGCCGCCGCCCGCGCCACGGCCGAGGCGGACCGGGACAAGGTCGCCACCGACCGGTCCCGCGTCACGGAAGCCCACGCGCAACTGGACGCCGCCGGCGCTGCGTTTGCGATGGCACGGGCCGAGGTCCACCAGGCGGAAACCGATGTTAAGATCGCTGAACTAGACCTTTCGTACACGCGCCTCGTCGCGCCGACGAACGGCTTCGTCACCCGCAAGGCCGTCCACGCCGGCGAATACGTCCAGGTCGGCCAGCGGTTGCTCGCCGTGGTGGTGCCGGATTTCTGGGTGGTGGCCAACTTCAAGGAAACCCAGTTGCAGAACCTCCTTCCCCACCAGCCGGTCGAACTGCACGTGGACGCCTACCCCGACCGGAAGTTTGCCGCGCACGTGGACAGCATCCAGGCGGGCAGCGGCGCGCGCTTCAGCCTGTTGCCGCCGGAAAACGCGGTCGGCAATTTCGTGAAGGTGGTGCAGCGCGTGCCGGTCAAAATCCTGTTCGACCAGCCGCCGGACGAAGCCCACAAGCTCGGCCCCGGCCTGTCGGTGGTGCCTTGGGTTCGCACCAGCGATTTTCAGGTTTCAACGCCGGTGCTGGCCCTGGCCGCCATCGTGGTGGCGGCGCTGTTCACCGCGCTGGTGTGGAAAGCCGTCCCGCCGGGTGGCAAGGACGCCCCGAAGTCCGCGCCCGGACGATGAGTGCGCCGGCGACGAAGACCGCGCCCTGGCATCCGCGACACAATCCATGGCTGATCGCGGCCACGGTCGTGGCGGCCACGTTCATGGAAGTGCTCGACACGTCCGTGGCCAACGTCTCGTTGCCGCACATCGCGGGGAATTTGTCCTGCACGACGGAGGAATCCACCTGGATCCTCACCAGCTACCTGGTCTCGAACGCGATCATCCTGCCCATGACGGGCTGGCTGGGACGGTATTTCGGGCGGAAGCGGTTGTTCATCGGCTGCATCGCGCTGTTCACGCTGACCTCCGTGCTGTGCGGCATGGCGACCAACCTGCCTTTCCTGATTGTCGCGCGGGTGCTGCAAGGCATCGGCGGTGGCGCGATGGTGCCCATTTCGCAGGCCATCCTGCTGGAGAGCTTTCCGCCGCAAAAACGCGGGCAGGCGATGGCCGCGTTCGGCATGGGCGTCATCGTCGCCCCGATCCTCGGTCCAACCCTGGGGGGCTGGATCACCGACAACTATTCCTGGCGCTGGATTTTCTACATCAACATCCCGGTCGGCGTCGCGGCGATGCTCGCCGCCGAAGCCGTGGTGGAGGACCCGCCGTACATTCGCGGGGCACGCGCCGAAAGCATCGACTTCGCCGGCTTCGTGTTCCTGGCCGTCTGGCTGGGCACGCTCCAGATCGTCCTCGACAAAGGCGAGCAGGACGACTGGTTTGCGGCGGAATGGATCCGGTGGTTCGGCGCGATCTCCCTGGCTTCCTTCGCGGCTTTCCTGATCCGCCAACTCCGGGCCGAGCATCCGCTGGTGGACTTGCGGGTGATGAAGAATCGCAACTTCAGCGCCGGGCTGCTGCTGATTGCGATGCTGGGTGGCGTGCTTTACGGCACGACTGCCGCGCTGCCGATTTTCCTGCAAACGCTGATGGGCTATCCCGCGCTGCAAAGCGGCCTCGTGTTGAGTCCGCGCGGCGTCGGCTCGTTTTTCACGACCCTCCTGGTCGGCCGGCTGGTCGGCAAGGTCAGCGGGCGCTGGCTGGTCTTCACGGGTTTTGCGTTGCTGTCGGTGTCGTCGTTCTGGCTGGGCAACATCAACCTCCAGATCAGCCCGGCCAACGTGATCCTGCCCGTCATTCTGAGCGGCATCGCCATCAGCTTCGTCTTCGTGCCGCTCACGACCACCGCGATGGGTTACCTGCGCCAGGACCAGATGGGCAACGCCTCCGGCCTGTACAACCTGATGCGCAATCTGGGCGGCAGTTTCGGCATCGCGATGGTCACGACGTTCCTGGCCCGGCACGCGCAAGTCGAGCAAGCCGCGTTGGTGACGCACCTGACGCCGTACGACCCGGCCTACACCGAACGCCTGGCTGCGATCACCGCGTCACTGACGTCGCTGAGTGGCGGCGCCGCGGCCAGCCGGCAAGCCACGGCGTTGATTGGCCAGACCGTCTGGCAACAGGCCCAACTCTCGGCCTTCGTCTATAATTTCCGGCTCTTCGGCGTGCTCTGCCTGCTTTGCCTGCCCGCGGTTTTTCTGTTCAAGCGCGTGAAAGGCGGCGCGGGCGCCCCCGGCGGCCATTGAGCGGAGGCGTGGACGCCGTCGGTCCGCGCCAATCCCGGTCCGCCGGCAGGCGCTTCGGCCCTGGCAGTTGCTCGGGCCTGGCCGGTCCGAGGCGGGAACCGACGGCAGCCGAAGTCCAAAGGCAAATCCCGCCGCGTTCAGCGTCACCGGTGTTCTGCCTCCCCGGCCGCTACGCCGGCGGCAGAATCTCCACGATTTCCGAGAGCGCGCGATTTTGGGCGTCCCAAATCGTGTTGCGGCGGCCATACAGCGTGTGCCGCCCCTGGAGCCGGAAGGCGCGGTTCATCAAGTCGTCCGACTCGATTCGAAGGTAAGCGAGCGGGTGACCATGATGCGGGATGTTCCGCATGTTGAGGATGTGGCCGAGCGGCAGGTATTCATCCAGGATCAAGCGGCGCACGTCGGCGGGGAACAACACCAGGTTCACCTTGTTGGCGCCGAACTCGACCGCGCGCTGGTCCCGGTCCAGGCGCAACACCACTTCGCGAAAGTACAGGTCGTTTTGACGCTGCCGGCCCCAGACCTCGATGTGGATGTCGCACCGGTGGAACCGCTCCAGCGTGGGGGTCATGTCGTGATCGTGAACCAGCAACCCCCGGTACGGCTCTGGCACCAGTTCGCTGGGGATGATCTCGATCCGTGGCAGCGGCTGGCGCTCGCGGGCGTAGAAATCGTCCAGCGGGTAAAGAAAGGCCCCGGTCGCCGGGACCGGGGCCTTCACTTGCGGTGTCAGCGAATATGTCGCAGGCATCATCAGTTCCTGTTCGTCAGACGCGCCAAGTCGCGGCGGAATTCGCTGTCGCGCAGTCCGATTTGGTCGAGCGGGATGCGCTCGAAACCGAGTTTCCAGGCCGGCGAATCGGCTTTGAGTGCAAAGTCGCCCGGCCGCGCATCGTCGCCGGGGAGTCGCACAAGGCTGGGGGCGGCGTTGGTGAGGTTGTTTTCCAAGTGAAGCATCGCTTCGGTGGCGTGCCAGCCGACCTCGAGCCATTTGCCGGCGCAGACGTTGCGCGCAACCACGTTGCCCTCCGGCGGCACGCCTTTGAACGCGTCGCCGACGATCGCCGGACCGCCCGGCGGGCCGTAGCAGGCGTCGAGGGTTCGGATCGCGGGGTAGCATTCGCGGTAAAGCGCGGCCGGCATTTCGGCGAGCCGTCGGCGCATGTAGTCGTTCACCATGTTGAACCAGACGGGCGACTTGTCCAACCCACGCCCGTCCATGCGCACCGCGGGATCGCAATCGACGAAGACGTTGTTCTCGACCCGGTGATCGCGCCCGCCGCCGATGAACATCGCCCAATGCACCTTGTAGAAGAGATTGCCGAAGACCTCCGTGCCGCTGACGCAATCGTCCATGTACACGCCCATCGAGCCCATGCCCACGCCGCCGGTGTGGTGGATGAAATTGAAGCGAATCCGATTGCCCCGGTAAGTGTAGTCGCGCCCGGTATAGATCGCGCCCACGTCACCCGTTTCCAGCGCGATGTGGTGGATTTCGTTGAACTCGATCAGGTGGTCGTTGCCCCCGAAAAGGATCGCGCAGTGCGGGTGGTCGTGGATGAGGTTGTGCGACGCCCGCTGGCCGACGCCGAGCATGTGAATCGCCGGCACGTAGCACTTGGACCACCGCCCTTGCCGCGCGAAGTGGCAGTCTTCGACGAAATGACCGCCAGGCGCGAGCGTCTGGCGGTCGCCGCCGCTCATTTCCACACCGCCATCGCCGGTGTCAAAGACGTCGCAGCCGCTGACGCCGTGGCCGGTGCCGCCTTCGATCTTCACGCCGTAATCGCCGATGTTGCGAATCACGCAGCCGGCAATGCGATTGCCTTCGCCGCCGCGGATTTCGACGGCGTTACCGCGTGTCGCATCGAGGATCAAACCGCGGAAGGTGACGTGGGAAATGTCGGTGAGCTTGAGCAGCGGTTGAGCGAGAAGGGAGAGGACAACTTCCGGCGTGGCTGTGCTCGTCAGAGCGCGGCGCGCGGGGGCGTCGGAAGTTTGCTGTGGACTCACGTCCACAGCTACTGAGCTGGAAGTTTGCCGTGGACTGACGTCCGCAGCCACGGGCGGCCAGAAATAGAGCACGCCAGTCTTTCGATCCAGAAACCATTCGCCCGGCTGGTCGATCTCTTCCAGGACGTTCAAGAAGTAGAATCGCTGGCCCTTGCGAAAACCGTATTGGCCGTAAGGCGGCGCGGTCTTGACGAGGCGCCGGTCCAGATTGAGCGAGGTGACGCGCTCATACGAGTTCGCCCAATCGTAGGCCCAATAGCCATGAACCCAGAGGTCGCTCGTATCCTTCCAGCGGCGCGGCCGGTCGCCGGCATACGTGAAGCCGTCTTCGAGTTTGCCGATCTTCCCGCCGTGCTCGTCGCCCTGGCCCGCCGCGTCCGGAAAGCCGGCGATCTGGGCAAACTCGCCTTCGTTCGGCCAGCGGGCGAGCGTCATGGGCTTGCCCGCGAAAAACAGTTCGCAATGCGCCGGCGTGGTCGGCCGGCCGAACCCGCGCGACTTCATCTCGCCGAAATCGCGGATCCCCAGCGCGCGCAAATCGACCTGCACCACATGCCCCCGCGCCTTTTCGTCGAGGCGCGCCAGCACAGCCGGATCGGTGACCGGCTGAAAACCAGCCAGCGTTGGGTGGGGCGAGACTCCGTCGAGCCCTGACTTCCCTTGCGGTCCGGCATCGGTTTGGGCTTGAGCGGACTCTCGCCCAACGCGATCGAGTCGCACGCCCCCCAGCAGTCGGGGGGCTTCATCCTTGTAAGCCCGCCAGATGATCGGCGCCGCGGGCGTTCCTGAGTCGGCGGTGGTCAGTTCAAGGGCGTTCGTTCTCAGGTAATCGCCGCCGCGCAACCAGACGGTGATGCCGCCCGCGGGCAGGCCGCTGTCCGACTTCAGTTTCCGCACGGCGTCGCGGGCGGCTTCGAGCGAGGCGAAGGGCTGGGCCTTGGTGCCGGGGTTGGTATCCGTACCGGTGGGTGAGACGAAGAAATCGGCGAGGGCGGAAGTCAGGGGCAGCGCCCACGCCACGGCCAGGAAGGCGTGCAACGAGCGGAGGCGAAAACAAAGCAAGAGCTGGAGCTCCAGTCGGCGGCGGTCATTTGGCATGCCGTTTTTGACGCCGAAACCTGACTTGAGCTTCATGCGTACCGCGGCCCCTGATGCTCCGGCTTGAAGAATTCGTGCAGCAGGCGGTCCACCTGCAGCAAGCCCTCGCGGGTGATGGCAATGCGGTTGCCGCAGTTTGCTGGAACTACCGAACCTGGCGTGCTTGCGTACGGACTCGCAAGCGACGCCGAGGGCTGCACTCCATTTACCATATCACCTCCACGCCGGGGTATCTGGGGATGCTATTGTCGGGGGTGACGATGGCCGCGTCCAAGCGTTGGGCGGTTGCGATGATGTAACGATCTGCAGGGTCATTGTGAATCGCCGGCAACATTTCCGCCGCGTGCGCTATGCGCCAAGTGATGGCTTCAGGGGCCACGCCATGGTTGGCAAAGCCCGTCTCGAACCAGACATCCAGTCCCCTGGGGGCGTGGATGGCGAGGCGGCCCTTGCGGATCAAGCGATGCACTTCGCTTACCGAAATCGCAGACAGATGTCGGGAATGGTCAGTTGTACGGAGCGCCTCCCGCGCAGCCGCCGAGAGCAAGGCGGAATTGTCCACCAGCCAGATATAGGTGCATGTGTCCAACAGCAGCTTCATGAAGGCACCTCGGGCGGGGGTTCAACGGTCCGCGAGGTTGCCCCATTCTTCCGGCGGTAGCGGTTGGGTCCATCCTGGGTCCAGATACGTGACCGAGCCAACCAGCTCCGGATGGGGCTTGAGCGGATCGAAGGGTGGCTCCACGGCGACCAGTTTCACCGTCGGCTTGCCGGGCTTGGGTGAAATGAGGATCTCCTCTCCCGCTTCTGCCTTCGCGATCAGCGCCGGCAGCGCCGCCAACGCCTCATTCAGAGTGATCGTCATGGCGGCAGTTTACGCTTTCACGCGGCTGATTCAACGCCAGGTTTCATGCGTACCGCGGTCCCTGATGCTCCGGCTTGAAGAATTCGTGCAACAGCCGGTCCACCTGGAGCAGTCCTTCGCGGTTAATGGCGATGCGATCGCCGTCGTTTTGGAGAAAGCCCCGGTCCTTGAGCCCGGCCAGCGGCGGGGCAAACTTCACCCGCGGGTCTTCGCCGAATTTTTCCGTGAAGTAGTCCGCGCTCACGCGGCCGAGCTTGAGCTGGAGGATGAACTCGCGGATGTAGCGTTCCTCCGGCGTCGGCGTCAGCGCGCGATAGACCGGCAGGTGTCCGTCCGCGAGTGGCGCGACGTAGGCATCGAAGTCATGGTGGTTCTGGTAATGCGTGCCGCCGATGTGGCCGAAGCTGGCCACGCCGATGCTCAACAAATCCGCGCCCGCCCAGAGGTAATCGCGATAGACGAACCGCGTCTTCGCCTTGTCCTTCACCGCGGTGTAGGCGCTGCCGACGGTGTAGCCGGCCTTCTCGAGTTCGCCAAACGCGTAATCGACCCACCGGCGCTTGGTGTCCCAGTCGGCCACGGGCGCCACGAGTTTGCCCTCCGCCTTCATCTGCCGGTAAATGCCGGTGTTGAACGGCACTTCCATCTGGTAAATCGTCACCGAGTCGGGCGCGAGTTCGAGCGTCTTGGCCACCGCCATTTTCCACTTGTCCTCGGTTTCCTCCACCATGCCGGCGATGAGATCGATGTTGATCTGCGGGAAGCCGACCTCGCGGGCATAGGCGTAAGCGCGGGCGATCTCCTTCGAGCGATGCGCGCGGCCGTTGATCTCGAGAATGTGGTCGTCGAAGTGTTCGATGCCGAGGCTGAGCCGGGTGACGCCGATTTGCCGGAGCGCGGCGAGCTTGTGGTCGGTGAGCGTGCCGGGCTCGCACTCGAACGTGACCTCCTCGACCTCGTCCCACGGCAGCAGGCGCTTCATGCCGTCGGTGAGAAAATGGAGTTGGGCCTCGGACAAATAGCTCGGCGTGCCGCCGCCGAAATAAACGAACGAAGGCTTTCGCCCGCCGACAAACGGCTTGCCGGCGTAAATCGTCAATTCCTGGAGCAAGGCGTCGAGGTAGCTGCGGATTTCTTGCGAATCCTTGTCGGTATAGACCTTGAAATAGCAGAAATGGCAACGCTTGCGGCAAAACGGAATGTGGGCGTAAACGCCGAGCGGCACCCTCGATGCCGGACGCCGGATGCCGGATGCCAGATGAGCGCCGGGCGGGCGATCGAGTGCTGGAGCGCGGGTCTCAGACCTGCAGTGGCCGTGCTGGCCCGGGGCAAGGGACGGGAGGGTGGATGCCGGATGCCGGATGCCGGATGCCGGATACGCGGACGGCGGGCGCTCCAAGGCGGCCAGAAACTCTGGGACGAATTCCGGCCTCCAGTACGCGAACGGCGGATAGTTCGAGACAAAGTAATTGCCGACGGTGGTCTGTTTTTCGAGCGGCGGCGCGGCGGAGGCGGCCGGCGGCGGCTGATCAACGGCGGTTGGCATGATTCAAAATCAATTGCGTTCTCAACTGGGCGATCCAAACAGGCGCTGCCATCCCGGCCCGCCTTGTATTCACTGTCGCGAGCGCCGACGACTGGCTCCGGCGAGACCCGGCGGTTTTCGCGGTTCGCACTCCATGCGGTGCTCGTGCAAGCTGAATATTCAGGCGATACCGCGCTCGCGCAAATCCTCGGCACCCACTTGGAACATTTTCAGAAGGAAGCCGATTTGCGCGCGGAGTCCGCCACGGGGCGATGTCCGCCCGGGCCGTCCACTCGCTCAGGGCTTCACAAATGCCGTCAAGTCCCGCTGCATCTTCTGCAGGTCCGGCAAATTCACGTACATCATGTGGCCAGACTCGTACTCGGCAAACTGGATGTTTTTGCGCAAGGTAGGGTCGATCCCGAGGTGGTCCAGGCTGTAGCGCATCCCATCGAGCGGACAGGCCAGGTCGCGCAAGCCGCCCAGCACGAGCACGTGCAAGTAAGGGTTCTGGCTCATCACCGAAGCGAGCCGGCCCGCCACGCTGGGGTAACTGCCGCGGGCGTCGTAATTCCAGGGCCCGACGCCGGCGAGGATTTCGTACGGCAGATCGTCCGTGAACTTCAGATCCTCGCGGACGTAGGCGTTCATCGCCGCCGAGAACGGCCCCAAGGTCGCGGCGAAGGACGGGTCGAAGAGCGGCGTGGGCGACGCCTTGTCGCCGTCGCGCGCGGTGATGCGAGCATCGTAGCGGCCGATGATCAAGCCTTGGTCACGCAACAGTTCTTTGCGGAACCGGCTGGGGTCCACCCGCAGATCGTTGTCGTCGATGAACGACGCCGGCAGGCCGGTCAACCGCGCGAGTTCAGCGACGATCTTCGCCCGCTCGTCCGCCGGCAGCGTGCGCCCGCGCAGCAAGGCGCGCGCGTAGTCACCTTGCGCGAAATCGCGGGCCTCGGCGAGCGCCTTGGGCAGGTCCGACTCCAGATCGGCGGGCAGCTTTTTGTGAAACTGCGCGGTCGCCGTGTAATTCGGCAGATAAACGATCGACGGCAGGTCGTTGCCCGGACCGTCCCGCAGGGTGCTGAAGTCCAGCAAGCCGGACACCAGGATCAGGCCGTTGAGGTACATGCCGTAGCGGGAGTGCAAATGCTCGGCCAGGCCGGCCGCGCGAAACACCCCGTAGCTTTCGCCGCAGAGGTACTTCGGGCAAAGCCAGCGCTGGTGGCGCGTGGTCCACAGCCGGATGAAATCGCCCACCGACTCCACGTCCGGCGACTGGCCGAAGAACTGGTCCGGTTTCTCGTCCTTGGCCGGCCGGCTATAGCCGGTCGCCACCGGGTCGATGAACACGAGGTCCGACACGCCCAGCAGCGAGTATTCATTGTCCACGAGGTGGAACGGCGGCGGCGGCATGGTGCCGTCGTCGTTCAATTTCACGCGACGCGGGCCCAGCGCGCCCAGATGCAGCCAGACCGAGGACGATCCCGGCCCGCCGTTGAAGCAGTACGTAACCGGGCGGTTGGCCGCGTTCGGGTCGCCAATCCGCGTGTAGGCCACGTAGAAAACCGACGCCCGCGATGCGCCATCGCTTTTGAGCAGCGGCAACATTCCGGTCTCGGCCGCGTAAGTGACACGCTCGCCGGCGATGGTCACCGTGTTGGTCACCATGACGGGTTGGGTGGCCGCATCGGGAATCGTCGCGATGGGATGCTTCGCCTCCTCCTTGGGTTTGGCCTCCTCGGCCTTGCCAGCCGGCGGTTTCTCGGGTTTTCCCGGGGCGTCGGCCGAGCGCGAGACCGGCGCCGCGACCAGGCAAAGGGCTGCGAAAAGGGCAGTGGTTTTCCAGTTCTTCATTTTTGTCCAAAGCAATAAACCGACCCGATCACGATCCTCCCGTCCGCCACGAAGTCGGGCACAAGGTCCGGCTTCCAGAAGGCGAACGGCGGGTAGTTCGAGACGAAGTAATTGCCGACGGTGGTTTGCTTGGCCAGCGGCGGTTTGCCGACGGCGGGCGGCGGAAGTTGGTTCGAGGTGTTCATGTCAGTTTCGGGCGAAGTCGGTTCTCGAGAATGTCATCCCAAACGGGGCGTACCCGAAGCTCGTCTGCCCACCGTTTGAGGTGGTCCAGATCAAGGTTGCCGCGTTGCACCCGATATACGCCCGCCGCGTCTGTCCGTTGTCGTTCGGATGGTGTCAGGCGATCCCAGTAGAGCTTGTGTAGGATCAAGTCTTCGGCGGTGGCGATCCAAGCCGGGATGCCGAACATGGTGCACTGTTGGCGCCGACGGAACATCTCTCGTTCGAAGGGTGTGTTGACCGGCAGCCAGAAATCCACCTTCAACGCGGAGCGATGGTCAATGGCATTGAATTGGTAAGGCGGCTGATACGCGGCGCGCACTGCGGACTCATCGATGTGGAAGTGATCGGCAAAGGCGCGGACCACGATCGAAACCTGCGAGGGCGGCAGTTGAATCGCAAAATCGAGATCGTGAGTTGTTCGCGGAATGCCCCAGAAGTTGCTCGCCATCGAACCCGTCACCAGGTAGGCGACACCGGTCCGGTTCAGTCTTGTCAGGCAATCCTTGAGCAGTTCGGTTTCCGTCATGCTGAGTAGGTGAGGGCAATCCGCTCGCGCAGCTTTTGATCAACCGCTTCCTCCGAAAGGTCCGGAAACTGCGACCGGATGCCTTCGCGGGCGACCTCGCAGGCCAGTTCGTGCAATCGCAAGCCGACGGCCAGGCGTTCTTCACCAGTCATCCGACGGTAACGCGCGATCTGGGCTTCCAAGGCGGCTTCGGGTGTCATGGCGCTGATTTTCGCAATAAGGTCCGCGTCGGTCTTTGTGGTTTGGACAGCGTCTGGGTCAAGGAGTTCGACCAACGACGAGGCCAAGGTCGATTTCCGCAGTATAGCGATCTGTGGCGACGTGATTGGTGCGTGCTGGCCCGATCGTAATCGCATAACTGCCAAAGCCGCCGAGGGAAACGACTTGCACGAGCATACCGGGATGCCCTTCGTTCATCACCCGAGGGACGAACCACTCCGAGCACGGCGCTGGGATTTTTCGCCAGAGAGGATCGTTGCGCAGGTAAATCTCCGGTGCGCCTTGATTCGTGAGGCCCACTGGTGGGTGCGCGAGAAAATTGCTGGCCCAGTTGCGCAGTTCTGTGGGCGTAACGACCGACTTGACCCGCTCTGCAAAACCAGCGGCCGAGTTGCCGTAGCCTAAGTTGATCCATAATTCTGGCAATCGACCCGGGAGCCACGCCCAGAACAGGGCTGTTGCCGCCATAGCTAGTCAGCCAACGGCGTTCAGAACGCGACGGAAACCAGGTTTCACTATGCATTCGCGGTTTCGGTTTTGAATACGCGACGACTCATCTTGGCTTCCACGCGAGATGTCGTTTTCGATAGACCACTTTGATTGTCACTATGCGCACCTGATCTCGTACCATTCAATCCTTGGCCCCCGCTTACCCTGGCCTGGCAGAAGCTCGTGACCATGCCTTTACGCACGCGGCGGATAAGCCCGTCCACCTCGCGCGTTGACGGGATGGCGCAGGTGCCTTCACCGCAGTGCTTGCAGAGCTTGCCGGTAATCGGGATGACCTTCGGCAGGCCCTTGTCATCCGCGAGTTTCTCGCGCCAGGAAGTGCGTTTGCGCGCGCTCATTTGGCCCCGAAACAATAGACCGATCCATCCTCCGACCCGATCACGATCTTCCCGTCCGCCACGGCCGGCGACGCCGAGATGGCCCCGCCGATCTCATAACTCCAAAGCTCCTGCCCGTCCGCGAGCGAAACGATGTACAGCCGGCCGTCGTCGGAGCCGACCACGACGCGGTCGCCCACCACCACCGGTGAACTGTCCACTTTGCCGCGAGTCGTGAACGCCCAGAGCGATTTCCCGTCGGCTTTGGTCACGCAGTGCAGCCGCTTGTCGCGCCCGCCAAACACCACCTTGTCTGCCGTCACCGCGGGCGAGGAAAAGTACGGGAAATTACGGTCTTTGAAGGTCCAAACCTTCTCGCCCTTGGCGATGTCGATGCACAGAAACTCGTTCTCGTAATGGCCGAAGTAGGCGCGGTCGCCGTCGAGCGCGACCGATCCGGCGATGTACGCGCCGGCCTCGACTTCCTTCACCTTTTCGCCGGTGGCCAGCGAGATCACGTGCAGGATCGCGTCGCAACCGCCGAAGACCGTCTTGCCCTTCGCCACCGCCGGCGAGCCGTTAATGTAGTTGCCGGTCTCGTACACCCAGTTGCTCTTGCCGGTGCCGGCATCCACGCAGTGCAACTTGAAATCGTAGCTGCCGACCAGGATCCAGTCCGCGCCACCTTTCGGCGATTTCACCCAGTTGGGCGCGCCGAGGATTTTGTCGTCGGTCGGATATTTCCAAAGCTGCTTGCCGTCGGCGGCGCCGACCGCGTGGAGCGCGTTGTCGTTCGAGCCGACGAAGACGCGCTCGCCCAGCACCAGCGGCGACGACTCGACCGGGCCGTCGGTTTTGAAGGCCCAGAGCTTTTTTCCGTCCGCCAAATTCAGGGCGTAAAGCGAACCGTCGTCCGAGCCAACGAAGACTCGCCCGCCCACGATCGCGGCGGAGGACAACACCGGCCCGCCGGTTTTGAAGCTCCAAAGCAGCGCGGGTTTCTCCGGCAGCTTGCCCGTCGCCAAACCCAGCAAGGCTGGCCCGCCGCGAAACATCGGCCAGGCATCGACGGGTGGAGTCTCCGCAGCGTGGGCGGCAGCCGCCGTGAGGAGGATGGTTGCCAGCGCTGCGAAAGTGGCTTCGCGGCGACGGCGGAATCGGTCGCCCACACCTGGGTTGGGAAAACTGTGCGTGCGCATGAGAAATCTCCGTGGCCCCAACTGGAGCCAACGGGCCAGATTATCCGGCACGCCCGCGCCGTTGGCAAACGGAACGCGGCCCTAGATGGCGGCGTGCAGCGTTTGCGGAGCTGTGCCGCCAGGCGTACGCGATCACTTGGCCCGCGCGGTTTCAGGTGTCTTGCGCGGCGCGAAGCGCAAGCCCGACCAGTCGGCGTCCACCGCGCAAATTTTGAAGTCCACCAATCTGGCTTCGAGGCCGAGCCGCCGCACGGCGCCCTGGGTGAGGTCGCCCGCGAGCGGCGACGTCTGTTTGGGCCAGACCACCCACAGCCCGCCTTCCGCGGCCCAAGCCGTGGCGGCCGGGAGGCGTTTCGCGTAATCCGCAACGCGCTTCACGAACCAGAGCGTCAAGCCAGCCTGCCCCGCCGTGGACCGTGTCAGCCGCGCGCCGGCCGGCAGATCGGTCAGCCGGTCCTCGAAACCGTCGGGCGCATCCACGAGACGCACCGTCATGTCCGGTTTGACGCCCAGTTTTCGCGCCAGCGGCACGCCGGCGTAGCTCGCCATGATGGAACTCGGCACCGCCACCTCGCGCGGTGGCCTGGCCAAAGCGCGCTTGAGCGCCGAAGCGAGGTTCGCCCAGGAACAAAACGTCGCGTCCGGCAAGACCTGTCTTACCCGGGCGATCTTGTCCGGTTCGCCACCGACGAACACCAGCGGGACCAGGCGGGTGGGCTTGGCGGCACGAAGCGCAACGCCGACTTCGCGCCCGTGGCTGGGCACGCGGCTGAGGTCGATCACCACCGCGTCCGGGGGTGCCTGGCGCAAGGTCTTGAGCGTGGCCGGGCCGTCGAATGGAGCGTGATCGACTTCATAACCGAGTGCTCGCAACCGCCCCGCGCGCTCCGAGGCCTCCCCGACATGCCAGTGGAGGTAGCGGACCCGCCGGCCCCGCGAAAGGCTGGGACACCGTTTCCTCACCGCCTCTGCTGCGGTGGGCCGGGAACCGCCTGCCCTATCTGAAGTGCCGGTTTTCATGCGCAGTGCGAACAAGTCGCCGAAACGAACGGCGCTTTCCTGGCGTCATGGCGGAAATTGGCTGATGTCGGCGCACGGCTCGAGTTTCGCGATCCTGGCCATGAGTTCGTCCGCGATTTCTTGGTAAATCTGTTTCAGCCTCGGTTTGGAACAGGTCTTCGCCTCGGCGCGCGCAGAGGCGAAGTCCAGCGGATGGCCGACCTTCACAATCACCCGGCGCGGGCGCGGCACTAGGACGTGGCGCCCAAAAGCCTCGTAGGTGCCGAACACGCGCAACGGCACCACCGGGCAGGCGGACTTGATCACGGTCAGGCCGATGCCCGAACGCGCCGGTTGAAGCTGGCCGTCGCGCGTGCGCGTGCCTTCGGGAAACAGCAGGATCGCGCCGCCTTTGAGGAGCCGGTCGAGGATGGCCTTCAGCCCCGACGCGCCCGCACCGTCGCGGTCCACCGGCACGACTTCCCAGGACCGGAGCACCGCGCCGAGAATGGCGTTGTTGAACAGCGTGTCGCGGGCGAGGAAATTGACCTGCCGTCCCAACGCCGCGCCGATGAGCGGCGGGTCGATGAAGCTGGCATGGTTCGCCGCCAGCACCACCGGACCCGTGGCGGGAACGCGCTCCGCGCCATACACGCGCCAGCCGAAATAGAATTTGTAGAGCGTGCGGAAGGCACACCAAGCGGCGAAGTAACTGGCATTCACGGCTGGGGGCGGCGCTCTTCAGCCTTGCGCCGCGAGCTTGCGGCGGACTTCCGCCAGGATGAACTCGCTGGTCTGCTGCGGGGTCTGGCCGGAGTTGTTCACGACCACCGCCCCCAGCGGCACCATCAGCGGGGCCGCCTTGCGTTCGCTGTCACGCTTGTCGCGCCTGGCCAGGTCTTCCTCGACGCCGTCGGCCTGGCGCCGCCGCGTGCGCTCGGCGAGCGAGGCGTCGAGGTAGAACTTGAAATCGGTTTCCGGGAAGACGTTCGTGCCGATGTCGCGGCCTTCCATGACCAGGTTGCCGAACTGCGCGCAAGCGCGCTGCGCCTGGACCATCCACTCGCGCACCTTGGGGATGGCCGCGACGTGCGGCACCGCGGCACTGGTCTCCGCCGTGCGAATTTCCCTGGCCGGATAGTAGCCGTCCACGAGCAGCCGCACGTGGCCGTCGGCGCAATCCAGCCGGGCCTTCCAGCGGCGGAGCGCGCCGGCCACGGCCCGGGCGTCGTCCACGTCCACGCCATTCTTGAGACAATGCCAGGCCAGCGTGCGATACATGGCCCCGGTGTCCACATAGGCGTAATTCAGCGCCTTCGCCACCAGTTTGGCGTTGGTGCTCTTGCCGCTGGCGCTCGTGCCGTCGATGGCGATGACGATCGGTTTCCTCAATGCTCCCGTCCCTTTCTCCTGATTCCGACTCTGGTTTTTGCTCGTGCTCACTGCGAAGTCGCTCCAGGTGACTTCCCGAACTTGCGCGGAAAGTTCAGTCTTCAATCCGCGGACAGTTCTCCCGCTCGCAACACCCGGCCACCCGCGCGGTCGCGAATCGCCGCGCCCAAACCGTGCGGGGGCGGCGCGGCGAGTTTCTCGAAGAAGTTCGGGAACGTCTTTTTCACACAGGCGGGATTTTTGATTTCGAGGCCCGGCACCTTCAATCCCAGAATCGCGAAACACATGGCAATGCGATGGTCGTGGTACGTCTCGATTTGCGCGCCGTGCAGGCGGGCGGCGGACGGAAACACCGTTAACGTGTCGCCTTCCTCAACCACCTTCGCACCGCAACGGGTGAGTTCGGTCCGCAGCGCGGTTACGCGTTCGCATTCCTGCACGCGCAGGCGGCCGAGGTCGGTGAACCGCGTCGGCCGGTCCGCGAAAGGCGCGAGCACCACCGCTGTCATGAGGCTGTCGCCCAAATCGCGGCTCCGCGAGATCGCCGGCGGCAACGGGAGAAAACGCGGGAAGGCGGTGTCGATCTGCCAGGTCGAGATCGGCCAATGGGCGGGGCGGATGCCGGCGGCCGGATCCAAGATGCCGGATCCAGGATGCCGGAAGCCGGATGCGCCGTTCAGCAGCCAGTCGGCGGCCCAGAAATAGCTGCCGCTCGAAGCGTCGGGCTCGACTTGAAAACGGCCGCCCGCCGCCGGAAACGCCTTCACCAATTCGCGCGTCATCTCGACGTAAGGCAGTTCGTCCGCGTTGTCGCCGGCCACCTTGACCTCCCAGCCGCCGACGCCCGCGCTCAACAGCAACGCCGAGGCGAACTGCGAACTCTCGGCCACGCTCACCCAACAACGGCCCGGCCGCGGCCCGGCACCGTGAATCACCGCCGGCAGTTTGTCGTTCGGCGACTCGACGCGGTAGCCGAGGTCGCGCAACGCCGCGAACAGCGCCGCTTGCGGACGTTCGTGCATTCGCGGCACGCCGCGAAGCCGGTAGGTGCCTTCGCCCAGGCAAACCATCGCGGCCAGGAACCGCGCTGCCGTGCCGGCATTGCCCACAAAGAGCTCGAGTGGCTGAGCCGGAGTTCCTCCGCGCGGAACCCGACCGCCCTGGCCATAAACGGTGATGGTGCGGTTGCCCGGCTCGGCGGGATCGGCCGCCACGTTCACCATAAAGCCCAGCTCTTGCAGGCATTCGACCATCACCTGCGTGTCTTCGCTCCACAAAGCGCCGCGGAGTTCGGTTTCGCCCGCCGCCAGCGCGGCCAGCACGAGTGCGCGATTGGTGATGCTCTTCGATCCCGGCACGGTGATCTGCGCCGGCACTGGTCCGGGCAGCGGGTCAATGGCGATGACGGCGGGAAGAGGCATCGGGTTCGGCGTCCGGCAGCCGGCTTACTCGGCCGGGCTGCGCACCGCCCGGTGGTTCATCCAGGCATCCCGGCGGTTCTTGGCGGAACTGAGCAATTGGGCGATCGCCTCCGGGCTGCCGCGGTCGATCGCGTCCCGCAAGCCGCGCAGGCGCGCGATGAAATCGTCGATGGCTTGGGCGACCGGCTGCCGGTTGGCCAACAAGATGTCGCGCCACATCTCCGGCGAGCCCGAAGCGATCCGGGTGCAGTCGCGGAACCCACCCGCGCAAAGCCGGGCTTGCTCGGGCGCCGCGGCCGGATCCAACACCAGGCTCGCCAGCGAGACCGCCACCGCTTGAGGCAAATGGCTGGCGCGGGCCACCAGTTCATCGTGCGCCGCCGGCGAAAGTCGCAACACCCCGGCGCCGACCGCACTCCAAAGCGCTTCGATCTTCGCCAGCGCCGCGGCGTCCGACTGCGGCGTGGGCGTGACGGCGCAGACCGCGCCTTCGAACAGGTCGGGCCGCGCCGCGCCGACGCCCGCTTTTTCCGAGCCGGCCATGGGATGGCTGCCGATGAAGTGCGCGCCCGCGCTGGCGCAGAGCGGCTCCAATTCCGCGACCACTCCGCCTTTGACGCTGCCCACGTCGGTGACGAGCGCGCCGCGCTTCAGCGCAGGTGCCGCCAATTCCGCCAGCCCGCGCATCTGGCCGATCGGGGTGCTGAACACGACCAGATCAGCGTCGCGTGTGGCGGTGGCGAGATCGGTGGTGGCGTCGTCCACGGCGCCGGCCTGGCGGCAGTCGGCAATGCTGGCCGCGCGGCGCACGTAACCGTGGACGCTGCCGGCCAGCCGACGCTGGCGCAGCGCCTGGCCGAGCGACCCGCCGAGCAAGCCAACACCGATGAGGGTGACCTTGCGGAACAACACGCCGCGGAGTGTCCAAAGCACGCTTCCGGGCCGCAAGCGGCAAGTGCGAGGTCGCGCCGGGCTTTCGCAGCTCGCCGGTGGTCGGTCGGGCGGTTAACCTGTCCACCATGCTGATGGACATCCTGACGGTCTTCAATTCGCTCAAGACCTACAGTTATTACGCCATGGGGGTGCTCGTGCCGGTGCTGCACCTGGTCTTTGCCGGGGCGGTGTTCCTGGATTCGCGCCAGCTCGCGGCGCGCGGGCAGAGGCCGGTTCTACTCGGTGGGTTGGTCTGGGCGCTCGGCACGCTGCTGCTCGGCCTGCCGGTGCTGGCCTTTTACTGGGCGGCCCACCACTCCTCATTGCGTGGCGGCGAGCCAGCGACCCGCTAAGGCCGCCCCACGAGACGGGGCGGGTACACCGGGTAGATGAGTTGCGAATTGTCGGGCACCCCGCCCTTGGCGGGCGGCACCGGTCGCGGTGGGTGAATCGGGTAAAGCAGGCCGGGGTAGTCGCGCGTCTCGGGTCGCCGTGCCGCCAGCGAGTCCGTGCGCTGTGGGGTCAATTTCGAGGCAGAAGTTCGCGATTTCAGATCGCCAGGCGGCAAAACGAGAACTCGGAGCTGTTCCTTCCCGCGCGATGGAATTGTCAGTTGGTGCGCCAGGAGGTTGGTTCGCAAAGTAAAGGCTCGGCTTGGCTGCTTGCCTTGGCGCTGTGCTGGCTCCACGGCCACGGTCGGTCGCGTTTTGGTGGATGAGGGGGGGCGAGCCTCGACGGCGGCTACCCGGTGCGCGCCGCCAAGCGTTAATAGCAGCGAGGCGAGTGAAACAACGATCGCTTTCATGGCAAAACCATTGGACGGAATCGGCGTCGCCGCCGCTTCGGCATAATTGGCGGTTTGCAGGCGGGCTGAAAGCCGCTTGCCGGGAGACCGGGCTGCTTCTAGCTTTGCGTCATGCCGGTTTCACTCGCCACCGCGCCAAGAAAGGAACCGCGGCTCTTGACTGCCGAGGAGTTTCTCGACTGGCTTCAGCCCGGCGTTCATGCGGATTTGATTCAAGGGGAAACCGTCATGCACTCGCCCGTCAACCTTCGCCACGCCGACTTGTTGAACTTCGTGGACCGCCTGCTCGCCGGCTACATCGAGGCGCGCAAGCTCGGCCGGTTGTACCGCGAAGTGGTGGCGGTGCGGCTCGGCCCGCGGCAGGTGTTTCTGCCTGACCTGGCCTTCTTCACCAACGAGCAGGTGGCGCGGCTGGCTGCCACGCACGCCCCCTTCGCGCCCACACTGGTGGTCGAGGCGCTCTCACCGCGTGCGGCGCATCTGGACTCCGGCCCGAAATTCGCCGCGTACGAAGCGCACGGCGTCGAGGAATACTGGATTCTCGATCCGGAACATCTCGCCCATCAGTTTTACCGGCGCCAGGGCGAGCTGCTCGTGCCGTTCGCCGAAGATGACGCACCGGTGATCCGCAGCCAGACGGTCAAAGGATTCTGGCTGAAGCGCGCCTGGCTCACTCCGCACAAATTGCCGGCGGTGCGGCCCTGCCTGGCGGAACTGGGGATCGGCTGAGCGGCTGGTTCACTGCCCCAGAATCCACTCTACCACCGCGGGCAGGTCGTCCAACACCACCGCCCGTGCGAGCTTCGCCGGGTCATGCTTTTCCAGCTCCGCGCCGTACCCGGTCCGCACCAGGATGCTCCGCTTCACGCCGGCGTTCCAACCGCACTTGAGGTCGGCCAGTTTGTCGCCCACCAGGTAGCTCCGGGCGAGGTCGAGACCGAACTCGTCGCGGGCGTCGAAGAGGAATTGCGGCGACGGCTTGCGGCCGCGGCCGGGTTGCTCCGGCGCTTCCGGCGCGAAATAGATCTTCTCGAAACGCACCCCGTGCGGCGCGAGCAGTTCGAGCAGGCGGGCGTTGACGCGGTGCAGGTCCGCCTCGGTGTAATAGCCGCGGCCAATGCCGGATTGGTTGGTGACGATGAACAGCCGGAAACCCGCGTCCTGGAGACGCTTCAACGCTGCTGGAACGCCGGGCAGCAACTCCAGTTGGGCGGGATCGCTGAGGTAGTTGCGTTCGACGTTCAGCGTCCCGTCGCGATCGAGAAATACGGCACGTTGCACGGCCCGGAGCTTGGGCCGGGGCCTCGAAAACGCAAGCCGCAGCCAGCAGCCCGCCGCGCTTCGCGCCAGAAAATAGCTGCAAGCCAAGCCTGTCCCGGCTAACGTGCCGGCATGGATCCGCTGCTACAGATCCTCCACGACAACGCCGCTCTCAAGCCGGCCCAACTCGCTGCCATGCTAAACCGCTCCGAGGCGGAGGTGACCGCGAAGATCAAGGCCTACGAGGCGGACCACATCATCCTCGGCTACCGCACCATCCTGAACGAGGAAAAGCTGGGCGTGGATGTGGTCCGCGCGGTCATCGAAGTGCGGATCACGCCCGAACGCGAAGGCGGTTTCGACCGCATCGCCGAGCGGGTGGCCAAATACGCCGAGGTGCGTTCGTGTTACTTGATGTCCGGCGCTTACGACCTGCTGGTGGTGGTGGAAGGTCACGACCTCCGCGAGGTGGCGATGTTCGTTTCCGAGAAACTCGCCACCATCCAGGGCGTGCTCTCGACCGCGACGCATTTCATGCTCAAACCGTATAAGGAGCAGGGAGTACTGATGAAGCCGGAGCGGCACGAGGAACGGCTGGCGGTGACGCCGTAAGCCGGAATCCGCGCGCGCGAACGGTGGCTCGTCCGCGCGAAAGTTAAGGAATTCGAGCACGAGTCGGGCGGCGCGTCCTCCTCGGGTTTCTGCCGTGAGCACGTTTGCGGCGGTGACGGCGCGATCGGGCTATTTCGGTCTTGCCTCCCTTTGCGGCTGCGTCAAAAACACGCCGCTATGCAAACCACCCGTCGTGTCCTGAGGGCGCTGTCGCTCACCGCGTTGCTGGTGCTGTTGCCAGCCAGCCGCGCCCAGCAACCCGCCACCAACGCGCCGCCGGGGAGCCCGACCAAGGCCCCCGAAGCCACGAAACCCGAGTTTCCGCCCCACACGGAAATCCTGAAGGATTACGAGCAGGTGGTGTCGTCGATCGACAAGGCGCCCACGCTGCTGCAGATCTGGGTTCGCCGGAAGGACAACCAGATGCTGGCGGTGTTCCCGGAGAAGTTCGCGCAAAAAAAGTTCTTCATCGCCATGACGGTGGCCAGCGGCGAGCGCTACGCGGGACTCCAAGCCGGCGACATGTATGTGTATTGGCGGCGGCAGGACAAACGCATGGTCATGCTGATGCCCAACCTGGACGTGCGTTCGACCGGCGAGGCCGAGTCCAAGGCGAGCGTGCAGCGCCTCTTCACCGACCGCGTGATCGTGGACGTGCCGATTCTGGGCATCCTGCCCGGCTGGGGACCGATCATCGACATGGATGCGCTGCTCGTCGGCGACGCCGAGAAGTTTTTCGGTCCGATGGTGAAGGGCGCGCGGACCGCGCTCGCCACGATCAAGACGGCCAAGGCATTTCCGAGTAACGTGGAACTGGCCTTCGAGATGCCCGTGGCCAACGGCCTGCTCAAGGTGTTCCATTACTCGATCAGCGAGATCACCCCCAACCCGGCCTACCCGCCGCGGGCCGCGGACGAGCGGGTCGGGTATTTCACCACCAGCTTCGCCGATCTCGGCAAGTACCAGGCCGAGGAAAACCAGGTGCGCTACATCAACCGCTGGCACTTGGAGAAGGCCGATCCCAGCTTGAAGGTCAGCCCGCCGAAGAACCCGATCGTGTTCTACCTCGAATCCACCACGCCGATCCGGTATCGCCGGTGGGTGCGCGAAGGCGTGTTGATGTGGAACAAGGCCTTCGAGAAAGTCGGTCTCGCCAACGCCATCGAGGTCTATTACCAGGACGCGGCCACCGGTGCGCACATGGAAAAAACAGAGGATCGGAAGCCCATCCTCCGCCGGGCCTCCGAGCCGGAACTGACCTACGCCACCGACGAAGACACCATCGGGCCCGACCCGCTCGCGCGGCGCTACGACTTCGCCGCCGACCCGCTGAGGTACGCCGAAAAGCAAATCGAGCTCGCCAAATATCAACGCGACCGGCTCATCAACAAATTCGTGAAAGAGGGCGAAAGCTGGGCGCGGGCGCGCTACGGTTACGAAATGAGCCTCGCCCTCCAGACCCGCGCGCTGAGCATGATGTCGAGCTGGCTCGGCGGCGTTTTCATCAGTCGCGCCAAGAAGGGCGATCCCGACAGCGGCGCGCCCATTCAGGTGGTCCCGGTCAAGGAGCAACGCGAAGCGCTGAAGTTCGTTCTCGAAACGACCTTCCGCGACGAAGCCTACGGACTGACACCCGACCTGCTCCGGCGCATGACCGTGGACAAGTGGCTCGACCAGTTCACCGGCGCGCTCGAAGAGTCCACCTGGCCCATTCACGACCGCATCATGGGCATCCAATCGATGGTGCTCACCCGCCTCCTCAACCCCGGGACACTGGGGCACGTCTATGACAACGAATTCCTCGCGGCGACGAACGAAGACGCGGTCACGCGGCCGGAAGTGTTGAACACGATCGAGGGCGAAATCTGGTCCGAGCTCGACCAGACCGGCGGCACCTACACCGATCGCCAGCCAATGATTTCGAGCCTGCGCCGGAACCTCCAGCGCGAGTACGTCGAGCGCCTGATCGACCTCAGCATGCCCGAAACCTGGAGCCAATCCTCGCACCGACCGATCGCGAACCTCGCCCTCCTGCACCTGCGCCAATTGAGCAACCGGCTGGCGAAGGCGCAGGACGCGGCTGGCCTCGACACCTACACCCGCGCCCACCTTTCCGAGACCAAGCTCCGCGTGGACAAGGCCCTCGACGCCGGCTACCTGCTCAACGCCAGCGTGGTGGGGGGCGGTTTCTCGCGCTTCATCTTCCTCGGCCAGACCAACGCCTCGACGCTGCTGCGGTGAAGCCAGGCCGCCAGCTCGCACGCCGGGCATGGTTTAGGATGCATGGCAGTTGACGAACCGATTGTGATTGGGATTGTTCGGCAGCCCGCGACCGGCGTAAGCTCTCTCCCGATTTGCCGCCTATGACACGCCAACAAGTGCTGGACCTGTACTTTCTCGACGCCCGCCACAAGCTGATCGAGATCGCGGCCTTCCTGGACCGCGTGGACCGCGGCTCGGGCGAAGCCGATTTCCGCCTGGACGCCTTCCGGGAAGCGATGAAACACCTCGCCGACGGCGAACCCAAACGCGCCGAGACGATCCTGATGGCTCTGAGCGATCCGACCCGCGAGCCGATCGGCATAGCGCCGGGCAAAGGTGCGATCGGCGCGTGGCCCGGCCGGTCTTGATCGGCGGGGTGGGCCGTTTGCCAATCGAAGAAACGAGGAGCCATTCATGCGCTACATCGAACCTCACGCCCACATGGTCAGCCGCGTCACGGACGATTACGTGGCGATGGTCACGTCCGGCTGTGCGGCGGTTTGCGAGCCGGCCTTCTGGGCGGGTTTCGACCGCAGTTCGGTCCAGGGTTTTCACGACTATTTTTGCCAGCTCACCGAATATGAGCCGAAACGCGCGGCCAGGTTCGGCCTGCCGCATTTTTGCTGGCTGTGCCTCAACCCGAAGGAGTCCGAGGACGCGGCGTTCGCGAAGGACGTGCTGGCGATCGTCCCACAGTTCCTCGACCGGCCGACGGTGCTCGGCATCGGCGAGATCGGGTTGAACAAGAATTCGCGCAACGAGCTGAAGGTGCTCGAGTGGCACGTGGACTTCGCGGCGCGGCACGATCAGTTGATCCTCGTCCACACGCCGCATCTCGAAGACAAATTCAAGGGCACGCGGTTGACGCTGGACGTGCTGCGGGCCGATTCGCGGATCCGACCGGAGCGCGTGATCATCGACCACGTCGAGGAGCACACGGTAAAGATGGTGCTGGACGCCGGTTTCTGGGCGGGCATGACGTTGTACCCGGAAACCAAGTGCACGCCGGCGCGGGCGGTGGACATCCTCGATGGCTACGGCCAGGAGCGGCTGTGGCTGAACAGCGCGTGCGATTGGGGCGTGAGCATTCCGCTGAATGTGCCGCGAACGGCGCTGGAAATGCGCCGCCGGGGCTGGTCCGCGGAGGCGGTGGACCGCGTGATTTACCAGAACCCGGTGCGGTTCCTGAGCCAAAGCCCGCGGTTTCGAGTGGAATGACAGTTGAGCGCACGGCAATCGGTCGTATTCTGAGAACGTGGACTGGCAACAGATCATAGCGCTCGCGATCGTGGCGGTGACCGCCGGCCTGATGGCGTGGTTCCGTTTTCGGCCGCGGCGTCTGGGACGGGGCCACGGCGCCTGTTGCGGCTGCAGTTCCGGGGCGGATTCGGTGCCACGCGAGACAGTGGTCTTTCACGCGCGCAAAGGCGAACGCCCGCAGATCATCGTCCGGTCCGCCGGCACGCCGCGCGGCGGGGATCGGCCGGCCGCCGAACCGGCGCTGAATCAGCGTCTTGAAACCGGCGGGGGGCTGCACTAGGTTCCCGCGAAACATGCCGCTGCACAAATCGACTCTGTCCGTGCCTTTTCTTTCGCGCCCATTGGGGGAAAGCAATCGCGCGGGACGTTCCGAAGCCACGTGGTCTCCGAACACGGACGTTTACCTGACCCCGAAAGGATTGGTGGTGCAGGTGGAACTGGCCGGCATGCGCAAGGAGGACCTGGAGTTGACCGTGGAGGCCAACGAATTGCGGATCTGCGGCGTGCGGCGCGACGGGTGCCGGTCGGGGCAGTGCCGGTTCGTCGTCATGGAAATCAGCTACGGCTCCTTTGAAAGCGTGGTGGAGGTTCCGCCCGGCTACGACCTCAGCAACGCCAAGGCGGCCTACCAAAACGGTTTTCTCCGCGTGGACGTGCCGGCGGTGACGCCTTCCGCCCCAGGCCCTTTCTCGGTTCCCATTCAAGCGGAAGAGTCTTGAAGCCGCGTGAACCTTCCGGGCGCGGGTTGCATCTAACGTACTGCGGAGGCACGCCATGAGGCTTTCCGAACAGGAATTCATCGCCATCCAGGACAAGGCGGCCGCGGGTGAAGACAACGCTGCGGCGCGTCCCGGCGGCGGCGCGTTGCCGGACGTCCTCCCCATCCTCGGGCTGTCGGACATCGTCGTGTTTCCCGGCATGGTGGTGCCGCTGTTGGTGGAATCCGCGTCCAGCGTCCGGTTGATCGACGACGTGGTCGCCGGCGACCGCTTCGTGGGCATGGTGCTGCAAAAGAAGCCCGAGCTGGACAATCCCGGCCCGGAAGATCTGTGGACGCACGGGTGCGCCGCCCGCGTGTTGCGGATGTTGAAATACCCGGACAACACCGTCCGCGTGCTGGCGGAGGGCTTCCGCCGCATCCGCCTGTTGACCAGCGAGGCGCGCGAACCGTACCTGCGGGCGCGCCACGAAGCACTCCGCGACGTCACCGAGGATTCGCTGGAAATGACCGCACTGGCGCGGCAGGTGCGCGAGAAATTCCTCGAGGTGGTGGAACTTTCCCCGGCGCTGGCCGAGCCCGTGAAAGTGGCGGTGCTGAACAGCCAGGAGCCTGGCCGGCTCGCCGACCTCGTGGCGGCGAACCTGAACCTGAGTCTTGAGGACCGCCAACGCTTGCTGGAAGAAACGGACGTGAAGGCGCGCCTGCGCCGCCTGGTGCCGTTGATCGCTCACGAACTCGAACTGCTGGCGTTGGGGTCGAAAATCCAAAAGGAAGTCACGTCCACGCTGTCCAAGACGCAGCGCGACTTTTTTCTGCGCGAACAAATCCGCGCCATCCAACGCGAGCTGGGCGAGACCGACGGCAACGCGACCGAGATTGAAACGCTGCGCGGCCAGATTCGCGAGGCCGCCCTGCCCGCAGAGGTCGAAGCGGTCGCCTTGAAGGAATTGGAGCGCCTGCGGCAGATGCCGTCGTCGTCCGCCGAATACACCGTGTCGCGGAATTACCTGGATTGCCTGGTGGGGCTGCCCTGGTCGCGGTCCACGCCGGACAAACTTGATTTACACGCCGCGGAGCGGGTGCTCAACCGCCAGCACTACGGCCTCGCCAAGGTGAAGGAGCGGCTGATCGAGTTCCTGGCTGTGCTCAAATTGAACCAGCAAATCCGCGGGCCGATTCTCTGCCTGGTGGGACCGCCGGGCGTCGGCAAGACTTCGCTCGGCCAGAGCGTGGCCGAGGCGCTGGGCCGCAAGTTCGTGCGCATCTCGCTCGGCGGCATGCGCGACGAGGCGGAGATTCGCGGGCACCGCCGGACTTACGTGGGCGCCATGCCCGGCCGCATCATCCAGGGTCTGCGCCGGGCCGGCAGCAACAACCCGGTGATGCTCCTGGACGAACTGGACAAGATCGGGGCCGACTTTCGCGGTGACCCCGCCGCGGCCTTGCTCGAGGTGCTCGACCCGGCCATGAACCGGGCGTTTGTGGATCATTTCGTGGACCTGCCGTTCGACCTGTCGCGCGTGCTGTTTCTCACCACCGCGAACTGGCTCGAACCGGTGCATCCGGCCTTGCGCGACCGGCTCGAAGTCATCGAGCTGCCCAGCTACACCGCCGAGGAAAAATTGGAGATCGCCCGCCGCCACCTGATCCCCCGCCAGTTGGAGGAGCACGGACTGAAACGAGGTTCGCTAAAGCTGCCGGACGCCACGTTGCGGCACTTGATCCGCGATTACACCCGCGAGGCCGGCGTGCGCCAACTCGAGCGCGAACTGGCCGCGCTCGCCCGCAAGGCCGCCCGCCGCATCGTGCGCCGGCCGCCCGCCGCGAAATCCATCAACCTGCGCGTGGCCGACCTCGAAGGGTTGCTCGGCCCGGCGCGGTTCCTGCCCGAGACGGCGGAGCGCATCCAGGATTGCGGGATCGCGATCGGTCTGGCCTGGACGCCGGTAGGTGGCGAAATCCTGTTCGTGGAAGCGACGCGGATGACCGGCACCGGCCGACTCATCCTCACCGGTTCGTTGGGCGACGTAATGAAGGAGAGCGCGCAGGCAGCGCTGAGTTACTTGCGCGGACAAGCCAAAGCGCTGCACCTGGAAGACGTGAATTTCGACAAGCAGGATTTGCACATTCATGTCCCGGCGGGCGCAACGCCCAAGGACGGTCCGAGCGCCGGGGTCACCATCGCCGTGGCGCTGGCTTCGCTGCTCACGCGCCGCCGCGTGCGCTCCGATCTGGCGATGACGGGCGAAATCAGTTTGCGCGGGCGGGTCTTGCCCGTGGGCGGCATCAAGGAAAAGACCTTGGCGGCGGCGCGCAGCGGATTGAAGATGCTGCTGTTGCCGGCGCAGAACCGCAAAGACTGGGTCGAGGTGCCCGCGGAGGTTCGCCGCCGCCTGCAAGTCCGGTTCGCCGTTCACATGGGTGAAGTCCTGGAAATTGCGCTGACCCAACCGGAAACCAGCCGCAATGGGCGTCCTCCGCGCCCGCACACCCGGGGCCTGCGCCCGGCACCCGCTCATCGATGACGTCTTTTCGTTTTGCCCGATCCGTTCGCGCCGGCACGCTCCGGTGCGTTGTCCAACTCGTGGCCACGCTCGCAACAGCGGCCGCTGCTCGACCGGTCGAGCCGCCGCCTTCGTGGGCGGTTCCCAAACCCACTGCCGAGCAGGAAGGCCAGGCGCTGGCCGCTGAGTTGCTCGCGCAACGGCCGGCGTTGAAGACCACCGGCTTCCTTCGCCGACGCGACAGTGATGGCAAGTGGCTCCCCGCCGTGCCGGTCCGGTTTGAAGTGATCGACAGCGGCCGCGACTGGCAAAGCATCTACCAGGTTGCGAGTTCGCCGGAGGGTCCGGCGGAGACGCTGGTGATCGCGCAATCGCCGACCGTTCCCAATCACTACGAGTTCTCCCGCGCCGGCACGAAGGGCAGCGGCGCCACCACGCGGGAGCTCAACAGCGACGAGGCCGCGATTCCCTTTGCCGACTCGGACTTCTGGCTCTGCGACCTGGGCTTGGATTTCTTGCACTGGCCGCAACAGCGCATCGCCAAGACCGAGATGCGCAAAGGTCGCTCCTGCCGGGTGCTGGAAAGCGTGAACCCGCACCCCCGGCCCGGCGCCTACGCGAAGGTTCTCTCCTGGATCGACATCGAGAAGCGTGGCCTGCTGCGGGCCGAGGCCTACGGCGCGGATGGCAAAATGATCAAAGAGTTCTCGATCGGGAGCTTTAAGAAAGTCAACGGCCGCTGGCAGTTGAAGTCCATGGAGATTCGCAACGAACGGACCGACGCGCGCACCCGGTTGGAGTTCGACCTCGAAGTGGCCGACTGATCAGGCAGGCTGCGCCTGCGGGACGCGTCGCGGACGCGACTGAACCTCGTCCAAGAACCGGTAGAGATCCGCCAGGCTCAGCGCCACCGCGGCGCCAATACGTTCCAACGCCGGGCGGTAACTCGCCGCCGCGCGCCCCCCCACCATGATCGGCATTCTGGGAGGCAGAAATTGCCGCAACGCCTCGAGCTCGGCTGGCAGATCCGGGTCGTCCATCGGGTAAACGATGCTCAAAGCCACGGCGCGCGCACCACACCGAAGCGCGCCGCCTGCAATCTCGGCCGCGGGCAGGTTGGCACCGACGTAGCACACCCGCCAACCGTGTCCGCCGGCAGCGGCGGCGACGAGCACCGCACCGAGTTCGTGAATCTGGCCCGCCGGCGTGGCGACGAGCAAACCAGGGGCGCGTTCATTTAATGCGAATGGTCGGGCCAGACGGGTGACATAAGCCTGCACGACCCGGCTGGCGAAATGTTCGTGCGCGGTCGTAAGATCACCCGCCTGCCAGCGATCCCCGAGCGCACAAACCAGCGGGGCAACCATTTTCTGGAGCAGGCCTTGCTCCCCCAACTCCAGATTGGCTCGCCGCAGAACTCCCTCGAGACCGCCGGCATCCAACGCCCGCACCGCCGTCAGCGCCGCCTCGACAAAGTCATCCGCCTGTGGTCGCCCTTGGACTTTTCCGTTCCGTTCACGTCTCGCCGGGGGAGAGGTGTCCCCTCCCGCCAGCACGCGGAGTTTTTCGTCGGGCAGGCGGGCGATGTTGCCGATGCTGTGGCCGGCCTGGGTGGCGGCGTGGAGCAGCCGCAGGCGCTCCACCTCGGGGGCTGAGTAGAGGCGGCGGTTCGTGGCGGTGCGGTTCGGTTCGACGGCGCCGTATCGTTTCTCCCAGACCCGAATCACATGGGGACTCAGACCTGTTCGTTGAACAACGGACTTCATCGAATGTCGAACATCAGGCATGCTCGGAGAATAGACGAAATCTAGACACCCGCAAACCGGGCAGGCAGCCGGGAGACCAGGGTCGAGGAAGCGGGCGTCGTGCCGCGCCCGATCCGGCCCGGGGCGCGGCGGCGGCAACCGAAGCGGCCTTGGAAATCAGGGTTGGTAGCCTTGTCAACGCGAGATTTGCCAGGCCGCCGGTAAGATGACTAATCATTTTTTGAACAAATGGTTGACAAGATTTGTCAAACGAGACAAAAGTTGGACAGTTCAAGTTGCGGAGCGAACCACATGAAAACGAAACTGAGCAACACGCCGGCCGTCAAAAAGGGGATCCAGCGGCGTAACACGAGACGTCAGTCCGCCGCCGAACCCGCCGTCAAACCTTCCCTGCCTGCGGCCGTGCCGCTGGCTCTGAAGACCGTTCTGCTGCCGGAACCGCGCCCCAGTTATGGCGTGGATGGCGCTTTGCAGCTTTACATGCGCGAGGTCGCGGAGGTGAACTTGCTGACGATCCAACAAGAGAACGAACTCGCCGCGCGGATTCATGCCGGGGACGACGCGGCCCGCGAACACATGATCCGCGCCAACCTCCGTCTCGTGGTCAAAATCGCCCGCGGGTACGAAGGCTTCGGAATGCCCCTGCTCGATCTGATCAACGAGGGCAACATGGGTCTCATGCGGGCGGTGGAACGCTTCGATCCCGCCAAAGGCGGCAAGCTTTCGACCTATGCTTCCTGGTGGATCAAACAGTCGATCCGCCGGGGCATTGCGAACCAGGCCAAAACGATCCGCCTGCCGATCCATGCGATCGACAAGTTGAGCAAGGCCCAGCGGATGGCCAACGAGATGCGCGAGGTTCTCGGGCGCGAGCCCGAACTCGAAGAGTTGGCCGAGGCGCTCGACATCAAAGCCAGCCGTTTGAGCGAAATCCGCACGGCCGCCCTGCGCCCGGCTTCGCTGGACGCACCGATGGGCGACGAGGACAGCAATGTGCTGGCCGAGGTGGTCAAGGACGACAATGCCCGCACTCCGTACGAGCACCTCGAAGAAAAGACCCTGCTCGCGATGTTGGGCCACTTGGTGGAAAAGCTCGGTCCGCGCGAGAAGAAAATCATTCGCCTCCGCTTCGGTCTGGATGGCCGCGGCGAGAAGACGCTTGAGGAGATCGGCGAGCAATTCGGGCTCACCCGGGAGCGCATCCGCCAGTTGCAAAACGAGGCCCTCCACCGTCTTCGCGAGCTGATCGAGAATCAAGACGCCTACGCGGCCGCCGCCTGAGCGCGGCAATCAGCCGGAGTTTGCAACGAACCCATCCTTGCCTCGCACCGGAAGGTCAAGCCTGACCCGGTGCGAGTTTTTGTTTTGGATTTTGCGGGCGCTTACCGTGTGACACCGAAAGTTCGTGGCTGGCTTGCTTCCTGGCCCTCGCAAAATTTTGTTTTTTCCGCCCAACCGCCGGTGAGGCTTGCGCCCGTGTTTGAATCGACCGCCTGGCCGGCAGCAGAATCGCCGGTCGCCGGCGATGTTCCGAACTTTCCCCGCCTGGATGCTTCCCCTTTTGAGCGGCCCGGCTAAGCTCGCGCCTGTCAAAGCACCGGATTGGACTCAGCAACTGCAATGAAAGCTCGCTGGCAGGGCGTCTTCCCCGCCATCACGACGCAGATGCATAAAGGCGGTTCACTCGATTTGGACGCGACCGCCGCGCACGCGGACGCCCTCATCGAATCGGGCATAACGGGCCTGATCTTTCTGGGTTCCTTGGGGGAAAACCAGTCGCTCACCGTCGACGAAAAACGATCGGTGATCGAGTCCATGGCCAAGGCTGTAAACAGCCGGGTGCCGGTGCTCAGCGGCGTGGCCGAGAGCAGCGTGGCGGAGGCGTGTCGCTACGTGCGCGATTGCGAAGCGGTGGGCGCCGACGGTTTCATGCTCATGCCGCCGATGATCTACAAGTCCCTGGATCCGCGCGAATCGCTGCATCACTTCCGCACCGTGGCGCGGGCCACCGGCCTGCCGATCATGATTTACAACAACCCGATCAGCTACGGGCACGATCTGACGCCGGAACTGTTCGCCCGGTTGGCGGACCAGCCGAACTTCGTCGCGCTCAAGGAAAGCTCCGGAAACACCCGCCGTCTCACCGACCTGCACAACACCGTCGGCGACCGCTTCGCCATCTTCACCGGCGTGGACGACCTCGCCCTGGAAAGCGCGATCCTCGGCATCGACGGCTGGGTGGCCGGCAGCGGCATCGCTTTCCCCGCGGAGAATCAATACTTCTGGGAACTGACCCGTGCCGGCGAGTGGGACAAGGCGCGGGAGATCTACCGTTGGTTCACGCCGCTGCTGCACCTGGATACGCATCCGAAGTTCGTCCAGTACATCAAGCTTGCCGTGCAGGAATGCGGGCTCGGCCAGGAATGGTCACGGCCACCGCGCCTGCCGCTGGTTGGCGCCGCGCGCAAAGCGGTGCTCAGAATCATCCACGACGGCATCGCCCACCGGCCGAAGGCGCCAAAGAAAACCTCGGACTCATTGAAGCTGCCGAGAGAGGGATCCCCCCCTGAAAAGGAGCCGCTTTGCCGCCGGCGAACATTTCCCTTGGCCGCAACCCTTATCCGCCGGGATTGACCTGGAAGGCCGCCCCAAAAATTGCCAAGAAAAAAGCGTTGACAACCTCTGGCGAAGGCCGCTTATTTGAAAAAGTTTTTACCTTATGAACGCGAGTGGTCAGTTCGCCGTTGACAGCCGTTGCCGCTCAGCCGTTGCCGCTCCAAGGCCGCCAGAAGGCCGTCGCTTTTTCCTGTCCCGCGATTTTCCAGTTGAATCCGCCCGTGCGGTCCGCCGCCTCCGTCGCGCGACCAAGCTGCTTCGCTGTGTGGCCATGCCCCCTGACCGCGTGGTCAACTCATTCCACCGTGCCGGGGAGTCGCTTGACCGCACCCAAGCCCGGGCTGACCGCCAGCGACACGTCCGGCGGGGTGGTGGAGTTGGCGTTCAGCAAATCCAAAAGCGACGGGGTGAACCTTTACAGCCAGCGCGATGGCGAGGCGGGATTCGTCTTTCTGGCGCGGGACACGTCTTCGCCCTACGTGGACAACCGCCCGCTGTTGGCGGCGGGCAAACCCGAGGTGCGGCGCTACAAAACGATTTACGTGCTGAACGACCAGGAGATCGGCCAGTTCAGCGATGAAGTCACCGTAACGTGCAGACCGTAAGTCAAAGTACGTTTAAAATGGCACTGCGAAGATTCATTTGTACAGCTCGCTGGTTATGAGCGCTACTGGCACATCGACATCGAAGGTTGACAAAACCCTCGGATGGCTGACGGGCATGGGTATTGTTGTCGCGCTGACTTGCATTGTCGTCATCGTCGATCGCAAGGCGAATCATCGTCACAATGAAAGCTATGCCCCCGGAACCCCGGTCGTGCTTGGCTTCGATCCGCCCTCTTTCGATTTTGGGACCGTGCCGCAGGCCCACCGGGTAGAACACACATTCAGGCTGGTAAACCGTGGAACAAATGACGTGTCCATAACACTGGTAAGAGCAAGTTGTCTGTGCACGGTGGTCGCTACCGATTTTGTGGGAAGAGATCTGCGGGCGGATGAGGAGTTGCTCGTACCGGTAACTTTCGATTCGGGGCAAAGAGAGGGTAGCACGGAATCGAGCGTCCTCTTTGTCCTCGATTATCCCGGCGGGAGGTATCAGGCGGAAGCGACACTGCGAGGCCGCGTGGACCCGGAGTTCTTCGTGGAACGACCGGCTCTGGACTTCGGCATACTGTACCCCGGCCAGAGCGCCACCCAGACGACGGTGCTGCGACCGGAACGGCTGTCCGGGGCACCACTCACTCACACTCAAATGAACTTCGGGCCTTTCCAGGTGCTTGTCACGCATCAAACCGATGCCCGTGAAAAGAGGACGAATGCCACGATTACCGTGGTTTTTTCCGCGCCACCTCTGCGGCAACGAGAGCTCTTCACCAGCCCCTTGAGGCTCCAGACGCTCAGCCAGCGCGTCCCCCAAGTGGAGATCGCGTTGAAGGCGGAAGTCGTGCCTGAGGTCGAAATCACTCCGGATCTGCTCGTTTTGGGGCCTAACGACGGTTCCGGAGAAAGCCGGTTTACCGTCCGCACCCGGCGAGCGTCGCGAATTATTCGCGCCCTCACCCAACCACCACAGGGCCCCAAGAGCGTTCCGTTGAATTGGAACGACCAGGAAGATTCGGACTGGGACCTGACCCATGGCTTTTACGTACTGAATTCCGCGCTGGCTGACGCCGCGCAAATCGATGTCGAGTTGGAAATTCGACACGGAACAGGCGAAACTGAGGCTCGCCTGGCCTCCGCACAAATAAAACGCCTCAACGACAACATAAACAACGAATGAAAAAACAAGCACTGCTAACGATAATGGCTTGCGCGGGCGCCGTCCTGGCAGTCCTCATCGCAAGAGCCGCCGTGGATTGTGGTGTGTACCACCCCGATGGCTGCGATCATAGGACGACATTAGGCACCGAGGTGTGCGACACCGGTGGCGCAGTGTGTGAGGGCGCCAGTCAAACCAATTGCGTCAAGATGACTGGCAAAACAGTCAACTCGTTCCCGAAGGACGTAGAAGACGCCCATACGACGATGAGTTGTACTTACGGCAGTATAACCAACATTGTAGATGGTTATACTGGTCATCACTACATCACCGCTACAAACCAAAACTGCTCGCAGGTTTTTGGCTGTAAGTGGAACGACAACACTGAGAAATGTGAAAAGGACCCTAACACCTTGCAAAACTGGCACCAGGCCCCCTATAAGACAAGCAACGCTTGCTATACCCGCTATAACTAATAGGGCGATTGAGAAAGTTGCTGCAAGTGCTTGCGAGGCCGCTGCAGATTGCCCATCGGAGACATAATGGACTGCCAGTCTGCGCCACGGCGGAGCGCCGCATCCTCGTGGCGCCGATTGTTAATCGCCCGATGGTAAACTGGCGGTCCTAACTAGGTCGAGAGTGTGTCAGAGGCCCTAATGCATTCCTATGCGAGACTGTCCGCGGTTGCTCGATGCCGACACCGGAGCCGGCTGCAGGAAGCCGGCTCCGGTGAGGTAAAATGCGGTAGGGGATTCTTTGCAACACTTCTTCAGCGCGCTGAACTGGATGCAAGGCTGATCGCAGTTGCTTGAATAGGTATGAAAACAGGAATCGCATGGCTGTGCCTAGGGTTCATATCGGCGCCGCACGCGCAGGGTGCGCAAGTGCCCGACCCGACCACTCTACTTCATGGCGTTCAGGCGGCGCGCGAGCAGGTTCCTCCGTCTCGATTGTCGCTTAAGACGGTATATCACAGCGAGTTGAACCACAATGAATTCGCGGACACTGTGGAGTTCGACGGAGAGCTCCGCTACTTCATACGAACCAGTACCATCCCCACGCGCCCAGAGTACATCCGGGCGGTGTTCAACGGGACCGAAGTCCTGCTCTACAACAACACCTTTGTTTCCATTTACAACATTTCAGGCAACGGTCCGGGAGCACTTTACGACCCAAGGACACTTGGAATCACCGGCGCCCTCACCTGGGACCAGACTATCAAACAATGTTTCCCGTACCAGTTCAGTGCGAAGCTAGAAACCATCGGCCCGGAGGAGATCGAAGGCGCGCCCACTTGGCATGTACGGATGACCTACCATGACGGGACTGTGCTCGATTGGTGGATCGATGCCCAACACAACTTTCGAGTGCTGCGTCGCGATGGGAAATGGCAAGCCGGTTCTCGCACCGTGAAGAGTTGGTACGAAAATCCAGACTACCGATGGCTGCCAAGCCGGGTTGTTACCGAGGATTTCGGGAGTAATGGAGGCATCGTCAGCCGCACGGAGATAACCATGCTCGAAGCGAAAGCGAATCTCAGAATCCCCAAGAAAACCTGGACGCTGGAGGGACTGGGGTTGCCTCCCAATACGCGCATCGTGGATACCCGCAGTAACATCGTGCTGGGTTACTGGGTCGGCAATCGGATCATGTCCGAGGCCGAGTGGAATCGCCAGCCCGACATAGGCCTGCGACGGATCCCGCTAAGCCCTGGGCGGATCG
>JAKANS010000191.1 GCA_021823625.1 bacterium | reverse complement strand
GACAGCGGTTTCTTCTTCGACACCGAACTGCTCGTGTTGGCGCAGCGACAGGGCTGGCGGACTGTGGAATTGCCCGTGCGTTGGGTGGACGACCCCGACAGCCGCGTGCGCCTGCTGCGGACGATCGGGCAGGACTTGAAAGGCGTCTGGCGGCTGCGGCGCTGAGGTGAACGACCCTCATGCGTGGCGCCGGCGCAGAGGCGTCCTACCCTGCACGATGGTTCGGCAGGCGTATCGCCCCAGCCGGCGGGTCTCGTGCGCTTCTGACCGAACTGGGATGCTACTGAGATGCCGCCAAAGGCGTTTTTCGCTTCCGCGAGCGGGGACGTTGGGCTTCAATGCCGGCATCAATGAACTTGCCACCCCCTCTTTCGCGACGCGCGTTTCTGGACCGCGCGCTCCTGGCCGCCGGGCTGTTTGCGGGACCGGCCGCCGCAACCTTGCGCGCCCTCGAACCGCTCCACCGGGCCGGCCGGTGCCGACTCGAACTCAGCCTCGCGGCGTATTCGTTCCGTGACTTCTTCAACCGCCCGGAGGCGGAGAAGTCCCTCACTGTGCCGGGCTTCATCGACTTTTGCGCCGACCACGGTTGCGCGGGCACGGAACTGACCAGCTACTATTTTCCCAAGAACTTCACCAACGCCTATCTGATCGAATTGAAGCGGCACGCCTTTCTCCGCGGTGTGGCCATCAGTGGCACCGCCGTGGGCAACAACTTCGCCTTGCCCGACGGTCCCGCGCGCGACGAGCAGGTGGCGCAGGTCAAAGCCTGGCTGGATCACGCCGCCGTTCTGGGCGCGCCGCACATCCGGGTGTTTGCCGGTGAGCCGAAAGGCCTCGACAAGGCCGCCGGCAAACACCAGTGCGTCCGCGCGCTCGAGGAGTGCGGCGAGTACGCGGGCACCAAGGGCATCTGGCTCGGGCTCGAAAACCACGGCGGAATCGTGTCGGAGGTGACCGACCTGCTGGACATCGTCCAGGCCGTGAAGTCGCCCTGGGTCGGCGTGAATCTCGATACCGGCAATTTCTTCAGCGACGCCGATCCCTACGCCGAGATGGCGCGGCTGGCGCCTTACGCGGTGAACGTGCAACTGAAGGTGGCCATCAGCCGCCGCGGCCAGCCGAAGCAGCCCACCGAGCTCGCGAAAGTGATCGATATTTTGCGCCAGGCCAACTACCAGGGTTATGTCGCGCTCGAGTACGAGGAGAGCGATCCGTGGGGCGAAGTGCCTGTCTGGCTCAAACGCATGCGCGAGGCGTTCGCGAACGCTTGAACCGCGTGAGGCCCCTCGCCACGCGCACGCTGGCCACACCTACCCGCCGGCTTTGTGAACTGCAATTGAGTTCCCGGCCCGCGGCACAGCTGCCGGGTCATTGCCGAACACGATTCGCCGGCATCTGGCTGCTGTTCGCTGCGTGGCTGGGCGTTTGCGGGGACGTGACCGGCGCTGCACCGGCGCCCGCCCACTTCCCGCGACCGGACCTCCTGTCGAGTGGCGGCTATGCCTTGTTGTATGCCGGCACGGACACGTTGCAGCCGGCGGCGGCACAACCCACCAACCCGCGTCTGGCGAGGCCGAGGCTGGCCGCTATGGATCCAAAAGTGGGTGCGAACATTCGCCTGGGCGACGATCCGGCGGCGCTTCCGCCCGGCCAACTCGCCCAGGCAGAACCGCACCTTGCGCGCTCGTTCACGGACACGAATCTGCTCCTGGCCACGTTTCAGGAAGGCCGCTTTACCGATGGCGGCGCGGTGGATTGCGGCTACGCGCTCAGCCGGGACGGCGGCCAGACTTGGGAGCGCAAACTCATCCCGCACTTGATCGATGCCGTGGACGGCGGACCGTTCACGCGCGCCTCCGACCCGGTGGCCGGCGTGGGGCGGGACGACACGCTGTACTTGAACACCCTGGCCATCGAGCCGGGGACGCGCGACTGGCACACCACGATCGTTTTGAGCAAGTCCATTGACGGCGGCCAGACCTTCTCGCGACCGCTGACCGTGGTGACCAGCAGCACCGACCTGGTGATGTTGGACAAGCAATGGATGGCGCTGAACACGTTCGCGGGTTCGCCCACGGACGGCCGCATCGCGGTGACCTACACCCGGTTCGACAGCACTTCGCCCAGCATTGCCATCAATCCGATCGCCGTCACGTTCAGCGACGACGGCGGCACCAACTGGGCCGCGCCGCGGACCATCAGCTCGCCGTACTGCCAGGGGTCGCAACCGGTCTTTTTGCCCGACGGCTCTCTGGCGGTCCTGTACTGGAATTTCTTTGGCGGCGCCGGCGACCAAATCGAAATGGTCCATTCACCGGATGGGGGAACGACGTTCACGGCCGCGCGGCTGGTCACGGCCGTGACGCGCTTCAACGACTCCGTGGCGCGTGACGGCGACTTCCTGCCGTCGGCCACGACGGACCGGACCTTGGGCGTGCTCTACGTGGTCTTCCAAGGCTGGAAAGGCGGACCGCGCATCTTTTTCACCCGCTCGCGCGACCAAGGCCAGACCTGGACGACGCCCGTCGCGGTGAACGACACGCCGAATAACCGGTCGGTTTTCAACGCGGCGGTCGCCGTCTCGCCGGAAGGCCAGCACGTCTCCGTGGTCTTTTACGACAAGCGCCACGACGACGGCAGCGGGAAGTGGGTGGACCTGTACCTCGCCGAGTCCTTCGACGGCAGCAACACCTGGCAGCCGAACCTCCGCCTCAGCACCGAGTCCTCCGACCTGACCCGCGCACCGCTGACCTCCAGTGGGCGGATGGTCGGGGATTACCAGGCCATCGTCCCCGCGCTGAACTTCAACGCCCCGGCCTTCGCCATCTGGGTGGACACCCGCGACGCCACTCCGGACCCGTACACGGTGGCGATTTCGCGGACGCAAGGCAGCACCTACCTCGCCTGGCGCGGACTGGCGTTCAGCGCCGCAGAGGCAGCCACCCCAACGATCAGCAGCCCGGCCGCCGACCCCGACGCCGACGGCTTGCCGAACCTTCTCGAGTACACGCTCGGCTCGTGGCCCAACCACACCGACCCCGATCCCGTCCGGATCCTTAAGCCGGTGGTCGCGGGTGAATTCACGCTTGCGTTCGAGGACTCGGCGGTCGCCACCGACGTGGAGTACGTCTGGCGGGATTCGACTGACTTGGTGGCTTGGAGTGAGGCCGTCCCGACTCTAAGCAGTGCGAAACCCGCCGCCGATCCGGCGAAGACCCGGCTCGAATTCACCTTCGAGACCGGCAGTCCCCAACGCTATTACTCGCCCGGCGCGCGCCTGCTCACCGCGCCTTGAGCGGTTCGACCGAAGGCAAGACCGACCCGCTCCCGCGTTCGCGACGCTACTTCTCAGGTTGCTTCAACGACGCGATGAAATCGAGTTGCTGGCGTGCCTTCTGGTTTTGCGGATCGAGCCGCAGCGTTTCCTGAAACTCCGTGCTCGCTTTCTGGTACAGGCCCAGCCGTGCCAACGCCACGCCAAGGTTGAGGTGACCCAACGCAAAGTCGGGCCGCAACTGCGTGGCCGCTTCGAACTCGGCGCGGGCCGCCTCCACTTCGTTGGTCATGGCGAGTTCCACGCCCAGGAGATAACGCGCCTCCCAGAAGTTCGGCCGCAAGCGCGCGGCGTCGCGGAGTTCCGCGAGCGCTTCCGGGCGGTGGTTCTGCGCCGCCAGCACATCCGCCAGGTAAAGCCGCACGCGGGCGTGGTCCGGCTGCTGCTTGAGCACCGCCGCGAACTCGACCCGCGCCTCGTCGAGCCGCCCTTGTTTGAACAAGGCTCGCCCCAGTTCGACCCGCGCGTCGCTGAAGTCCGGTCGCCGCTTCAACACTTGGCGGAGCAAACCCTCCGCATCGTCGGGTCGCCCCAGGCGGATCGCCAGGCGGGCCAACTGGTACGCGGGGCCGAGATGTTGTGGCAGCAACTGGCGTAGTTCCTCCCAGACCTTGTACGCTGAGGCCTGGTCGCCCGTCGCTTCGAGGAATTCCGCGAACCCTTCGCGCAGGTGGAAGTCGTCCGGCGCCGCGGCGCATGCCGCCTGGTAGCGCTGGCGCGTCTCGGCCACGGACTCGGCGCGGAGACCTTGTCGCGTGGCGGCGAGTTCGCGGCGCAGATGAGCGATGCACGCGCCGTTGTTGATCCGGTTGGTGAACGGCGCGTCGCCGAGCCGCAACAGCATCGCTTCCTCGGCGGCGGCGCGGTTCCAGTCCGTCAGTCCGAGATCCTGTGCACACCGCGCCTCGCCGGCCCACTGGGCTTGTGCGCCTTGCCGGATCCAGGCGGGCAAGGCCGGCGCGACCGCGTTGGCGAAGGCGCGAGCCAGCCGGTAGTTGCCGGCGAAGTTCAGGTGAACGTGTTCGTAAAAAGACTCCTCACCGGGAATGCCGGTCGCGGCGGCGGGCCCCAACGCGGCCTCCGCGTCCACCAAACGCACGCCTTCAGCCGCGTGGTGCGAAGCCACCTCGGCGATGATGCGGTTGAGGCGCGAGTCGGCGCGAAAGGGCAGGGCATCCAGGTCGCGCGCCAGGATGAGCGACTGCGCCGCCTCCGCGCGGTTGGTCAGGCCCAAGTCCGCGGCTCCGAGTTCGTAGTAAAGTTCTGCGCAGTTCGTCGCGCTTTTCAAGGCTTCCAGGCTCAGCCGGCGCGCCTCCGCGAAATTCTGGCGGACCAACGCGCCCAGCAGGTCTTTGCGGAGCTTCTTCCAGGCTTCCAGTTCCGCGTCGCTCAGACCGGTCGGTTCGGCCGAAGCGAACGGCGCGCAATCTTTGAGGTTGCTCGCCACGGTGCTGAGGATCACCTGCGCCTTGGCGTCGAGGCCAGCGCGCACGATGTCCTCCAAGTTGGCCTGGAAGCTCCGGTAAACGGTTTCTTTGCGCGGATCGCCGGGCGGCACCTTGTTTTCCACGAACATTTCCATGCCGCCCCAAGTTCCGGCCGGAGCGCCCGCGCCGCCCAGCCGCGTCAGCAGCGCGTTCAGGACCTCGCCCAAGCGGGTGGATTTCAACGCGAGTGACGCGCGCACCCAGGCGAGCGAAGGCGCCTTGGGTCCGAACACGGTGCCGGCGCCGAACGGGCCCACCATCTCGTTGTTGCCGGCATAAACGATCCACAAGTCCGCGTTGAGCCCTGCGAGTTCGCGGGCCATGAGCCGGAGCACGTGCGAATTGATGGCCGTGATGGCGGCGGGAATCACCTCGAAGCGCGCCTGCGGATAACGCTCCCGCAGCAGAACCTCCAGGTAACGGCTCACGCCGTAGGCTGGTTTCGGATCGCCCAAGGCCGCCGATTCGCCGAACAGAAAGATGCGGACGGTGTTGGTGGCTTTCCGTTCCGTGAGCACTGTCGGCGGTGGGGTGCGCGCCATCGCCGGCGGGAAGAAGCGAAAGCCAAAACGGTCGTTGTCCACCAGCGCCTCTTTCCCGTTCACCGTGGCCGGGATCAGGTAGCTCGTGGGGTAACCGTAGCCGAAGAGTCGCAGCGCCAGCTCCGCGATCGCCAATAACCCGAGCGGCACCAGCACCACGGCCAGCAGCCGGAACAGCCCCGCCCGCCACCGCGGAACGTTGCCGCGCGCGGAGGTCTTACCGGCCGGCCCGGGATGCGCCGTGCCGCCCGCTCTTTTGGTCTTCGCCGCTTTGCGTTTCAACGCGCGCAGCCTATGGGGTCGCAGGCGGCGGGTGAAGCGAAACTGCGGTGACCGGAAGCGACGCCGATCGTGCGATCGCTTCGCGGTTTTTCGCCTCGACCGAAAAACTTGTTTGCGCCGTCGGGCCGGCTTGTCAGACTCCACGCCATGCACGCCTCGTCCTGTCTGGAGTGAACCCGTCGGGTCGCCCCGCCGAGGTGGCATCGTTCAAAAAGCAAACCCATCACGCCTGTCGCTGCATTATGAAACGAAGCTGGATCGCTGGACTCGCAATCGCTCTGGCCGGGGGCCTGTCGGCCTTCGCGGCCGAGCGTTCCTTCAACGGCCTGAACCTGGGCCTGGGCAACCTCTACCGGCTGTCGGACGCCAAGACGCGTTCGATCAGCCCGGAAAATTTCACCGGCGAAAAAGGTAAAGCCGGCATGTCCGTGGACGGTCCCGCCGCCGGCGCCGCGCGCGGTTTGGGTCAGGGCTGGAAGGTTTCGCCGTACGTGCGCGTGGGCGCGAAACAGACCTTCACCCTCGCCGATATCGAGGGGCCGGGCAGCATCCAGCACATCTGGTTGACGCCGGCGCCGCTGGACAAGACGCGGTACTTCATTCTGCGGTTTTACTGGGACGACGAGACCGAGCCGTCGGTCGAGGTGCCGCTGGGCGACTTCTTCGCCTGCGGTTGGGCGAAATATTGCCAGATCGGCAGCCTGCCGGTCTGCGTGAACCCCGGCAGCGCCTTCAATTCGTACTGGCAGATGCCGTTCCGGAAGAAGGCGAAGGTCACGTTGGAGAACCTCGATGACCAGACCATGACGATCTACTACCAGATCGACTACACACTGACCCGCGTGCCGGAGGATGCGGCATACTTCCACGCCCAATTCCGGCGCGAAGATCCGCTCAAGGCCAAGGGCCAGTACACCATCCTCGACGGCGTGAAGGGCAAGGGCCAGTACGTGGGCACCTACCTCGCCTGGGAGGTGCACAGCACCGGTTGGTGGGGCGAAGGCGAGATCAAGTTCTTCATGGATGGCGACACGGAGTTCCCGACGATTTGCGGGACCGGGACCGAGGATTATTTCTGCGGCTCGTACAACTTCGACACCACCGCTCCGGATGGCAAACGGCGCTACACGGAATTCAGCACGCCGTACACCGGTCTGGCGCAAGTCATCCGGCCCGACGGCTTGTACGATTCCCAGACGCGCTTCGGTCTGTACCGCTGGCATATCACCGACCCGGTGCGGTTCGACCAGGATTTGAAGGTCACGATCCAGGCGCTGGGCTGGCGCAAGGACGGCCGGTACCTGCAACTCCAGGACGACATCGCCTCGGTCGCGTTCTGGTACCAGACGGAGCCACACGCGAAGTTTCCGCCGCTGCCGTCGCGCGACGAATTGGAACTGAAGTAGCCCGCCGCCCTTGGCCTTGCGGGCCGCTGGCCAGCGTGGCCGCCGGCTGAAAACGACACGCCCCGCCGTTCCTGGCGGGGCGTTGCTTTTCGGTGGGTGCGATTCGCAGTCGGGCGCGTCGTCAGCGTTTGCCGGTGACGCGTTTGATGTAGGCGACTTCCTTCGCGTCGAACGGTGTGCCGTCGGTTCGGAAGAGGTCGTGGAACCAGACCGGCGGCTCGGCAGTGTAAGTCTTGTGCCAGCTATCCCACGGGTAAATCGTCTGGGTCTTGCCGGCCACGAAACCCCAGTTGTACGCGGCCACCTGCTGGTCTTTGAAGTAAGCCAGGATCGGATCGAACGTGCTGCCTGCCGGTCGTGCCATGTACTCGGTGCAGAGGATCGGACGATGATAGCGACGGAGTTGGTCCACCCGCTCCTTGACCTGGTCCAGGCCGCCGTAGTTGTGGAAGCTGATCACATCCGACTCTTCGACCATGACCCGCTCGATCGGCGACAGCTTGGCCGGGCCGGGCCACGGACCGATCCAGAGGCCGGCGGTGAGCGGCTGGGTCGGATTCGCTTCGCGCGCCCAGGCAAAGGCCTTTTTGAGCAAGCGCAACGCCATCTCGGCCTTGTTGCGAATCTCGATGTTGGCGCCGCCGATGCCGTAGGAACTGCGGTTGTCGTTGTCCGGTTCGTTGAACAAATCCCAGGCGTGGATGCGTGGGTCGTTCGCGAAGTGCCGAATGATCCCGAAGACATAACCGCGCAATTCGTCGTGCCGGGCCGGGTCGCCGAGGATCGCCGTGCCGGGGCATTGGACCCAACCCGAGTTGTGTACGTGCGGCCGCGGGTCGCGTTGCCTGCCGGGGCGCGGTCGCGGATCCCAGCAGGCGTCCAGCGGGACAAACACCACGCCGATGCCGTGGCGGTCGGCGAGTTTCAAAAAGTGCTCGATCCGGGGCACAAAGCCGGCCTGGTCCTCCTGCCAGGGAATATTGTGCAGGAAGACCCGCACGCTGTTGAAACCGAGTTGCTCCGCCCAGCCCAGTTCGCGGTCGATGGTCCCGGGGTCGAACGTGTCTGGCTGCCACATCTCGAGTTGGTTGACGGCGGTGCTGGGGCTGAAGTTGCAGCCGGCCAGCCACGGCTTCCTGGCGTACCAGTCGTTGGCTTGGTCCTCGGTCCAACGGTCGCGGGCGAACGAATTGGCCGTCATGAAGCCGGCCAGCGCAAAGATAGCCAGGCGGAGAAAGGCAAGAGTTCTCAGGGCATTGTTGGGCACGAATTCAGCAGGTGAGGCGCGGCCGGGTCAAGCGCCGTCAGGACCGCGACCGCGAGCCGGCGAGACCGGGCCAAGTCGGCTTGGCGTGGCAGCACTCGCCCCCACAATCTGCGACGCTGATGCCCGCCGCGGCTCCGCCAGGCGATCGGTGTGCCAACGGACAATTCCAAGTAACGCTGCACAATCCCGGCGCCCCCTGGACGTTTCTGCGAGCAGATACACGCTGGCGAGGTGCGTCATAGAAACAGCAAAACGGGCCCGAGCGGACAGGGGTTCGGAGCCAGGTTTCCGACCGGAGAGTTCGTCCAAAGAGGTTCGATCCAAAGAGGTTCGGCTTGAGAATTTTACAGTGGTACGGAACAAACGGAACGCATCTCCATGGCAGTGTGCAACCAGTTTCCGGGTAGGTATTTGCTGTGCCGTAGGGAGGGCACATAACGGCTCACTTATCGCCACGAACAATGAACCAGTCGCTCCTGAAACTCCAAATCGGTCCCGTCCAGGATTTCATCGCCCAAGCCCGCAGCACGCGCGATCTGGGGAGCGGCCGCTACCTGTTGTCGTGGTTGATGGCGGCGGGGGCGAAGGCGCTCGTAGATTCGACGGGAGGTGATTGGGAGGCAGTGATTTCGCCGGTCTTGGAAGGGCAGCCCATCTACGAGTTCCAGTGTGACCCCAGAGTTCCCGACACAACGGATCGCAACAACGCCATCCTCACGCCCAACTTCACGAACATCCTCGTGGCCGAGTTACCTGCCGGACTCGCGCAAGCTGTGACCAAGGCAATGGTGGAGGCCATCCGTCGTGAACGGGACGCCCTTGCGGAGGCGTGTTGGGCGAAGCTCCACGTCATGGGTCTGGTGGCCCCTGCTGATCAAGCCCTTTTCTTCGCGCAGGTGAAATGCTTCCCGACGATTACCTGGCAGCTCACGGACGCGCCGCCCGCCGGCCAGCGTGAGATGTGGTTAAAGCCGGTGCCTCTGGCCGGGGAACTGCGGACGAAGCTGCTGGTGGCGGCCGAGGATTTCCCCGCCAATCACTCGCAACTCCTGGGAACTGGACGCCGTGCGTGCCCTGCGGCAGTTCCAAGGCTGGAACTCCGGGAACGGTGTTCACGAGAAGGACTCGCTGACCGGACGCGAGGAAGCGGTGATCGGCGGCAAGGACTGGTGGAACGACCAGTTCGAGTGGCGGGAGGAAACCATCCAAGGCCGGCACCAAGGCGTGCCCCGCCTAAGGGACCGCAACGGACGGCGGCGGGAAAGTGAGCTCTGGCCAATCCTCTTTCGCGAGCGGCAGAAGGACGATTGGTTTGGAGCACTGCAACTTGTCAAGCGCCTCTGGCATTGGGCCTATCTGGCAGAACCACCTTGGGAACTTCGCTCCACCCAAAAGCGTGAACCGCTCGGGAAGGAGTTCCCTTTCCCCAGTACGGCGCACATCGCCATTCACGATCCGGCCAAGAACATCCGGGAATTCCTCGCGGGTCGGCTGGAAGCCGCCTGGGAAGAGGAAGTGGAAGAGAAGCTGGCCCACATACCGTATTTCGCCGTGCTTGCAATGGATGGCGACGAGATGGGCAAACGGCTGAGCGGCGAGAAGAATCGCGATGGCCCCACCAAAGGTTTTCGCGGCGATCTCAGCGCCCGCCTGAGCAACTTCGCCCTGTATTGCGTCCGCCCGATCGTCGAGGCGTGCGACGGACGGTTGATTCTGGCCGGCGGGGAGGATATGCTGGCCCTGCTGCCGGCAGACACGGCGGTGGATTGCGCGCAGTTCCTTCGCCTCGCGTATCGGGGTGATGGCAGCTTCATCACTCCGCTGTGCAAGCTGGCCGAACGGCTCCGGCAGCATCACCTAAATCACGGCTACGAGGAACCGCCGGACCGTGACGAGCGAAAGCCGGAGATGTCCGCTTTCTTGGTCGCTGCCGCGCGCGGGACGCTGTTCGCCGCCGCAACACAACCCGGATCGCTGATCTTCAACCCGTCTCTGGATCCGGTCGGTTCGCCTGAGCACGCTGCCGCAGGACAATTGTTGAGGTTGCTGGGCGGCGTTGAACGAAGTCCTTAGAGCCTGTTTGAAAACTCTGTAATCCCATGATGCGCTCAGGCCCGGCGGCGAAGTTGAAGGCGGATCATGGCCAGGTGAATCCAGGCCTCCGCCCTGGATTCGGGGCGCGCGTCGTCACGGACCCA
>JAKANS010000190.1 GCA_021823625.1 bacterium | reverse complement strand
AGCCGGCGGGGGCCTCCAAGCCGAGGGCGGGGTCCGCGGGCGGGCGCCATTTGCGGCAGCGTTTGCAGTAGCCGCGCGGGCGCGCCATCGTGATGTCGCCAAAGCGGGTCAGGAAGGTGCGGGCGTGACCCCGCGAGCATTGGCTCAGCGGCCGACCACAGACCGGACAGCGCGGCGGGGTGGCGTCGGCCCTGGCTTGGGCGGCGCGCTGGGTGGCGGTGCGCAGGAGTTCTTGCCCGTCGTGGGCCGCCTGGATTTCAAAATGGCCGAGGTTGTGATCCGTGGCCGCCAGAAAGCCGGTGAGGGAGGCTTCCCGTGCGACCGCGGTGCGGGCGGCCAGCACGGCCAAGGCTTCGGGGAGCGGGGCGGCGGGAGCGCCCGAACGAAGGAAACGGGTCGAGGGTGGAACGACCGGGGTCGGAGCTATCGTCATTGTCATGCCCAAAACTTACACCCCCCCAAGAAACTGAGATGCGCCCGATGCTCGCGCTGGTGCAAGCCGAAGTTGTCGGCGTATCAGACCAACAGTTCCGGAGCGCCGGCTTGCAGCCGGCTTGAGACGAACTCGTGGCCCCAAGGCTGGCTCAGGCGCAAAGCCGGCTACAAGCCGGCGCTCCATCGACAACTTCGGGATGCACCGTGCTCGCGGGGCCTTCACTCGGCACGCCACCCAGGCCGGGAAACCGCTCCCGTTCGCGCGCGGTGCCGGGTCCACCGGATCAGCCGTAGCGCTCCGGGTCCAGCAGCGCCAGGTCGAAGACCGGTTTTTCGCCGACGAGCAGGGCCGCAGTCCGCGCCAAGGCTGGATGCCGGCGAAATCTTCCTCGCGGAACTCCGGGTAGTATCGCGGCGCCGCCTTGATGGTGCCTTGGACACGGCGCGGGTTGATTGCTTCGTTCAGTCCCGCGATTTCCATGGTGCCGCCAAACCGCAGTGTACCGCCCATCGGCGTCACCGCCACGCGGGCCTCGGTGAAGATCGCGCAAACCGACGGCAACTGGCGCGGTCGGGGCAGCGTGAGGCTGTAGCCTTTGCCGGCTTGGATGGGCAGCTTCAATCCCAGTTCGCGAGCCGCGAGCGGCGACCACGATCCACCCGCCAGCACGTAGTGGTCGGCCTGGAATTCGCCTCGCGGCGTGCACACGGCGGCGATGCCCGAGTCGCCCGCGCGCCAGCCGAGCACTTCGGCGTTCCACTCGAAGCGCGCGCCCAGCCGCTGCAACTCCCCGGTCAAACCGGCGGTGAACTGCGCTGGATTCAGGTGGCAGTCCTTCGGGAAATAGACCCCGCCGTCGAGGGCGGCCGCTTGCTTCGCGTCGAGCACCTCGACCGGGAGGCCAAGCACGCGGGCTTGCGCGGCGTTCCTGGCTTCTTCAACCAGGGCGTGCCCGGTTTTGCACAACATGAGCAGGCCCTTTTGGACCAAACCGAAATCATTGTTCCGCTCGGCGGCAAGTTCCTCGAAGCAACTTCGGCTGGCGAGGCTAAGGTCCCACAAGAGCGGCGCGCTGCGCTGGACGTGCGCCCGATTCGCCGCGCACCAAAACTTGAAGCCCCAGTTAAGGAGGTCCCAGCTCAGGCGCGGCTTGATGTAGAACGGCGATTCCGGGTTCCACATCCACCTCAGCCCCAGCGCCACCATGCCCGGCGCGGCCAGCGGCACGAAGTGGCTGGGCACGACCATGCCGGCGTTGCCGAGCGAACAGGAATCGTGGTCCGGCCCGCCGCGCTCCAGCAGGGTCACCTACCAGCCCCGCTTCGCCGCGTAGTAGGCGCTGCACAGGCCAATGACTCCGCCGCCGACGATGAGGACACTTTTCATCTTTGGGGCGCTCAGGAGCGCAGGTGTCCAACCTGCGAGGGCGTTGCGTCGTCAGCCTCACGCGTTTCGCGCAGGTCAGACTCCCGCGCTCCGATGCCCCAGCAAAACGGATCGCGGTCGTCGAGCAGCAACGTCGCTTCCGCGTTCACGAACGCGGTGCCCGCAATGGTGGGTTGGATCACCCCGCGCGCCCGATCCACCCATCGAAAGTGCGCCGTGAACGTGCTGCCGAGGATGCTTTCCTGCACCCACGATTCGCCTTCCGCCAGTTTTCCATCCGCCGCCAGGCAGGCGAGTTTCGCGCTCGTCCCAGTGCCGCATGGCGAGCGGTCGTATGCCTTGCCGGGACACAAAACGAAGCTCTTGGAGCGCGCGCCGGGCGCAGTCGGCGGGCCGAACAACTCGACATGATCCACATCCGGGAAGCCTTGAGCGTTTACCGCCTGGCGGATCCGCCAGGCGATGTCGGTCAGTCGCTCGACGTTGGAGAGCGCGAGTTCCTGTCCGTGGTTTTCGACCGGATAAAACCAGTTCCCGGCCCACGCCACGTCGCCGGTCACGCGACCCAGGCCGGACACTTCCAACGTGGCCGCCTTCGCCTGCCGATGGCTCGGCACGTTTTCCACCGCGACAGTGCCGTCCGCGTGCAGCGTGGCCGTAACCGTGCCGACGGGCGTCTCGAGGCGGTGCTCGCCCGGCGCGATCCGGCCCCAATGGGCGAGCGTCGCCACCAAGCCGATCGTGCCGTGCCCGCACATGCCGAGATAGCCGACATTGTTGAAAAAGATCACGCCCGCCGCGCAAGACGAGTCCACCGGCGGACAAAGCAAGGCACCCACCAGCACGTCCGAACCGCGTGGTTCATTCACAACGGCTGAACGAAACCGGTCGTGGCGTTCGCGAAAACGCTGCACGCGCCCGGCCAGCGGGCCGGTGCCCAGGTCGGGGCCGCCCGCGATCACGACCCGCGTCGGCTCCCCACCGGTATGCGAATCGATGACTTGAACTCGTTTCATCGGTTGGCCTCGAAAGTGGCATTTCCCCGCCAACCGTCAACGTAGTCGGAAGTGTCCCTGCTCGGGGCGCTGGCCCGCAGCCTGGATCGGCGGAGTTAAATGCTGGCGATCACCGGCGGTTCGACGGTGCGATAACGGCTGGCAATCACGGCGAAGAACCCCGCCACCGCCAGCATTAGCGCCGCATAGAAAAGGAACTCGTGCACGCCGTCGGCATGGGACGAACCGCGCGTTGATCGTGGTGATCGCCGCAACCAGGAAGTTTCCGACCGCCGTTGTCAGCAGCCAGAGGCTCATCACCACGCTCTTCAACGACGCGGGTGCCTGCGCGTAGGCGAACTCGAGTCCGCTGGCGCTGAGCAGGACTTCGCCCAGTTCGAGCACCGTGTAGGGCAGCACTTGCCAGGCGAGGCTGAGCGTGGCGCCGGCTTCGAGGCGTTGCTGGAACCAGGCGCAGATTACGAACGACAGCGCGGCGAACGCCATGCCTACGCCCATCCGCCGCAGCGGTGTCGCCCGCCAGCCCAACCGCTCGGCCAATGGATACGCCCCCAGCGTGAGCACCGGCACCCAGATTAGAACGAGCAGTGCGCTGACTGACTGCATCCGCTCGGCGTCCACCTTGTAGCCGGGCGGCGTCGAACTGGTCACCCACGAACGCCGACACGCAGGGCTTGGTGCCGCCCGCCCCCAAGGCGATCAACGTCGGGCCGAGCAGCACGCCTTCGCGGCTGCCTTCGAAGAGCGCCAGCGCGCCGTGGCCCAGGCAGTAGAAGAACGCCAGGCTCAGGATGGTGCGATACCGGCCCAGCCAGCGATCCGCGAGCCAGGCACCCGCCAGCGGCAGGAAATACACGGCCATCTTGAACAGGTGGACAAGCGTCTTCGATCCGTCCTCCCCCAGCGCCAGCTCGTTTTTCAGGTAAAGCGTGAGCACGGACAACATGCCGTAATAGCTCAACCGCTCACACGCCTCGGTGGTGACGATGAACGGAATCTGGCGGGGGAAACCGGAGGCCATGACGACTCACCTTGCGGGCGCCCGGATTACGCTGCCGCCGCTGACGTAGTGGTAGCGGTCGAACAGGTTGCCCTGGCCGGCGGCACGCGGATCGGACGTTCGTTTCAGTTCGCGGTCCAGTTCACGGGCGAGCCGCCGGCGTTGCTGCACGTACGCCGGGTCGGCGGCCACGTTCTCCATTTGCCAGGGATCGTTGGCCAGATCGTAGAGTTCCTCGGCGGGGCGTTTGCCAAAAGCCAGGTCGAACAATCGTTGGGCCGTGGCAGTGCCGTCGTGTTCAACCACCGCCTGTTTGCTGGGTGAGCCGGCAATGTTGTTGGCCTGGTCCACGTCGCCGTAGATCGGCGGGTCGCCGGCCGGCCAGCGATCGGGCGCGAAGTTCCGCAGATATAGGAACTGCGAGGTGCGGAGGCCGCGAATCGGATAGCCGAGATCGCCTTCGCGCACGTTGGCGTGGCGCTCGCGGCCGAAGAAGACGCGGTCGCGGCGTTTGTCGATCTGCCCGCTTTTGCCGGACAGGAGCAGCGGCAGGAGACTGCGGCCGGTCATTTCGCGCGGCGGCTTCAGTCCGGCGGCTTCGAGGAAGGTGGGGGCCAGGTCGGTCAAACTCACGAAGTCATCCACGGTGCGGCCGCCCTTCACGCGCGCGGGCCACCGGATGGCCAGCGGCATGCGCACGCCGGCGTCGTAGCAACTGGCCTTGCCGCGCGGGAACGGAAAGCCGTTGTCGCTGGTGACCACGACCAACGTCTGGTCCAGCTCGCCCCGGTCTTCAAGGAGCTTGAGCAGCGCGGCCACGTCGTGATCGAAGCGCTCGATTTCGGCGTAGTAATCGAGCAGGTCGCTGCGGACTGCGGGGGTGTCGGGCAGGAACGGCGGCACCTTCACGTCTTCGAGGCGGAGCCCTGCCTTGAGGCCGGAGCCGCGATCGTATGGCCGGTGCGGATCGACGCTGCCGAACCAAAAGCAAAACGGCGTGCCGGCCGGCACGCGGTCCAGGAACGCGGCGAAGTCCTTCACCGCGGGACCGGCCGGATTGGTGTCGCGCCCGTGGAATTTGAAATCGCCGGGGCCCCAGCCTTTGCCTTTGAGGCCGACGCGGTAGCCGGCGCGCGCCAGCAAATCCGGATAGACCGGCGCGGTGTTCGGCCAGCGGCTCCACAGGTTCGCGCCTTCGCCCAGACGCCAGAAATGCTGGCCGCTGAGCAGCGTGCCGCGCGAGGGCGTGCAACTCGGCGAGGAACAAAACGTGTGGCGGAAGTTCACCCCTTCCCGCGCGACGCGATCGAATGCGGGCGTGCGCACCATCGGATCGCCGTTCGCGCCGAAGTGGGACCACGATGCATCGTCGGCGATGCAAAGGAGGATGTTGGGCCGCGGGTCCGCGGCGCGGCCCATGAGCGCAAACAAACAGAGAACAGGGAGCCACCGGCGTTTCATCGTCGCGAGCTTAACGCTTTCGTCGGGCGGAGTTCAACTTCGCGTCCCGCGCGGCCCGCTTGAAGCGCACGCTCACGATTTAAGGCGCTTCACCCTTGGCCCAAAGCCCGTAGGTCGTCGTCACAAACGTTCCATCCGGCCATGCAGCAGATGGAAAATCCGCGCTACGTCTGCCCGGCACTTTCAATCGCACTCGCCTATTGCCGAAGGCGCAAGCCGCTGACTGAGTTGGCCGGATCCGGCCGGTAATGCTGCTGCAGGTAATGGATCAATCCAAAACGGGAAATCCAATCCGATTCCAATAGGATTTGCTCGGGCCGATAACGCTCCAGGCAGCGCTCAATCTCACTCCGGTTGATCTGCCCCGACCAGATGCGTTTCGAGGGCACCACCGCGAGCTCCGGCGGCACGGGCAAGCCTGCCCAAAATGCGTATATCACCCGGTCGGTGAACACCCAATGCGTCTCGGCGGCATGTCTTCTTAAGGCGACGACCCGCGGGTCCGCGGATGCCGGGGCGGCCGCCGCCAACCTCAGCAACGCATTCCACGCTTTCTCCGGCGCCAGCGTCAGCGCCAGGGAAACCATCACTGACCAGCTCAACACCCCGATCCCCGCGCGCACTTTGGACCCTCGCGAAGCCGTGAAGTCGAGCTGCCACAGGGCGCGAAACCATTCCACGATGCCCACTGCGCCCAGCCACGCCAACGGAATGGCAAAGTGCAATCCATAGTAATACCAATAAGGCCGGTGCCACAGATGAATCGCCAACACGGTCGCCAGCAACACGACCGGAAACAACAAGTCCCAGCGCCGTTTCCAGCCGATCAGCGCCACACCCGCGGCCGCCGGCACCAATAGCGCAAGATCGTTCAGCAACGATGCAAACCGGAACCCGTATCCCTCCGCCGCCACCGCCTGCTGCGTATCTGCCGAAAAGTGCGACGCCCAAAACACCGGCAAGGCATTCGAGCCATAAAACGCCACGGCGATGACGCCGAAGATCGCCGCCACTGCCCCACACCAAATCGCTGCCTCGTAAGTCGGACGCGGTGTCCACACCGCGCCCCCCCCTGGCAGGCTGGAGAGAGACCATCCTGCCTTCCGACTCATGGCCCGTGGACCGGTGTCGTTTCCGCATCGTGCCCCCAGGCCGGACAGGGGTTTGCCAAGCGGTTCAACCTCCGGTTTGAAGCGGGTTCGCCGCGTCAGAAATTCCGCCGCCAGCGCCGGCAGAAAAATCGCCGCCGTCAGCTTCACCTGCAAGGCGCAGCCAAACAACACGCCGGAGAACACCAGCCAACGCCTGCCCGTGCCCGCAAAATAATTGGACCCGGCCCACACCGCTGCCAGCGCCAGGGCCATCGCCGGCAACTCCAGCATCACCGACACGCTCAATTGCAGAAAAGACGACGACGCCACCAGCAACCCCACCGCCACCAGGCCCGCCACGCGACCCGACCGCTCGCTCACCAGCCGGTACAACGCCGCCACCAGCACCATCGCAAACCCCACGCTCAACCCCCGCCCCACCCCAGCCGACGCGTCGAACAGCCCGAACAGCAGTGCCAGCAGTTCGGTATGCAAAGGCGGTTGGTCGTTCCATACTTCGCGATAGAGTGGATGCCCCAGGCTGACTAAGAATCCCTTCATCAATTCGTAGCCTTCATCTCCGCCGAATTCCAAGGCCGTCCGCAGCGGCACACACAGGCAGAGCGTTACGCCAAAGCCGAGCGGCACCGCCCAGTCCAACACGCGCGCCGTCGAGCGTCCGTTCATCCCGCCCAGCGGAAGTTTATGAAGCGCCATAGCAAAATGACGTGCAGGGTAGCGCTGAGAATGACGAAGAGGACCACCGGCCACTTTCGCTTCAAGCCGGTGAAGAACACCGCCAGCGCGATGAACAGCGGAAAGGCACACGATTCAAACCGGGTGAACGACGTGAACGTCCCGCTCATGGCCGGCAATATCCCCAGCACATAAGTCCACACAACCATATCTTTTCCCAAACGCCAAATCATCGGCAGGGTGTAAACCAGCAGGAGGAACAGGCACCGGTCCAGCACCGACCCCCGGAAATCGTGCCAGGCGCTCACCTCGAAGAAGCCCGCCACGAACTTCGGCACGTTCCACAGATTCCCAATGGAATGCACCTGCCAGTACTTCTGCGCTTCCAACCCGGCAAACGCGTTCCCCGTCCAAAGCCACATCAGTCCCAGATACGTCCCCCACCCCAACACCGGCGCTGCCAACAGGACAGAGATTGACCGGTCGCGGACCGGCTCGCTCCCCACCACCCGCCGGCATTCTTCCGCCAGCCATCCCCACCGCGGCAACCAGGGCCACCGCCGGGTCGCCCACCAATGCCAGCCGATCGGCAGCAGGCTGAACGCCCCCACTCCGCGGGCCAGCGGGGCCAGGAAAGCCGCGCCCCACGCCACTCCATAGCGCTGCCGCTCCAGCCCCCACCACAGGCCCGTGAGCAGGAGAAAAAACAAGGACTCGCTGTAGAGGAACTGAAAGAACAGCGATCCCGGAAAAACCACCAGCAGCGTGAGCGCGCCGTCCGCCAGTTTCTCGCCAAACCGCCGCGCCGCCACCCGATGGAAGAGCAACCACCCGCCGAGGGAACACACGTTGGCCAGCACCAGGCCCAGGAGCGGATGGCTCAGCCCGGTGAGCGCCGCCGTCGCCCGGATCAGGAGCGGCCAGAGCGGGTAAAAGGCGATGGAGCGTACGCCCGCCGCATAACCGGCCGCGCTCAAGTACAGATAATGTTCCGCGTCCCAGGTGGCGAAGGGCCTTTCCCATTCTCCCCGCGGCTCCGGGGGCCAGCCTGCCGGAAACCAATGCTCCTGGATTTGCGCCGCCCGGTTGGTGTCGAAGTCCGGCCACAGCCCCACCGCGGTCAAGACGGCCGCCCAATACGCCACCTTCACCCCCACCAGCACCAGCAGCACCCGCCCCCACCGGGACGCCGCCCCCGTCGTGTGGCCCGGCTCAATCATGGGGCGTTTCCCGGCTTCCCTTCCGGAACTGGACCGGAGGAGCGCTGTGCCACCCAAACTTCAGGTTCATCCCGAAATTCCACACGCTCACCGCCACGATGGACAGAAAATTCGCCACATACACGTTCACGTGCAGCCAATAAACCTGAATGTTTAACAACAGCACACTCCAGGCAATGCCCGCCAGGCAGATCAGGTTGAACTTCGCGAACCGAACCAATCGCCCCCGCCAGCCGCCCGCCCCGCCCGCCAACCCGCGAAAGGTCCAGACCTCGTTCCAAAGGAAATTGTTCGCGATGGCCGCCTCCGCCGCCAGCACCTTGCTCAGGGTCAGATTCCAGCCCAGCCCGGCCGGGTCCGCCAGCACCCAGAGAACCGCCATATCCACCCCCATCCCGCTCCCGCCCACCAGGCAGAATCGCACATACCGACGCCACAATGCCACACGCGGTTCAGACGGTGGCATGAAGGCCGCTTTCATCAGGTCGAACCCTTTTCCTGCGCCGGCCGCCTCCGGCGTGAGTCCGCCACATCCCCCCACCGATTCGCCAAACCGCCCTGGCTTCATGCACCGTCCGGCGCTATCAACCGCTTCCTTTATCCGCGTCCATCCGCCTCCATCGGCGGTTAAACAATCCCTTCCTCCTCCCTTCGTATTCACTCGTGTCCCTTCGGGGTTCTCCCATCGCCATCTCACTTCGTCCCCCTCATGCTGCCATCCCGTGACATTTCGATTTTTTGCGCAATTTTTCCACAGTGATCGCTCCAGGCTGCTGCGCCCAGCCGCCGGGAATAGTTGCCACCTTCTATCTTCTATCTTGTTCGGTTGGCCGCCACGTCGCGTGTTGTTGCAGCCACAAGATGTCCCGGTTGTCTGGCATCACCGCGTCGTCCCGCGGCGGATTCAGCGTTCGCTCATCCTGCCAGCCCCGCCGTTCCACATGCGCATCGGCGAACACCAGGTTCGCCCCGCGCCGATGCCGCACCCCGGGCTTGTCCCGCAACACCCACCGGTCCGGTTGCGCCGGGTCAAACGCCCATTGCATCCCGAAACTCCCGTCGTTGATCGTCTCCACCCGCTCGTCCACAAAGGTCAGCATCTCCGCTGGACCCGGCCGGATAATTTCGCTCAGCCGCCGATACGTCGTCGCCACCGGACTCTCGACCGGACTGCCGAGAAAACCGTTCAGCGAGACCGTCCGCACCCGCGGCAGGCGGCTCGCCCCCACCGTGACCGGCCCCGCCGCCGCCGGACATCGCCAGAGCGCCACCTCCGGGCCCAGGTAGGGGGTCAGCAGACTTTGGCGCAGATACAGGGTGTTGGTGCAGTCCGGCCCCGGCAGTCCCAGCCAGCCCGCGACCCACTTGCTCCCGAGCGCCTCCCGGTTGCCGTCGGCATTCGGGGGCAGCCGGTCCTCATAATCCTGCGCATACAACTGCAACGCCAGGCCGAACTGCCGCAGGTTCGACGCGCAGGCGGCCGTGCGCGCCCGCGCCTTGGCCGCCGACAACGCCGGCAGCAAGAGCCCCGCCAGGACGCCGATGATGGCCATCACCGTCAGCAGCTCGATCAGCGTGAACGCGCGGCGCGAACCGCCCGGCCCGGCAAATCCCTGCGCCTCCAGCACTGCTTGCCGATCTGCGAGACTGCTGCATACCATATTCAGAGGACGGGCGTTTGACGCCCTTTTTGACGCGTGCCGCGCTTTTCACCCGGGATTCAGATCCTATTGCAATACTTTCGCCGGTTCCGGAACTTCTCCATTGTTCCCTCCACCACGCTGTCCTCGCAGCCAAAACCGCGCCGCGCAACTGCCGATCAGCAGATAGGAGAGCACTATTTTCATTCCCAAGTCCGCCGCTCCAGGGGATATGTGGAGCGCATCCGTCATCGTCCCCAGGCAGTGGCAGGGTTGGTCGTACCCGACTACCCACAAGCCCACGCGGTACAGCGCAAACACCGTGCTAAGCCACAACACAAGCTCGATCTGTAAGGAGAGGCGCGTTGCCCGCAGACAGACCCACGCCACGACACTCTCAAGGGTCGCCGCGACGAGGAGTGTAGTGCGAAGGTCAACTCCGAAGATCGGATCCGGACCATTTAGAATCCCCGCGTCACCGAGGGCGCTCACGGCTTTCGCAAACGCGGTCGTCAGCAAGACCACGGCGGCGGAAGTAACAAACAGACGAAGCAATCTCTTTTGCATAGAATCCGAGTTCCTGGCGACCGGGCAAACAATGCGGTGGGCTCATCTTT
>JAKANS010000189.1 GCA_021823625.1 bacterium | reverse complement strand
GGAAGGGCTCCGGTTCTACACCTTCGCGGCACCGACGCTGTCTATCACGAACAGTGCCGGCATAACGCTGCTCTCCTGGCCGACGACTGCCTTCGGCTACTCGCTCGAGACCACGCCCAGCTTGTCGGCACCAGCGTGGATCCCGGTTACGAACCCGTCCGCCATCCTCGGCAGCCAGTACGTGGTAACCAATGTCTGGACGGACCAGACGCGGTTCTTCCGCTTGCGCCAGCAATGATTGGAACGGCTCGACGGAATCTCGCCCCACCAAATATGTGCTGGGCAGGGCGCCACCCTGTACGCACCGTCGAGGCGTCAGCGCTGTGCAGCAGGCTGGGGATAGCCCGCCTTACCTGACCGGTTGGGGCGACGCTCCCGCTGAGCCCTGACTTCCGACTTCTGGCTTCAGGATTCTGGCTTCTGCATCGGCTCGGCAGGAGCCTCGCCCTACCTTGGACTAAACGCCTGCCGCTCAGTTCGCAGGGCCGATTTTCACCAACACCACGCCATGCCGCGGCACCGGCGCCGAGAACTCGTCCGTGAAAGTCCCGAGATCCTTTTGCCGCCAGAGATCTCGGACCGATCGCTTGCCGGCGAGGCCAAGATCCGACCACTTGGCGGTGACGATCGACTCGGCGTCACCACGGTTGAACAGGCCAACCGCCTTGCTGTTGTCCTCCAGGTCTTTCGCCCACACCTCAAGTTGTCCGTCCTTGGCCACGCGACCGGCCTGGCGGCCGAGCGGATCCTGGCTGACGGCGAGCACTTCGTCGTTGGTCAGCAGACCCAGCGTGAAATCGTCCATGCGCGTCATGTCGCAGCCGATCAGCAACGGCGAGCACAGCAGGCACCAGAGGCTGATGTGCGTGTACTGCTCGTTCGGGCGGAGATGCGTTGGTCGCACGTCGGCGCTCCAACCGACAAAGCCGACTACGAGCATGTCGGGGTCGTTCCAGTGCCCCGGACCGGCGAACTTCTCATGCCCGGCCTGGCCGAAGCCGATGCCTGCCATGCTGCTCCAGGTGTCGGTGATGTCGCCCGTCGTGCGCCAGCAATTGCCGCCCACCTCGGCGCCCCACTCCCACACGTTGCCCATGCCGTACTGGCAAAGACTGAAGACGATGTCCCGCGGCACGGCGTTGAGCGCGGCGCGCATGACCTGGTAAGGCTTTTTCATGTCGGCCAGCGTCGGGTTGCGCACGATGCCGCCATAGCTGCACCAGTCGTGTTTGAGGTAATCGAAACCCCATTCCGCGTAGCGGCGGGCATCCTGCGCTTCATGCTGGTAGCTACCGGTGTAACCCGCGCAGGTCTTTGGGCCGGGCGAAGAATACAGGCCGATCTTCAGGCCCTTCGAATGCACGTAAGCCGCCAGCGCCTTCATGTCCGGGAATTTCTGGTTCGACAGAATGTTGCCGTCCGCGTCGCGACCCGCCTGCCAGCAATCGTCGATGTTGATATAAGTCCAGCCGTGCTGGATCAAACCGCTGCTGACCATCGCGTCGGCCGCCGCGCGGACTTTCGCGTCCGTCACGTCGCACCCGAAACCGTTCCAACTGTTCCACCCCATCGGTGGCGTGAACGCGATGGTGTCGCCGCAAACCACTTTCAGCGGACGCGTGGCCGTGCCCAGCGCGTTCTTGGCCTCCAGCGTGACTACGTGCGTGCCGCGTTCCGTTAACGCCCCGGTGATCTGGCCGGACTGCGGGTCGAGATGCAGCCCCGCCGGGAGGTTCCGTGCGGTGAAGGTCATCGGGCGGTCACCCGTCGCGGCGATGGTGTACAGGAAGGGCGAGCCGGGGCGCACGCCAAAGACTTTCGCGCCGTTGATTCGCGGCTGGGGCGACGGCTTGGGCGTGAGCACCTCGGCGGGCTCGGGCGCCACCGCCACCGGCACCGGCTTGCCTGCGGTCATCACGAAGCGCGCGTCCGCCCAATCGGCATGGTCGAAGTTGATGCCATCACCGCCATCGTCCACGCCCAGCACCAGCGTTTTCACCCCGCGCAGATTGACCGACACTTCCTTGGCGGCGTCGTTGCCGCGGAGCCGGCCACTCTGCCAAAGTGTCTTGCCATCGCCCGCCAGACGGAACTCCACACTGCCGGCACGATCCCCCACCTCGTCGTCCACGCCCACCCAGGCCGTGAATTGCTCGCCTTTGCCATCCAGGCTCAGGCGGTACGAACTCGACGCGTGCGTGCCGACGCCTTTCTCGAAACGCCGGCCGCCGACGGCGAGCGGGTGACCGTCCACGGACCGGTTGGCGTGGGGAGTACCCCAGTCCTGTTCCATCGCCGAAAGATCGAGGTCGGAAAGCCAGACCGTTTCACCGGCGACTGCCAGGCCGCAACCGAACAGGGCGCAGGCGCAAAAGCGAAACAGCGAGCGGGCGAAAGTTTGCATGGGCGGAGCATCGTTCGCTCGGACGAATCCTGGCAAGCCATTCGCGCGCAGATTCGCGCGCAGATTCGCGCGCAGATTCGCGCGCAGAATCTGCCGCTGGCCGATCTGCCCGCCGACTTCGACGCCCGCCTTCGACAATTCGGCTACCGCTGACGCTGCCGAACAACAGCGCGCACGCCTGCGCCGCGACGAGGCGATCTGGGCTTGGGGCAGCGGTCGTGTCGTTCAAGAACCAACGTCTGCTTGGTGGCGAGCAGGGTGTAAGCCGCCGGTGAAGTGCCTTGGGCAGTGGCACGAGAACTGACAACGGGATTCCGTCCCGAAGCCGAAGGTTGCGAGGAACGGGTTACCGTGGGTCACTGCCGCACTCCAGACGCTGTCGCGCTTGCCCCGCGTCCTAGAACATCGCGAAGCGTTTCGATGGCGACGCGTTCACCGCCGCTTTCCCCCGGAGCGCGGCGGTGACAAAACTTCGCAAATCGCTTCGATGGTGTTCCAATTGCGCGTGGTGGCCGGGACGCCGAGATGTTTCTCGACGACGGCGTTGGCCTACGTCTGACCCGGCCGCCGGCCGCTCAAGGCAAATCGGCCGGTGATGGCGATGACCCGGACTTCCCACTTAGCGCCGGCGGGCTGCTCCAGCGGAAGCGGCGGTTTCGCGCGCGGCGCTTTCTGCAACACGCTCCCGAAGCGGCCGAACAAGCGGCGGACGTGACCAACGCCCTGCCCGGGCGATCGGCCCGCTGCTCCAAATACGTCACCGGCCTCGAACGTCTGTCGGGCCGGGCAGAAACAGGGTTGCCACTCCCGTCGCCACACCTGACGCGAACTGGGCAACAGCCCTGAACCCACTCCGTCGAGTGCCGATGCCTCTGCCCATCCGGATTCGCGAGTCTCTGGCCGGCGCGCTGCCTGCCTTGGTTCTGGCCGCCACCGTGCTCGCGGCGGGGCTGCTTTGGCGCAACCTGTTGTTCGTTGCCGTCGCTGAACACGACAAAAGCGAACCGCCGCAAGTCCCGTTCGCCTCCACGCCGGCTGGCGCAAGTCAGTCTCCAACGCTCCCTCAAGAATCGTCACGCAATCGCAGCGCCGGCGAAGTCATCAACCTCACATCGGGTCTGGCAAAGGTGACGATCGCGACCAACGCAACGCAGCGGATCGTGCAAGGCGGACAGGCAACGCGATGAAGCTCGACGGGCAGACAATCCCGCCCGCCCGACACTGCCGCGAAGTGTGCCCCGCCCTCGCGCGGCAAGATCAAACCGCGCTTCCGAGCTATTGGAGGTCCAAGTGAGTTCCCAGCCTCGTTTGAGGCTACCGCGCCCTTCGAGGGCACACGATGCCGCCGGTGGAAGCGGTGTCCATTGCGTGGCGACGCGTCATAACTCTCGCCGTTTTTGTCTGTCCTGTTCTTGGGCAGCGGCAGTCGAAGCTCCGAGAATCAGGCTGGTGCCGCAGGCGGGGAACCGCCGCGTTCAGACTCGGGCTCGAGGATGTCCAAGATTCCACGGGCGACGAATACCTGGCCGTAAACCATGCCGGGAATAGGCTCGATAATCCCTGCTTCCTGGAGTTTGCGAACGTTCAGTTGGGCCGCACGAAAAGTGACCGCGAGCGTTTCCTTGGCGCGGCTGAAAGTGAGGTAAGGCCGGTTGAACAACTCATCCACCAGTCTGAGAGTGAGGGCCGAGGAACGGACCGACTGCAGGCGGGCGCGGTAGTTCTTCCACAAGTCGAGCAAACGCTCGGAGCGCTGAACCGCATCGCGCGACTGCTCTGCCACTCCGCGCAAGAAGAAAGAAACCCATTCCAACCATCTTCCGTCCTGGCTGACGGCGAGCAGCAGCCGGTAATACTCCGCGCGCTGCCGCTCGAAATAGGCGCTGAGGTAAAGCATCGGCTGGGGCAACACTTTCTCCGAGCAGAGCAACAATGTGAGCAGCAGGCGGCCGATCCGTCCGTTGCCGTCCAGAAACGGGTGGATGGCCTCGAACTGGTAGTGAATCAAAGCGAGGCGCACGACCAGCGGCAGCGGCGACGGAGCGTGAATGAACTTCTCCAACTCGCCCAGGGTGTCCATCAGATCCTCCGGGGGAGGGGGCACGAACTTGGCCGCGTTCAAAGTACAGTTTGCTGGACCGATCCAGTTTTGGGAGCGCCGAAACTCGCCCGGCGTCAGGTGTTCACCGCGTACGCCATGCATGAGTTCCCGGTGCATCTCGCGGAGCAATCGCAGGCTCACCGGCAACTCATCCAGACGTTTCAAGGCGAACTCGAGCGCTCGCACGTAATTGCGCACTTCTCGCACATCCGAATCGGGCCAGGACGACGCCCGGGCAGCCTCGAAAAAGAACAAGTCCGACAATGATGCCTGAGTGCCCTCGATGCGGCTCGAAAGCACCGCTTCCCGGCTCATGAATGGCCGGATAAGCAAGTGCGGATTCGGCAACGTGCGGCAGATGCCCGCCAACTCGCTCAACCCCCGGTCAGCCTCGGAGATTTGCCCCGCCAGTTCCCAAGTCAACTCCAACGGTGGCGGCAGCGGATTGGGCAGGAATGCCCAGTAACCGCGCTGGTGATTTACCAGCCGGCCCGACTTACGCTCCGTAAAATCAGAGGGTTGCATTGAATGCTACTCAGGTAGCACAAACCGTTTCAAAATTATACTTTCCCGTCAAACCGTATCACTGTCGTGGCAAACCGTGCAGATGCGTACAATTCCGGGCCAGACGTCTGGCCCGGATCACGGCGAGCAAGGTTCGGCAGCCCGTCGGTTGGAACAGATGTGTGCGTCAAGTTCAGCACTTTGGTCACGGGAGCCACCGAGGTAAAGCGCGCCAGCGTGGTTTGGACAAATGCGCTGCGGAAAGCCTGCTCGCACCGGCCGCTTGCGGTCAGCCGGGGAATCCCGGTTAATCCGCCGGTGCTCGCCCGATTCATCGAATGGTTTCCTCGCCCGCCAGCCGGCGCGCCGCGCTGTGGGCGACTGGGTGGCAGGCTCACCGGGCTGACCTGGATGTTGCTCGTCCTGGCCGGCTGCCAGACGCCCGCGCCGCTCCATTTCGACACGAACGAACCCGGTTGGCAGGTCCGTCAAGGTCAAGCCGTGTGGCGGCTACAGGCTCAAGCCACTGAACTCGCCGGCGAACTCGTGGTGGCCCGGCACCCCGACGGCCGCGCGTTCGTCCAGTTCGCCAAACCGCCGGTCACGCTGGCATCCGCAACGCAGAGCCGGGAAACCTGGCAGTTCGCACTGCCGCTCCAGCGCCGGTCCGGCCGCGGTCATAATCCGCCCCCGCCGACGGTCGTTTGGTTCCAACTCGTCCGCCTCCTGCGCGGCGAATCGACCGGCCCAGACTGGCGCGGCGAGCGTTTCGCCGACGGCCGCTGGCGGTTGGAGAACATCCGCACCGGCGAAACGCTGGAAGGTTTTCTCGGACCGTGACTGCGCCGCGTGAACAGTCCACGCCGTCGCGCCGCTGGCTTTGGCTGCTGCTGGCCGTGCCGTTGGTGACCGGCCTGATCCGCCTGCGGTTTGACGCGCAAGTGCTGAACCTCCTGCCCGCCGACCTGCCGGTGGTGCGCGGCCTGAAGCTTTACCAGGAGCACTTCCAATCCGCGCGGGACTTGATCGTCACTGTGCGGGCCGCGGACGCAGACCGGGCGACCGCCGCCGCGCGCGCGTTGGCCGAAGCGCTGCGAGCCGAATCGAATCTCGTCGCGAGCGCGTTTTGGCAACCACCGTTCCAGGAAAGCGCCCGCGAAACCGGCACGTTGCTGGCGTGGCTTTGGTTGAACGAGCCGCCGGAGCGCTTCGCGGAAATGGCGCACCGGCTCGCGCCAGATCGAATTGGTGCCCTGCTCCGCGCTGCCCGCGAAGACCTCGCCACTTCGCTGTCGCCTGAAGTACTCGGCCGGCTGGGCTACGACCCGCTGGGCTTGACGCACCTGCCGGACGTGGGACGTGGGGCTGGCGCGTTCACCGAAGGCAGCGAGTGGTTCGCGTCCGCGGACGGCACGTTTCGCGTGGTGTTCGTGCGACCGCGCGCGGAGTTGGCCAACTACCGCGAAACGGCAAATTGGCTGGACGCAGTTCGCAGCGTGATCGCCACATGGCGCGCTCAGACCACGCCCGACGTGGCGGTGCACTTCACGGGCGGTCCGGCGTTCGTCGCCGAAATCGCCACCGGCATGGAGCACGACCTCCGACAATCTCTGGCGGGGACGTTTTTGATCATCGCGGCCTTGTTTTGGTGGGCGCACCGGCGCTGGCTGCCGCTCATCTGGCTTTCCGCGCTGTTGGCGACGCTCGTGGTCGCAACGATGGCGTTGGGCGGGCTGGTTTTCGGCGAACTGAACGTCGTCAGCCTGGGCTTCGCGGCAGTCTTGCTCGGTCTGGGCGTGGATTACGCACTGGTGCTTTACCAGGAAGCCCGGGCGACCCCCGGACGGAACTTCGCCGAAATCCGCCGCACAGTCGCGCCCGGCATTTGGTGGTCGGCACTCACCACCAGCGGCGCGTTCTTCCTGCTGAATTTCGCCGGACTGCCGGGATTGTCGCAACTGGGCACGCTCGTGGCGATGGGCGTGCTGCTGGCCGCGGCGGTGATGTTGTACCCGTTCCCGCTCGTCGCCTTGCGTGTGGCCCCGGCGTGCGACGCGACCACCAGCGAAATCGAGTCGCCTCCCAGGCGCACGCGTTCCCGCCTGGCCTGGCTGGCGACGGCGGTCTTGCTGGCCGGTTCGCTGATTGTCCTGGGCCGCGGGTGGCCGCCGGTGCACCACGGCACCGAACCGCTCCAACCGCTGGACAGCCCCGCCGCCACCGCGCTCCAAGAAATGGAGGCGGAACTCGGCCGCGGCAACGAACCGGTGGCGGTGCTCGTTCCGGGCCGGGACGAATCTCAAGTCATCGCCCGGCTGGAACGGCTCCAGGCGGATTTGGCGCGGTTCACCAACGCGACCTTCACTTCCTCGGCGACGCTCTGGCCGCGCCCCGAGCGGCAGCGCCCGAACCAGGCCTTGGCCGCGGAACTCGGCAACCGCGCCGACGAACTCCGCGCCGCGGTCACCAACGCCGGCTTCACGCCCGCGGCCTGGACGCTCGCCGATGCCATGCTCGCAGCCTGGCGCGACTGGTCGGTGGCGTCGCCGCCCTTCTGGCCCACCAACGCCGCGTGCCGCTGGCTGCTGGACAAGTCGATCGCCCGAGACGGCGACGGCTGGCTCGCGCTGAGTTCGCTCGCGTTGCCGTCCGATGCGAGCGTCCCCGACGGACTCTGGCGAGCCATCGAAAACGTCGGTGCCAGCGCCGCCAGTTGGCCTCGACTGGGTGAGGCTTTGCTCGACCGCGTCGAAGGCCGCGTGGGCTGGCTGTTGCTGGCGATGATCGCCCTGTTGGCGGGCTGCCTGGCCGTGGCCTTCCGTCGGCCCGCCGAAGTGGTCTTGAGCGGCGTCACGCTCGGGCTCAGTTTTTTGGTGTTGCTGGCGATCATGCGCGGCGCGGGCTGGAGTTGGAACTTGATGAACCTGACCGCGCTGCCACTCATGCTCGGCGCCGGCGTGGATTACACCCTCCACGTCCAACTCGCGCTGCGGCGTCATGGCGGGAACCCCCGCGCCATGCGCCGCGTCACCGGCAAGGCGATTTTTCTGTGCGCGGCGACAACCATCGCCGGGTTCGGGTCGCTGTACTGGTCGGGCAACGCCGGCCTCGCCAGCCTTGGGCAGATTTGCGCCGTGGGCATCTCCTGCGTTTTTTTGACGGCGCTTTACCTTCTGCCGGCTTGGTGGCAAGCGTTCGCGGTGCAACCGCTGGTCACCACCGCCGCCGCCACGCCGGACGCCGCACTTGCTTCGCGCCTGCCGCTCGCACCGGCGGGCAATGACGCGTCGGCTGTGAGCGCTTCGATGAGCCAGCCTGCGAACGGCACCCGAAACGGCGTCGCGGGATCGCCGTCCAAGTTCTACCGCTCCGAGCTGTGGCGCGCCGCCTTGCTCGTGGTTCGCGTGCTGCCGGCCTGGCTGCTCGCTGGCTTGGCGCGGATCGGGGCGGCGGTCTATCGCCAATTGCATCGGGACCGGCGCGAGATCGCGGTGGAGAACCTCCTGCCCGTGGTCGCGGGCGACCGCGCGCAGGCCGAGCACCTGGCCCGCCGGCTGTTTGCGCAGTTCGCGTGCAAACTCGCCGACCTCTGGCGCTTCGAGGCCGGTCTGGACGTGGCGGGTCAGTTCTGCGAGCTGAGTGGCTGGGAAATGTTCGAGACGGCGCAGGCGCGCGGACGCGGCGTCCTGTTGGTGACGCCGCATCTGGGCAACTGGGAACTGGGCGGACCGCTGCTCTCCGCCCGCGGGGTCCGGTTGCTGGTGATCACCCAGGCCGAACCCGGCGACGGCTTCACCGAACTGCGCCAGGCTTCCCGCGCCCGGTGGGGCATCGAAACGCTCGTCATCGGCCGCGATGCCTTCGCGTTCGTGGAAGTCATCAAGCGCCTGCAGGAAGGCGCGACCGTGGCGATCCTGGTGGACCGTCCGCCGGTGCCGAGTGGCGTGACCGTGGAATTGTTTGGCCGGCCGTTCAAGGCCTCGATTGCTGCGGCCGAACTGGCCCGCGCCACCGGCTGCGCCGTGCTCGGCGTTTCTCTGCCGCGCACCCCGCGAGGCTATGCGGCGCACGTCTTGCCGGAGTTCGCTTACGACCGTGAGACGCTCGGCAGCCGCGCGGGCCGCATAGCCTTCACCCAGGAAATTCTGCGCGCCTTCGAGCCGATCATCCGCGAGCACGCGGACCAGTGGTACCATTTCGTCCCGGTCTGGCCCGACCCCCAGCCGGCCCCCAAACCATGAATCGCTTCGCGCTCAAGCCCGTTCGAATCGGCGCTCGCCCGCTCATGATTGCGGCGCTGGTGCTCGCTCCCACGCTCGCGCTCCGCGCGCTCGACGCCGATGCCGTGCTGGCCGGCTGGTTCGCATCGCAGACAAACCTCCACACCTGGTCGGCGAAGTTCACCCAGACACGCACGCTCAAGGCGCTCAGCCAACCGCTGCAAACCACCGGCCGGATCTGGGTGGCGCTGCCGGACCGCTTTCGCTGGGAACTCGGCGATCCGCCCCAAACCGTGGCGGCGCGGCGCGGAGATGAGTTGGTGATCGCCTACCCGCGCCTCAAGCGTGCCGAGCGTTACAGCTTGGGCGGCAGCCAGCCCAAGCCGTGGAAGGACGCGCTCGCCTTGCTCGAGGCCGGTTTTCCCCGCAGCCGCGCGGAACTCGAAAGCCGTTTCCGGATCGCGTCGGTGACCGAAACCAACGCAACTTACGTGGTCGCGCTCCAACCGCGCGCCGCCGCCACGCGTCATTTCCTGCCGGAAATCCAGGTCAGCCTGGCCACGAACGACTTCAGCCTTCTGGCCACGCAGGTCGGCTTTCCGGACGGCTCGACCCTGCGCAACGATTACCGCGCGGCGCAGGTCAATCCGGCGTTGGACGACGCCCGCTTCGCGCCGCCCATCGACGCGGATTTCAAAGTCACCGAACCCGCGCCATGACCGTGACCGATCCCGCCCTGCTCGCCGAAGCTTTGCGCCAGCTCCCGCACGGACCGGAATTCCGTTTTCTGGACCGCCTGCTGGAACTCGATCCGGGCAAGCGCGGCGTGGGCGAGTACACGTTGCGCGGCGACGAATCGTTCCTCCGCGGCCACTTCCCCGGCGACCCGCTCATGCCCGGCGTATTGTTGATTGAAGCCGCGGCGCAGCTTGCCGGCGTGGTGGCCCAAAGCGATCCGGCCATCCCGCCGCTGGCAGGCCTGAAACTGACGGCTCTGCGAGGCGTGAAGATCCTCGGCAGCACGCAGCCGGGCGAAACGTTGCGCATCGAAGCCGCAGTCACCGGCCGGATGGGAAAGTTGGTTCAGGCGGCCGCGCGGGTGGAACTACACGGTGCCGCCATCGCTACAGTCGAACTGACGCTCAGCGGTGAGGCCAACAGTGTTTGACTGGTGCGAAGCCCGCAGCCGGGCGGCAGACGCCCCCAGCACAACCGAGTCACCTCAGCTCTTCCGAGAGCGCGCCGCTCGCGCGCCGGTCGTCCTCCGAACGACGACACTGACTTGGCGACCTTCACTGATCACCCAGAGCATTTCAACAAAAGCTGTAGCCACAAGGGGCAAACCAATTCATCGCGTCCCGGGCAGTGACCGCTTGCCGAGTTCGGCCAAGGGCGAGGAGGAGTCGGGCTTGGGTTCGGGCCCGGCCCGGCGCCGCAGGCGCTTGACTTGGCTCCGCAGCATCCCCAGGGGGTCCGATCCGGGGAATAAGCCGGCCGGCACAGCCCGCGGGCTCCGGCCGGGGTGATTCGGGCCAGGGGCGGGTCGCTTGGGGGCGGTGAGCGGTTGTCCCTGACCACGCTGTCGCCGAGCCGTAACGT